>NZ_CP100350.1:659000-988500 GCF_024204685.1 Gilvimarinus sp. DA14
CGAGGACGACCACACGGTCGCCTGCCAATTTTTTGATCTGCTGGATAAATACGAAAAAGCCGGCACTCTGGAAGACTGGGACGGGTTTAGCCGCGCGATTGAATCTCTGTATGCCGCCTCTAACAATGCCGATGCCCGAGTGCAGGTGATGACCATGCACAAATCTAAGGGTCTGGAATTCGACACGGTGATAATTCCCGGCCTCGATCGGCGCTCGCGTGGCGATGATAAATCTCTCTTATTGTGGCGCGAAAGGCTCTCTGCTATCGGTGAGCCGCAACTGCTGCTGGGGCCGCTCGCGCCCGAAGGACAGAACCAAGGGCCAATTTATAATTACCTGCGCGCCGAGCAGAAAAAGCAATCCGCGTTTGAGGCGATCCGCCTGCTTTACGTGGGCTGTACTCGCGCCATCAGCAACCTCTACCTGACCGCCTGCATCAAGCAGGACCCTGAGCAATCAGCGGATGCCTTGCGCCCCGCCGGTCAGCTGAGCTCACTCTGGCCGTACTTGTATCAACAGGCGAAATTTTTAGCGACTAAACCAACGGCCAAATCATCCAGCCAAGCGTCTATGGCACAACCATTAAGGCGCCTCCCCGACGCTTGGCGCCCCCCCGAAGCCATGGATAACCCGCGCCTGGCGATGCTAAGAGGCAAAGAGTTTGCCGACGACGATGACAACTTACCCGACGCGGAAACTACTGAAGCTCGTCTGGCAAGGCTCACCGGCACAGTCATCCATCGGGTTTTTGAAGCCCTCGCCAGTGGCAAATTACCACCGGATACGGAGAGCTACATCAGCTCACAGCAGCCGCTGTGGCGCAGCCAGTTAATGACCATCGGTGTTGCGCCGCAGCAACATGCCGCTGCAATCGCAAGAATAAAACAGTGTGTTAGCAATGCGCTTAATTCTAATCGGGGTCGCTGGATCCTCGACTGCGGTCATCAAGACGCTGCGGTGGAGGCCTGCTATATCAGCCCGGCACCCGGCTCCAGCAAGGGGTACCGGCGCCACGTAATTGATCGCACTTTTATCCACCAAGGTGAGCGTTGGATTATTGATTACAAAACCACAGAAATACTTGCAGACGAGACTGAGCAGGCGCTGGTCGCGCGCCTGCGCGAGCAATACAGTGCGCAACTGCAGCGCTACGCAGGCTTATTTGCCGACCATATCTACCCGATAAAACTCGCGATCTATTGCCCGCTGTTATCGGCACCGCTGGACTTTCTGGAGTTTTAATTAATCTTACTCAACCCATAGATTCCTGATATATCTGCAATTGGCAAAATCATCACCAAAAAGCTATTGAAATTCAGTAGAATGGGCGCGTCTGATGATTTTCAGACGCGCAACTACGACAACATAGGAAATCTGCAAAGACAATGTCACACGATACTCAAGATGCAGCGGTAGACGACATCAACGTCGTTTCACAAGAGCTGCTCATATCTCCGGCAGAGCTAAAACGCGAACTGCCGCTGAGCGATAGCGCGCGCAAGGTTATTACCGAAGGCCGCGCTACCATTCGCAATATTCTCGATCGCAAAGATCCCCGTATTTTTGTTGTGATAGGCCCCTGCTCTATTCACGACGTCGAGGCGGCCAAGGATTATGCTGCCCGACTGAAAAAGCTGGCGGAAGAAGTCAGCGACACCATCTATGTTGTAATGCGCGTTTATTTTGAAAAACCCCGTACCACCGTGGGTTGGAAAGGCCTGATTAACGACCCTTATCTGAATGACTCATTCAAAATTCAGGAAGGGCTGCACATTGGCCGTAAACTCCTGCTGGACATTGCCGAATTGGGCTTACCCACTGCCACCGAGGCATTGGACCCGATTTCGCCGCAGTACTTGCAAGATTTGATCAGCTGGTCAGCCATTGGTGCGCGTACCACTGAATCGCAAACGCACCGCGAGATGGCGAGCGGCCTGTCCTCTGCGGTGGGTTTTAAAAATGGCACTGACGGTAGCTTGACCGTGGCCATCAATGCCCTGCAATCGGTCTCTAAGCCACATCGTTTTCTGGGTATTAACTCTGACGGTCAGGTGTCGATTATCCATACCCGCGGCAATGGCTACGGCCATGTGGTTCTGCGCGGCGGCAACGGCAAACCCAACTACGACTCTGTCAGCGTTGCCATGTGTGAAGACGAGCTGGAAAAGGCGAAAGTGCTGCCCAATATCATGGTGGACTGCAGCCACGCCAACTCCAACAAAGACCACAACCTGCAGCCGCTGGTAATGGATAACGTTGCCAACCAGATTATGGAAGGCAATAAATCCATTATCGGCCTGATGGTGGAGAGCAACATTGGTGCTGGTAATCAGAAAATTCCGGACGATTTAAGTCAGCTGGAATACGGTGTCTCGGTTACCGATGCCTGTATTGATTGGAGCGCTACCGAAAAAGCGCTGCGCTCAATGCGCGAGAAAATCAAACCCATGTTGGAAAAACGCTACCCCTAGCGCAAAAGGCCTGCCGGCATTGCTGGCAGGCCTTTTTCATGCCCCGCCAGTTTAATAATTCCAAGTTACCCCGACCGACATAGTGTAATCGTCTTTTTCCGGTAGCAACCCATCCTCATCCACTTGAGGTTTCTCAGTTCTATCCCACGTGTAGGTAAAGTCCACGGCCAGCTTGTCGGTAACATCCAGCTTCAGGCCACTTTCTAAATAATGCTTATAGCGCCCCGTTTCTTCGTTGGTAAACTGTGGCTGGTAGGTCAGCTCATAGGTAATATCGTCGGTGATATCCCACTTTAAATTCGATTCGGCCAGAAAGGCGGGAGTCTCTTGGGTCAAATCCTGTCCCACAGGCGCAGTGGTAAATTCTTGATATTGATAGCCAGGGCCGCCACTCACGCTCCAGGTAAAAGTTTTATTATCCGCGATGTAGTAACCGATAAAAACACCATAGGTAACGCGCGTATCGATATTCTGGAAACGATCTCGGAAGTATTCAATATATGCAGGCGTCCAATACAATGAAGTACCAATAAAGCGGTCAAAACGTCCGTTAGCACGGTGACTTTCCTGTGTTTGCACGCCGCTGGTTTCGTCGAAGCTGCCACGATAATCAATGCTCAAGCGGGATAAGGCAGTACGCCGGGCCACTTCAAAATCAAGGCTGTAGCCTTTCTCGTCGACATTTCCTCCTTTCAAAGTGCCACTAAAGCCGAGCTCCGTTCGCCAAAGATCCAGCTCCCGATCGCCTTTTACCGTCATAGCTATGATGGAGGAGCGAGGATATTGAGCCTGCACTGGAGAGGAGAAATTAAGGAACTCTTCATCGATAACCACGGGACCGTAAACAGTCTCGCCTGTACTGAGCCTGACGCTCATGCTGCGGGCAGACAATACCCGAGTGACGTCATCATCCCAGTCGAGAGTCATCTCATCGAAGTGATCGGAATCAAAGGTGAGCGTATTATCGTAGAGGCCGATAATTTCACCTTTGACCCACTCGCCGGAGTCCAATTGCAGCCAATCCCAACCGGCCAATCTTTCGGGGGGGGCGGGCCATGCGGAGCCGGACGACTCCGTGCCCGTCTGGGCCAAGGCAGTGGCCGGGCCGAGTAACAAACCCAGCGCAAGAGTTTTTAACACTGTTAACCTTGTATTCAACCGGCTTTCCAAATCCTTGTGATAAGCCTGTCTGTCACAGGCTCTTAGTAGTAAGCTTGGGTGCGATCCGTATGGTCCGTAATGTCGCGGATGCCTTTAAGCTCCGGCAGCTTATCCATCAAAGCCACTTCCACCCCGTTTTTCAGGGTTAAGTCTACCGCGCTGCAGCCCTGGCAACCACCTCCGAAACGAAGAATCGCGTAGTTATCGTCGGTAACCTCCACCAGACTTACATCCCCGCCATGGGACGCCAACCCCGGGTTTACTTCATTGAACAATACATAGTTAATGCGATCTTCCAGCGGGCTGTCGTCGGTAACCTGAGGCATTTTGGAATTGGGCGCGCGGATGGTCAGCTGCCCGCCCATACGGTCAGCGGAGTAATCAACCTTGGCATCCTTTAAAAATGGCAGACTGCGCTCTTCAAAGTAGGCATTAAACCCCTCTAGCTCCATAGTCACATCGCCCTCTTTGACTTCGTCGGGGCGACAGTAAGCGATACAGGTCTCGGCCTGCGCCGTGCCCGGGTTGGCGACAAACATACGAATGCCGATGCCCTCGTTGTTGTCCTGTTTGTCCAGCAAGCCTTTAAGGTAGGTTTGTGCGGATGGGGTAATGTCGACGCTGAGCATAACCGAAAGTATCTAACCTCTATACCTGATTAATTTAGTCAGGTATTTTACGCTAGTTTCCGCAGAATTAAAATTGTCTCGCCAGAGCGGCCTTGGAATCGATGCTTACAAGCTTATAACCCAGTTCAAATACCGCTGGTTATTTAATGATTTTATTGTGCTTTGTATGGGTCACAATCTCATCCCGCCCGCGGCGCATGGCATCGCTGAAAGCAGAAGCCAGAATACCTGTTGGCATGGCAATCAAGCCGATACTCGATAGCGCGGTTAGCGCGGCAAACACCCTGCCCCATTGAGTAATCGGATAGACATCTCCGTAACCCACGGTAGTAAACGTAATAATGGCCCACCACATAGCACGTGGAATACTGCCAAAAGCTTCAGGCTGAACCTCGCGCTCAGCAAAATACAGCAATGTGGATGAGGCTAATATCATACCGACCGCAATAATAATGCTGACAGTGAGCTCGTAGCGACGCAGCATAATCGCTTTAAATACATGCTGTACCGCGCGCGCTAATTGACCATAGCGGGCCAGTCGGAGAACCCGAAACAGGCGTACAAACCGCAGCAGCAGTGATTCAGAGCTGGACACTCCCAACAGCAGCGGCAAACAGGCGATTAAGTCGAGTAGCGCAGCCGGGGTAAACGCGTATTTAGCCCGCCCCAAGAAAGGTTGGCGATAGCGACGATCTTCGACACAAACCCAAAGCCTTGCCAGATATTCACAGAAAAATAACCCACTGAAAAAAACTTCCAGAGCGCGAATTAGACGCTCATGCCCCCGACTAATACTGGGTTCAGTCTCCACAATAGCGCCAACCATGGACAACAGGATTAATCCGCAAATGGCGAGATTCACCGGTGAGATCCCGAAGGGCCAGGCACGAGGCTCGAGAGAAATATAAACCTTGCGCCTCGGCGTCATGCTACGGGACCGCTTAACCACAGCGTGATTCTCCCCGGACTGCTCGCGTTAAAACGGACACGCACACTCCCCCTCAATCACTTCGCCACTACCCGGCGCCTTAAAACGCAACCGCGTAGCATGCAGCAACAACCTGGGAGATAAGGCCGCAATGGCTGGCTCGGCGTAAAAGCCACACCCCAGAATGGGGTGCCCCAAAGCCGCCATATGCAATCTCAGCTGATGGGAGCGACCGGTTAGAGGCTCGAGTAACACACGACTGCTGTTACTCGACGCATCAAAAGCTTGCGCTCGATACCGGGTAACTGATGGCTTGCCGGTGTCGGCGTCAATCTTATATTTGGGGCGATTTTGTTTGTCCGCAGAGATGGGTAAATCGACCTCGCCTTCGGGTTCGGCCAACCGCCCCGCGACCACAGCAGTATAAAGCTTGTACGTTTCGCGCTCCTGAAATTGTCTCGCGATATATCCGTGGGCCGCCTTGTTGAGCGCCACAACCATAATACCGGAGGTATCAAAGTCGAGCCGGTGCACAATACTGCAGCCGGGGTGGAGTTTTAGCAGACGCGTGTGAACACAGTCGTGATTGTCCGGGTGTCGCCCTGGAACACTCAGCAGGCCAGCGGGCTTGCTGATCAGCAAAAAATCGGACTCTTGCCGCAAAATGCCGATCTCTTCAGAGCAAGGCGGCAAAATCGCCAGCTCGTTGACGGGGGTCTTCCCTGCTGGTGTATTCATGGAAATGAGCTGTTATCCTCAAAACTTGCCATTTTAGCGGATAACAACATAAACCAAAAACAAGAGTCGAAAAGACATGATTGAGAAGCAAAAGCCGCAGCAACCAGAGACAGCGGTGGACGACCGTTCACAGCAGAAGGCCAACAAACGGGCCCCCAGTTTATGGCAAATAGTAGTTAGTACCCTGGCGGCTGCCGTGGGGGTGCAAAGCAACAAAAACCGCGAACGCGACTTTACCCAGGGCAACCTTATAGCCTACGTAGTGGCTGGAATTGTTTTTACCGGTCTTTTTATTGGCGGGCTTATCTTTCTGGTTAACCGGCTGCTAGCGGGCTCGCTTGCCTGACGGGGACTTTTTTTGCTGGGCCAGACACACAAAAGCCGCCAGCTGGCGGCTTTTGTGGCTTTAGGATCGAGGGCCGGTTATTGACCGCTGATCCAAAAAATACAGGTCACGACAAAGATGGCGATCAGGGACACGGCCGCAATGGCATCTGCCACACTGTCGCCCTGCTCTTGCATTTCAATCTGTTCGTTCATTATTTTTATTCCCCAGTCTTGAAGATTTAAAGTAGGTTCAATTGCATCCTATGCCGTTTCATCCTAAGTAGAGCTTCTTATATACCACCCGAGCCAAGCATTCAACCCTATTACGCTATTTATAACTACAAGATTTAAAGATAGTAAAATATATTCGTTCAAACCCGGGTTCTAACTTGATACCTTGCCGCTCTCCGGGCCTCGCGGCAGGGCGCGTTTTGCTGTATCCTTGCGCGCCTGCGACGCCCTGCCCGGGCTTTTTCAGCTATGGTAAATGATTTATGTATATTTACGACCAGTATGACCACGAGATTCTGCGCCAGCGTGTGGCACAGTTCCGCGATCAAACCGAGCGCTACCTGGCCGGCGATTTAAGCGAAGCCGAGTTCCTGCCGCTGCGCCTGCAAAACGGCCTTTACGTACAGCGATTGGCCCCTATGTTGCGGATTAACGTGCCTTACGGCATGCTCAACAGCACTCAGCTGCGTCGGCTGGCGCGCATCGCCCGGGACTATGACAAAGGTTACTGCCACGTCAGCACCCGGCAGAACATTCAATATAACTGGCCCGCCCTGGAGCAGGTGCCGGATATTCTCGCCGAGCTGGCCGAAGTAGAAATGCACGGCACCCAGTCCAGCGGCAACTGTATTCGCAACGTCACCTCAGACCAATTCGCCGGCGTTGCGCCGGACGAGGTGGTGGACCCGCGCCCTTACTGCGAAATTATTCGCCAGTGGTCCAGCTTCCACCCAGAGTTCGCCTTCTTACCGCGCAAATTCAAGATCGCGGTATCTGGCTCGCAAATGGATCGCGCCGCAATTCAGGTACACGACATAGGCTTGCAGCTGGTTAAAAATGGCGCCGGCGCCATTGGCTTTAAAGTGCTGGTGGGCGGCGGCTTGGGCCGCACCCCGGTAATCGGCAGCGTTATTCGCGAATACCTGCCCCAGGAGCACATTCTTACCTACCTCGAGGCAATTTTGCGGGTCTACAACTTGCACGGTCGTCGCGACAATAAGTACAAGGCCCGTATCAAAATTCTGGTCCGCGCCATGGGCCCCGAGAATTTCGCCGAGGCGGTAGAAAAAGAATGGGAGCACTTAAAAGACGCCCCCAGCACCTTGCGCGATGAAGATATTGTGCGTGCCAAGTCGTACTTTACCGAACCGGACTACGCCACACTGGATGATGCCAGCGCCCAGGCGCAGCTGGATCAGCAGGCCGGCGAGAACGTACCTTTCTCGAAATGGTTAATGCGCAACGTGCGTCAGCACCGTGTTGCGGGTTATGCGTCTGTTACCCTGTCGCTTAAGCCCACCGGCATCGCCCCCGGCGATTTAACTGACGCGCAACTGGAACGCATCGCCGATTTAGCGGAGCGCTTCAGCTTTGGCGAGGTGCGCACCACCCACGAGCAAAACGTGGTGCTGGCCGATGTGCGCAAAACAGACTTGCTGGAGCTGTGGCAAGCGGCAAAAGAAGCCGGTTTTGCCACACCCAACATTGGCACACTCACCGACATTATCTGCTGCCCCGGTGGCGATTTCTGCTCGCTGGCCAACGCCAAGTCCATTCCTATCGCCGAGGCCATCCAGCGCCAGTTCACCGACTTGGACTATGTATACGACCTGGGCGATCTGGACTTGAACATATCCGGCTGTATGAACGCTTGCGGCCATCACCATGTGGGTCATATCGGCGTGCTCGGTGTAGACAAAAAAGGGCAAGAGTTTTACCAGGTGATGCTGGGCGGCAACGCGGGCAACGAAGCCTCACTGGCCAAGGTGTTAGGCCCTGCTTTCGAAGCTGAGCAAATGCCTGGCGTGGTACAAAACCTGGTGAATGTGTACCTGGAAAACCGTACCGAAGAAGAACTGTTTATCGATACCTACAACCGTATTGGTATCGCCCCATTTAAGGAGCGCGTTTATGCCAAAGCTAGTTAAAGACGGCGCCATTATTGACGACACCTGGACGCGCCTGGACAAACCCGAGGGCGATGCCGCTGAGGTAAACGTACCGGCGGGCCAAGTGATCGTTCCACTAAGCGTCTGGCAAGCACAACGCGAACAATTGCAAGCACGCGATGATATCGGCGTGTGGCTCGACAGCGATGAAAGTGCGTTCGACCTGGGCGACGATGCCAAACAGCTGCCGCTGGTAGCGGTGAACCTCCCCGCCTTTATGGACGGCCGCGCTTTCTCTACCGCGCGCCTGGTTCGCGAGCGCTTTGGCTTTAGCGGCGAGCTGCGCGCCGTTGGGAGCTTTATTCGCGACCAAATGTGCTATTTATCGCGCTGCGGAGTCAACGCCTTTCGTTTTGACGACGAAACCATCGACTTGGAAAAAGCTAAGCAATCACTGCAGGACTTTACCGAGTTCTATCAAGCCGGTGTAGACCAGCAGCAACCGCTGTTTCGCCGTCGCGCCTAAGCTGCAAGGCTAACGGCACTAGCCGTTAGCCTGTTTTCCCGCAACCGGACCGCTGTGAAAGCGAAACTCGGAATCCCCACCCTCAACCAGTTGACGCTCCAGCGTTAGAAACTCATTCACCCTGTCTTCAATGGAATCACTCCCGGCCGCCTTTTGCGCCAGGGTTAGATAATCCTTAAAGTGTCGCGCTTCAGACTTTAACAGCGAAACGTAAAAACTTTGCAGTTCGTCATCCAAATGCGGCGCGAGCTTGGCAAAACGCTCGCACGAGCGCGCCTCGATAATGGCGCCCACAATCAGGGTGTCAATTAACCGGCCCGGCTCATGGGTGCGCACCGGCTTACGCAATTCGGCGGCATAGCGCGAGGCGGTAATTTGCTCATAAGCTATGCCCCGCTTCTCCATAATCGCAATTACCTGCTCGAAATGACGCAGCTCTTCGCGGGCCAAACGCGACATTTTGTTTAGCAGCTCAAAGTCGGAAACATAGCGATACATTAAATGAATCGCTGTAGAGGCGGCTTTTTTCTCGCAGTTGGCATGGTCCAGCAGCATCAGCGCGGGATGCTGCAGTGCATTGTCGACCCAGCTGTCCGGAGTTTCGCAGCGTAAAAAGGCTTTAATTTCAGATAAATCAATCATATTAGGCGTCGGAGGCAATAAGCCCTGGGGCTATGTATCGGTCGTAGTAGGCGCACGACAGAGCATAAAAATCTTTGTCGATATCGTCGCGAATCGTCACCAGCGACGTCCCACGCCACGCGGGCATCAGCTCAAGGCCATAGGGCTGCAGGTCGTCTATCTGGCTTGCGCCTGCGCGCAGCAAATCAAACACCCAACATTCGGGACTTTGTTCTGGCTTGAACTGAATTTGTTGGTGACGTATCTGCGTTAACAGCAATGTCTCGTCGAGCACACGAATACGATTGGCCACCACTTGAGTAAGATACGATTCCAGGCGATTGGCAATAATTCGCCGCTGCTCCTGACTGTAGGCATTCCAGTGGATAACCTCGTGAGAAAAACGCTTGCAGCCGCGGCAGACGCTATCGCCAATACCGGTCGAGCAGATACCAACACAAGGTGTTTTTACGGGTTTAAATACGGGCATAACTGTACAGCGGTGCGGCAAGTGAGCCAGTATTCTACATCAGCAGCGGCTAGTAAGGCAGGCCTTTGACCGCCAAATCTACCTGCCACAGCGAACCGGCGCCGGTGATATACAAAGTTTTCCCATCCGGTCCACCGAAGGCGGCATTGGTGACATTGGCATCCAGAGCAATAGTGGCGATAACTTCACCTTCAGGGTTTACCACCCGAACACGCTGCGCAACATGCTCAGTGACATAGACATTGCCCAGACAATCGACTGCCATGCCATCGGGCACCTCTACATCATCCAGCAAATGTCCGGCTGCTTTTGGCTCCTGCGCTGTGAGGTCGTAGCGACGCACAAATCCATCTTTACCGCCTCCAGCGACGTAAAGAGTTTTTTCATCCGGCGAAAGCGAAATGCCGTTGGGGTTTTGGATGCTGCTGTCTATCAGCGTAACCTCCCCGTCTTTTACCCGATAAACACCGGTTAAAGTCTGGCCTCCCGGGGCAGCGGCGCGCTGAAAATCCGGATCGGTAAAATACAAGGTGCCATCTTGCGCCTGGGTTAAATCATTGGGGGAGTTAAATACCTCTTGCGCGTACTGCGAGGCGACATCACTGCGCTGCCAGGTTTCACGGTCGTAGCGCGACACGGCTTTATATTTGTGCGTACCCGCCAGGATATTACCCTGCCGATCCCGCGCCAACCCATTGGAGCCGGAATCTTCTAGGGCTACCGAAAGTGTTTCGCCATCATAGGCTAGGATTTTAGAGGGGAAGCCTTCGCTAAACAGAAAATGAGAAAAATACAGGGCGTCGTCAATCCACACCGGCCCTTCATAGAGACCCGCAGCGGCATTATCCGCTATATCAATTCGCCGGGCACTGAGCGCTCCGGCAGGCGCCATGCCTAAATCCCCCTCACAGACTGGACTGATCTGGGTTCTGGCTTCTTCAGGTCGATCCGCAAAGCTACACGCTGCAGTCATCAACATTACAGTAACCGGGAAGCATCTCTTCATTTTTTATCTCTCTTAGTCGCGTGGCCAGGCGCGCCATTCTAGCAGAGAATGTTTGCGCTACCAGCAGAAAAACCACACAAGTTAACAGGGAGGGCCCGATAAGGTATAATTCGCGCCCGATTAGCCCGCAGGGCCGAGTGACAGGCCCGGGTATCATCCATGTGGGTCATGGATAGCCTCCAAAGCAGCGATCCTGCCGACGGAGTAATTCAAATACAATCAGAGGATCACAATCGTGCTTGAAGCCTACCGCAACCATGTTGCCGAACGCGCTGCCCAAGGCGTGCCCGCAAAACCTTTATCCGCAGAACAGGTCGCCGACCTGGTTGAACTGTTAAAAAACCCTCCCGCTGGAGAAGAACAGTTTCTGTTAGAGCTGATCAGCGAACGTGTGCCACCGGGCGTTGACGAGGCAGCCTATGTAAAAGCGGCGTTTTTAAGCGCACTAATCAAAGGCGAAGCCCAATCCCCCCTGATTGATAAACCCAAAGCCGTTGAACTGCTGGGCCTGATGCACGGTGGTTACAACATCGAAACTCTCGTAGAGCTGCTGGACGACGAGACCCTGGCACCACTGGCTGCCACCGAGCTGAAACACACCCTGCTGATGTTCGACGCCTTCCACGACGTTGAAGACAAGGCCAAGGCCGGTAACAAACACGCTCAAGAAGTTTTACAGTCCTGGGCCGATGCCGAGTGGTTTACCTCGCGCAAAAAAGTGCCAGAAAGCACCAAACTGACCGTATTCAAAGTCACCGGTGAAACCAACACCGATGATCTGTCACCGGCGCAGGACGCCTGGTCCCGCCCCGACATCCCACTGCACGCGCTGGCCATGTACAAAAACAGCCGCGACGGCATCACTCCAGATGATGAAGGCAACATCGGCCCCATCAAACAGATCGACGAACTGAAAGCCAAAGGCCATCCGCTAGCCTTCGTGGGTGACGTTGTGGGCACCGGCTCTTCGCGTAAGTCAGCCACCAACTCGGTACTGTGGTACATCGGCGAAGATATTCCCGGCGTTCCCAACAAGCGCACCGGCGGCGTATGCATTGGCGGTAAAGTCGCGCCGATTTTCTACAACACTATGGAAGACGCTGGCGCACTGGTGTTTGAAGCCCCCGTTGATGACTTAAATACTGGCGATGTGATCGATGTTCGCCCTTACGAGGGCAAAATCCTCAACGCCGAAACCGGCGATGTCATTTGCGAATTTGACTTGAAATCGCAAGTCCTGCTGGATGAAGTGCAAGCCGGCGGCCGTATTCCCCTGATCGTTGGTCGCGGCCTCACGGCTAAAGCTCGCGCCTCTCTCAACTTGCCCGCTACCGATGTCTTCCGTCTGCCTGAGCAGCCCGCCGACACCGGCAAAGGCTACACCCTGGCGCAGAAGATGGTAGGCCGCGCCTGCGGTACCGAAGGCATCCGCCCCGGCACCTACTGCGAGCCCAAAATGACCACCGTGGGCTCACAGGACACCACCGGCCCAATGACTCGCGATGAGCTGAAAGATCTGGCTTGCCTCGGCTTCTCAGCCGACCTGACCATGCAGTCTTTCTGTCACACAGCCGCCTACCCCAAGCCCGTTGACATCGACACTCAGCACACCCTGCCCGACTTCATCATGAATCGTGGCGGTGTTTCTCTGCGTCCGGCCGACGGTATTATCCACAGCTGGCTGAACCGTATGTTGCTGCCCGACACCGTGGGCACCGGTGGCGACTCGCACACCCGCTTCCCGCTGGGCATTTCCTTCCCCGCCGGCTCTGGTCTGGTAGCTTTTGCCGCCGCCACTGGCGTAATGCCGCTGGATATGCCCGAATCGGTATTGGTTCGCTTTAAAGGCGAGATGCAGCCCGGCATCACCCTGCGTGACCTGGTGAACGCCATCCCCTACTACGCCATCAAGCAAGACCTGCTCACCGTTGAGAAAAAAGGCAAGAAGAACATCTTCTCTGGCCGCATTCTTGAAGTAGAAGGTCTACCCAAGCTAAAAGTAGAGCAGGCTTTCGAAATCTCTGATGCCTCGGCCGAGCGCTCTGCGGCTGGCTGTACCATTAAGCTGGACCAAGAGCCAATCATCGAGTATCTGAAGTCCAACATTGTGATGCTGCGCTGGATGATCGAACAAGGCTACGGCGATGTTCGCACTCTGGAGCGCCGCGCCCAGAAAATGGAAGAATGGCTGGAAAACCCGGAACTGATGGAAGCGGACGCCGACGCCGAATACGCCGCTGTAATCGAGATCGACCTGGCAGAAATCAAAGAGCCTATTCTGGCTTGCCCGAACGATCCCGATGATGTGAAAACCCTGTCGGATGTGCAGAACACCAAGATCGACGAAGTATTTATCGGTTCGTGCATGACCAACATCGGTCACTTCCGCGCCGCTGGTAAGCTGCTGGATGCCGCCAAAGAAGAACTGTCCACCCGTCTGTGGATTGCGCCACCCACCAAAATGGATGCGCACCAGTTAATGGAAGAAGGCTACTACAACATCTACGGCCGCAAAGGTGCCCGCACCGAGATGCCGGGTTGTTCGCTGTGCATGGGTAACCAGGCTCGCGTTGCACCTAACTCTACCGTGGTATCCACCTCTACCCGCAACTTCCCCAACCGTTTAGGCCAGGGCGCCGGGGTGTATCTGGGCTCTGCTGAGCTGGCTGCCGTTGCGGCAATTTTGGGTAAGATTCCAACGCCGGAAGAGTATTTAAGCTACGCCAGCAAGCTCGACAGCATGAGCGCCGATATCTACCGCTACCTCAACTTCAACGAGATTGAGGAATACCAAAAATCAGCGGATGAAGGTAAGCGCATCGCTGCCGTTGAAATTCAAAATGTAGCCGTGTAATTTACCGGTTAACTTGAATTTAAAAGCCCACCCGTCGGTGGGCTTTTTTATAGGCCAAATAAAATGAGCAGCGAATCGAAGAGTATTTTAATTACCGGCGCCTCGACAGGTATCGGCTACTACTGTGCCAAGGCGCTTGCCCGAGATGGCTGGCAGGTCATTGCCAGCTGTCGCAATCCAACCGATGTAAGCCGCCTGCAAGCCGAAGGGTTCACCTGCATTCAGCTAGATGTATCGAGCAGCGAGAGCATTCTGTCAGCACTACGGAAAACCCTGAGTATCACTGGCGGCACGTTAGACGCACTATTTAATAACGGCGCTTACGGTCAGCCAGGTGCGGTAGAAGATTTAAGTCGCGACACCTTGCGCAAACAATTTGAAACCAACTTTTTCGGCTGGTGTGAACTGACCAACGAAGTCATTAAGGTCATGCACCAGCAAGGTCACGGTAGAATCGTTCACAACAGCTCCGTACTCGGCTTTGCCGCCATGCCTTTTCGCGGCGCCTACAACGCCAGCAAATTTGCTTTGGAAGGCATTACCGACACTTTACGACTGGAATTGGCCGATACGAATATTCACGTGAGTCTGATAGAGCCCGGCCCCATTTTAAGCGACTTTCGTAAAAACGCCCTTAAAGCACTGGAGCAGAACATTGACTTTAATAGCAGCAGGCATGGCTTTAAATACGCCGCCGCGGTAAACCGCCTATCCAAGCCGGGCCCGGCCTCCAAATTCACCCTGGGGCCAGAAGCGGTTTACAAAAAACTCAGCCACGCCTTGCACGCGAAACGCCCCAAACCGCGCTATTACGTGACCTTCCCCACCTACCTCATGGGTTACTTAAAACGCATCCTGACAACCCGGATGATGGACAATATACTGGGACGCATCTCCAGTTAATACGGATCTGATTATGCAATATAAAAACATTACCCTGCCCAGCAGCAAAACAATTGCCCTGGTGGCACACGACAACAAAAAACCCGACATTGTGCGCTGGTGTGAAACCCATGCCGAAGAACTTAGCAAGCATACTCTGTATGCGACCGGAACCACCGGTACAGTGATTAATAAGGCAACCGGGCTTGAGATTAACAAGCTGATTAGCGGGCCTTTGGGCGGCGATCAGCAGGTCGGCTCTCTCATCACTGAGGGCAAGGTTAATTTTCTGATTTTTTTCTGGGACCCTTTTGAGCCTATGCCCCACGACCCGGATGTAAAAGCTTTGCTCAGAATCGCGGCGGTGTGGAATGTTCCGGTCGCTTGCAATATTATCAGCGCCGACTTTATGGTGGCCTCGCCACTGTTTAAGCAGGAATTTGAGCGCGCCGTACCCGACTATGAAGGGTACATGAAAAGCCGTGCATAAAAAGCCGCACATAAAAAAGCCGGGCAGTTGCCCGGCTTTTTTATGTTTGGTTAACCGTTACTTAATTCAAGTAACAATTTATTTAAACGCTGTACGTAAGCGGCAGGGTCCGCCAGATGAGCGCCCTCAGCGAGGTTGGCCTGATCGAATAACACTTCGGTCAGATCCGCAAAGCGGTCTTCATCCTGTTCCAGATCAAGCTTTTGCACCAGTGGATGCTCGGGGTTCAGCTCGAAGATTGGCTTGGACTCGGGAACTGCCTGGCCAGCAGACTCCAGCAAGCGGCGCATTTGCGCTCCCATCTCATGCTCGGGTACCACTACGCATGCAGGAGACTCTGTAAGGCGGTGTGTAACGCGCACCTCGGCCACCTTATCACCCAGAGCTTTTTGCGCACGCTCGATTAAAGGCTTCATGGCTTCGGCGGTCTTTTCTTTCGCTTCTTTGTCCTCTTCGTTATCCAGCTCGCCCAGGTCAAGTTCGCCTTTACCGACATCCTGCAGGGTCTTACCGTCAAACTCGGCCAAATGACTCATTAACCACTCATCGACGCGGTCTGACAACAGCAGCACTTCAATACCCTTTTTGCGAAAAACCTCGAGATGGGGGCTATTCTTGGCGGTATTGTGATTTTCGGCAGCGATATAGTAAATCTTATCCTGCCCCTCTTTCATACGGCCGAGATAATCATCCAGCGACTGAGATTGCTCTGCGGTATCGGTATGGGTGCTGGCAAAGCGCAGCAGCTTGGCAATTTTTTCGCGGTTGGCAAAATCTTCTGCCGGCCCTTCTTTCAATACCTCGCCAAACTCTTTCCAGAACTCGGCATACTTTTCTGGCTCATTCTTGGCGAGCTTGGCCAACATATCCAATACGCGCTTGGTGAGCGCTGAACGCATGGAGTCGATGTTTGGATCTTTTTGCAGAATTTCCCGCGACACGTTCAGCGAGAGGTCATTGGAGTCCACCACACCTTTTACAAAACGCAGATACAACGGCAAAAATTGCTCGGCGTCGTCCATGATAAAGGTGCGCTGTACGTAGAGCTTTAAGCCGCGCGCGCCGTCGCGATTGTACAAATCAAAAGGCGCCTTAGCGGGAATGTACAACAAGCTGGTGTAATCGAGTTTACCCTCAACCCGGTTATGACTCCAGGTAAGCGGCTCGGCATAATCGTGGCTGACATGCTTATAAAACTCTTTATACTCTTCATCGGAAATTTCCGAGCGCGAGCGCGTCCACATGGCGGTAGCGGTATTGACCACCTCTTCTTCGCGGGAGGGCTCTTCGCCCTCCTCTTGCGCGGGCACTTCTTTTTCCATCACGATCGGGATGGCAATGTGATCTGAGTACTTTTTGATGATCGAACGCAATCGCCAATCGTCGGCAAACTCGTGAGCGTCGCTTTTCAGGTGCAGCTCAATGGTAGTGCCGCGAGAGGCCTTTTCGATATTTTCGATGACGAATTCGGCTTCTCCATCACACTCCCAGCGGACGCCCTGAGAGGCATCTTCACCGGCTTTACGAGTGGTTACCACCACCTTGTCTGCTACAATAAATGAGGAGTAAAAACCGACCCCGAACTGACCGATCAACTGCGCGTCTTTTTTATCGTCCCCGGTGAGATTTTGCATAAAAGCCGCCGTACCGGACTTCGCGATCGTACCGAGATTTTCAATCACATCTTCACGGTTCATGCCGATACCATTGTCGCTGATAGTAATCAACTTGGCATCCTTATCAACATCAACACGCACTTTCAAATCGCTGTCGCCTTCGTAGAGGCTGTCATCTTTAACCGCCGCAAAACGCAGCTTATCGGCCGCATCCGAGGCGTTAGAAACCAGCTCGCGCAAAAAAATCTCTCGATTGGAGTAAAGCGAGTGGATCATCAAGTGTAAAAGCTGTTTGGCCTCTGTTTGAAAGCCACGGGTTTCTTTTTGCGCTTCTACCGTCATTTTGAGACTCCTGTACACAAACACAATGCCGCCTGGCGGCTATTCATATCCGGTTCAGTAGATGGGGGGCAAGATGGCAAAATTCAAGCGCTCAGGAGTAAAAATCTGGACTTTAGGCAAAGTCTAGATAACAAGCGTAAGACAATGAAATAAAAAGAGAATTGGTACGACCGAGTGGACTCGAACCACCGACCCCCACCATGTCAAGGTGGTGCTCTAACCAGCTGAGCTACGGTCGTACAGAGAGACAGATCACCCGCACTGAAAACACGCTCGGGCAACTGGGCGCGAACTTTACCAAGCATTTTCAGGCCAGGCAAGTGTTAATTTGGCTCCGACTGGTAACAATTTAAAACAGCTTTAAAAGATAAGCCGTTGAATAATAGTAAAAACTGAAAACTCGATCTCACTCTCTGAGCGTGAATACCGTATAATGCAGCTTGTAAGGAAACAGTCGCGTGATACCCACATCAAGGCTAATCGGCATGCTGAAAACCCTTTTCGAGTCCTCCCGCACGACTAAGCGATTAATTTCATTAGCTTACGACTCTCTGGCCATTACGCTGTCGCTTTATGTCGCCATCTGCCTGCGCCTTGGCAGCTTTAATATCCCCATTACCGAGCGCGAACTGGCAACCCTTGCCATTACCATCGTGTTTACTTTGGGGGCCTTTATTAAGATGGGTATGTATCGCGCCATCTTGCGCTACATGACCCCCCAGGCCTTGAACACCGTATTTCTTGGCACCTGCTTCTCAGCCCTTATTCTCGCAGTCGGCAGCTTTTTTACACACTCTTTCATACCCCGTTCGGTGCCCTTTATATACTTGACCGTGGCACTTATTTTATTGGGGGGGCCTCGACTGCTCGTTCACCACATTGTAATGGTACTCAATGGGCAAAAACTAGGCAGTAAAGAACCCGTAATCGTCTACGGTGCCGGCTATACAGGCCACCAGTTGCGCTTAGCCTTGAAAGCGACCAATTACAAAGTTGTAGCCTTTGTCGACGATGATTTATCCCGGCAGGGCTCGGTATTTGCCAACATACGCGTGCAAAGCCCCGCCGAACTGCCCCAGATCATCCGCAAATACAGTGCAACCCGTGTTCTCTTGGCACTGGGTAATACCCCTCATTCGCGCCGCGCCGAGATTATTAAAGGTCTTGAACCGCTCGGTGTCACTGTACAAACCGCGCCCGCGATACCCGATTTAATCAGCGGCCGCGCCCGTATTGAGCATATTCGCGACGTGGATATCGAGGATTTGCTGGGCCGCGACCCAGTTAAAGCGAACAGCGAGCTTCTCAGTGCCTGTATTACCGGCAAGGTAGTAATGGTAACCGGCGCTGGAGGCTCTATCGGCAGCGAGCTATGCCGCCAGATTGTTCGCCAGAAACCGCGCCGTATCGTGCTTTTTGAACTGAACGAATTCAGCTTGTACCGGCTCGAAGCAGAGCTGCAGCAAATTATTACGCAGGCAAATTTAACAGTAGAAGTTACCCCCCTGCTCGGCTCAGTGCAAAAAGAGCACAGGGTCGAGACCATCATGAAAACCTTCTCGGTCCAGACGGTTTATCACGCCGCCGCTTACAAACATGTACCACTGGTAGAGCACAATATCGTCGAAGGCGTGCGCAACAATGTTTACGGCACTTGGTACACGGCCGAAGCTGCCATTCGAGCCGGAGTGGAATCCTTTGTGCTGGTATCGACGGACAAGGCTGTCCGGCCCACAAATATTATGGGGGCATCCAAACGAATGGCAGAGCTTGTACTGCAGGGCCTTTCACTGCGGCAAACCAATACCCGTTTTACTATGGTTCGTTTTGGCAATGTATTGGGCTCCTCAGGCTCTGTTGTGCCACTTTTTCGCCAGCAAATAAAAGTCGGCGGACCAGTTACCGTCACCCACCCAGAAATCATCCGCTACTTTATGACCATCCCAGAGGCGGCAGAGCTTGTTATTCAGGCGGGCTCAATGGGTACCGGGGGTGACGTACTGGTTCTGGACATGGGCGAGCCGGTACGTATCGTGGATCTTGCCAAACGAATGATTCACCTCTCCGGGCTCAGCGTGAAAACAGACACCCATCCGGATGGCGATATAGAAATTACCTACACCGGTCTGCGCCCCGGAGAAAAGCTATATGAAGAGCTGCTGATCGGCAACAATGTCTCGGGCACGATGCACGATCGAATTATGCGGGCCGAGGAATACGCCATGCCCTGGCTAGAAACCAAAGCGGTACTGGATGAGCTGGATAAAGCCTGCCATGAATACTCATGCGATAAAGTGCGCGATTTACTCATGCTGGCCCCGACCGGCTACACCTCAGAGGAGGAGCTGGGGGATGCTGTTTGGCTGCATAAGACCAATACCGCGAAATTACGGGTGATCAAATAGCCTAGGGCCTGTTAACACTAATTAAATGCGCCTGCTGGAAGCCAGTTTTGTCTCCAGCTAGGCGTCGTGAGCGCAGTTTGGTATTCCAAATAAGCGATCGGCAACAACGCTGGGGGCAAAACTGGCTCCAGCCCTTCGGGTTGCGGCTAAAAATCCGCCACTCTGCGTCGCCTGCATGGACGCAGGTGAGGCGCGAGAGCAGGATGCGGTAAGCTTTGCTCGTCGTTCATTTGGAATAACCAAACCACTCTCCTCGCGCCTTGATTGGCAAATTTTTAGTCGCAACAGGCTGCGTTTAATTAGTGTTAACAGGCCCTAGGTGCTAAGCCGTTTTAATACCCGCTTTAAAGCAAAGCGCCAAACCCAGCGGCGCAAGGTAAGCCAGCGGCAATCCGAGCCAGCCCGGGACAACCGAGAGAGCTACCAACAGCGCCCAGGGCGCAAGCCAAAAAAAGTTCAACGCTGCAACACCCAGAGTGACCTTGGTATGACTATCAAAATACCTAGACGCTTTTTGGTAAGCGTGATCTCGATGGGCGCTTTGTACTTGCTCACCCGTAAACAAGCGGACTAAAAGCGTAGCAGTCGCATCGATAATAAACACCCCGTGCAGAATAAGCCCGGCAACAAACAGCCTTTGCGATATACACAGCAAGTCTATCAACCCCAACGCCACCATCAACCCTAAAAAACCGCTGCAGCAGTCCCCCATAAAAATTTTCGCCACAGGGAAATTCCACAGTAGAAAACCCACACAGGCTGCTGCCAATAGCAGCCAATAACCGGGAGATATATTAGCCTCCGGCGCCGCAGTCGCCACCAATATTGCAAACCCAAGAAAAACAAAGACAGCTTGCAGCGAAGCAATGCCGTTTATGCCATCCATAAAATTAAACAGATTGACGGACCAAACAACCGCAATCAACGCGAGACAGCTAACCAACAATGGAGGCAAAATTATGCCAGGCAAGGCCAGCTCGGGCAGCGGAAAAAAATAAACAATAAATGCAGCGGCAAGCAATTGCACACACAGACGCTTAAAAGCGGACACATTTTTTATATCGTCGACAAGCCCCACCACCGCAATTAGCACTAGGGGCACCAGTAAGACCCCAGGAAAAGTGACACGGTCCGCCCAGAAGCCCGCGCCACAGGCTGCTAACGCCACTGCAACTATAGACGCCCCACCAGCGCGCGGAGTGGTTTGTATATGGGAGCTGCGACTGCCGGGCACATCGATAATATCTCTAGCCAGTGCGTAACGACGAATGACGCCCGTCAAGCCATAGGCGGACAAAAAGGCGACTAACAGCGCAACAAAATCCAGCAAGTCAAACATCATGACCAACCGCCATCAGCGTTAAATTCCCGTGCCATGGCGATCAGCTCATCCCTGGCGCACAATGGCGGCTGCCATTGAAACACGCGTGTTAAATTGCCAGTATCGACTGTCAAAGACCCACAGAGCTTATGATACACGCTCGCCCGTCCGCTCAACGCCAGCACACCTTGCAAAAAACTTTGCGGAAAAGGAAACAGTCGAGGCTTGCACTGCAAGCCACTCGCGAGGCACCGTAAAATCTCAGGTGTAGCCAAAGACTCTGGGTCTGCCAAGTTAAAATGCCCCGACTCAGTAATCATTGAAGTTAAGGCATGATCGATAAACGCCGTTAGGTTATTAACACTTAGCATTGTGCGACGGTTATGCACATTCGCCAACGGCAATGGATAGCCACGACTCACAAGTCGTAACAGACGCCGCATATTGCCTTTCGCACCGACGCCGTAAACGAGTGGCATACGCAAAATTATGTATTGAATACTGCAAGGATCTAGAGTTTTTTGCAGGACTTTTTCGGCGGCTAGCTTTGAACGACCATACTCAGTGCTTGGGTTGAGGCTGCAACTTTCGGTCAACTCCGAGAGCGGGTCCACTGCGTAAACGCTAACTGAGCTTAGCTGAATAAATCTTTTCACCCCGGCGTTAACCGCTGCTTGAGCAAGCTTTTCAGTGAAAACAACGTTGGCGTCATGAAAAGTAGCAGCATCCTCACCGGGCGAACCAAACACATGGGCTTTGCCCGCAGCGTGAACAATGGCATCACAGCCTGCCAGCCTCTCGGACCACTCTGCAACCGAGGATATACTCGACAAGCCGTATGCGTCGGTGGTCAGTGGATCGTCACCGTGCTGATTGCGCGAGGCTGCGATCACAGCATAACCCGACTTACGAAGTCGTTTGACAATGTGGTTACCGGCGAAGCCATCGGCCCCGGTAACGAGAACTTTCACTGGCTTACTGGCCATCTACGTCAGGTAATTGTTAGTAAAGCGCACAACATCGGCCTCATCGATAAATGTGCCTGTCTGAACCTCAATGATCTCTAACACATCAGAACCAATATTCTTAATTGAGTGCACATCCCCCGAGCGGATATGCACTGAATCATTTTCAGAAAAAGTACACACTTCACCTGCCAAGTTAACCTCGGCCGTGCCACTTACGATCACCCAGTGTTCAGAGCGATATTGATGTACCTGTAGTGCGATAACTCCGCCAGGCTTTATCATTACATGCTTAATTTGATATTGCTTGCCCAGATTGACCGTTTCTACGCTGCCCCAGGGTCGATAGCTATGCTGGGGTATTCGATGCTCTGTGCGGCCCAATTGCTTTAACTGCTGAACAATACTTTTGACGTCTTGAGAGTGAGTGCGATTCATCACCAAAAGTGCATCTGGCGTATCAATAACCGCAAGGTTATCTACGCCAACCGCAGCCACCAGTCGATTGGATGTGTTGATGTATGAATTATGAGTTTGCTCCAACAGAACATCGCCAATACAAACATTGCCATCGTCATCCTGTGGCTGCGTTTGGTGCACTGAGTCCCAGCTTCCCACATCACTCCAATCGCCAACATAAGGCATAACCATACCACGCTGGGTACGCTCCATCACCGCGACATCGACAGAGATATTCTTTGCGCGCTTAAATGCCTCCTCCCCCGCACGAATAAAATCCAGATCCGTATATCTCGCCTCATAGGACTCGCGGACAGCGATATACAGCGAAGGCTCCAGCGAATTCAACTCACGTAAAAACAGCTGCGCGGGGAACAAATACATACCACTATTCCAGTAGTAATTACCCGCCTCCAGATACTCCTGTGCTCGATCTAAAGAAGGCTTTTCATGAAAGGCCGATATAGCGGAAAGTTCACCGTAAGAACTCGCTTCAATATAGCCGTATCCTGTCTCCGCATATTTGGGGACCACACCAAAAGCCAGAAGCTGATCATTGAGCGACTTATTGGCCGCTATCACAGCCTCGGTAAAGCTGCCTTTATCGCTGATAAGGTGATCAGCAGGGAGAACCAAAAGACGCGCATCGGGGTTGCGAGATAAAGCGGCAAACGCCGCAAGAGCGATTGCCGGCGCGGTATTACGTGCGGCGGGCTCCAGTAAAATATCCGCTTCTACATCAAGTTCTTGTATTTGTTGTGCGATCAGGAATCGGTGTTCGTTATTACACACAATAATAGGCGGCTCTGTGAAGCCGCTGTGCTTAACGCGCAGTAAGGTATCCTGGATGAGGGTAAAATCAGAGTTGGTTAACTTGATACACTGTTTGGGGCACAGCTCTCGGGACAATGGCCAAAGCCTATTCCCCGAGCCTCCAGCAAGCAGCACTGGTATGATCATACGGGCTCATTTCTCACGCCACTCGCGAGTCCAAACGGCTACTCGCGAGATGTTTGTTAGATTACTCAGAGCCCGCCATTTTGACACATAGCCGATAATTAGCAAATCAGCCTGGTGCCTTAAAATGTAACAGGGATGTTAACCCAACAGCCTTTCAGCGCTTATTACCGGCGCGATTGCCTGGCGCACCGGCGGAGCCACCGGCATCCGACCAACAGAGTGATAAGTAAAGCCTCGCTTAACCATTCGCTGCGGTTGATAGACATTTCGGCCATCAAAAATCAGCGGCTCGACCAACTGGCCGGCGATAACATCAAAATCAGGCGCCCGAAATGCCTGCCACTCGGTCATCACCACCAGAGCATTGGCGCCTTGTAGAGCCTGCTCTTTAGTGTCACACAAAATCAAATCGTCACGCTCGCCATAAATCCGTGCGGTTTCAGCCATCGCCTCAGGGTCGTAAGCCTGCACTGTCGCGCCCGCCTGCCACAACGCCTCCATCAGACAACGAGACGGCGCCTCGCGCATGTCATCGGTATTTGGTTTAAATGACAACCCCCAAAGGGCAAAAACTTTGCCCTGCAGGTCATTTTGATAGTAAGCAGAAATTTTCTTAAACAGTACCTGCTTCTGCGCCGCATTGCGCTCTTCCACTGCACGCAAAACTTCGGGGGCAAACCCCTGAGCCTGGGCCGTATTTATCAGGGCTTTTACATCTTTAGGAAAACATGAACCGCCGTAACCGACGCCGGGATAAATAAAGTGATAACCAATCCTCGGGTCACTGCCTATACCACGACGCACGGATTCAATATCGGCCCCCAAACACTCCGCCAGATTGGCCATTTCATTCATAAAGCTGATTTTTGTAGCCAGCATACAGTTAGCGGCGTACTTGGTAAGCTCGGCACTGCGCACATCCATCACCATGATCTTTTCATGGTTGCGGTTAAAGGGCGCGTAGAGCTCGCGCATCAACTCTTCGGCCCAATCCTCTGCGGTGCCGATGATAATACGGTCTGGCTTCATACAGTCTGCAACTGCAGATCCCTCTTTGAGGAATTCGGGGTTAGACACAACGGCAAAATTCAATGAACTCGCTCGCGCAGATAAGCAATTGGCTATGGTTTGCGATACCGCATCTGCGGTACCGACGGGAACGGTTGATTTGTTCACGACAACCGCGTCTTTAGACAGGAATTCGCCTATTGACCGAGCCACCGCCAGCACATACTGCACATCTGCCGCCCCGCTCTCATCAGGCGGGGTACCGACGGCAATAAACTGCACTTCACCATGCTCCACCCCCTGACGGGTGCTATCGGTAAACTCGAGCCGACCGGCGGCATAATTATCAATTACCAGGGCTGACAATCCGGGCTCAAAGATAGGAATTTGGCCGAGCTTTAACGCAGAGATCTTGTCGCTATCGATATCGACACACACCACATGGTGCCCTACTTCAGCCAATACGGCGGCCTGTACCAGCCCTACGTAGCCCACCCCAAACACTGTTACCTTCATAAGAACCCGGCCTATGCTGACGAATTAACATGGCCAGTTAAGCAACAGAAGTTTACAGTTTCGTTAAAGCTTGCCTTCGGCTACTCTCCCGCAACACCCCGAATTGGCTTGATGCTGCCCCAGGTTTTACAGCCAGGACACAACCAATGCAGGCTGTTGCCGGTAAACCCACACTTGCTACAGCAATAACTGGGTTTTTCCGCGATCACGGTATCAACAAGCTGCTTCAGTAATTGCAAGTTTTCGCGGGCACGCCCCGCTGAGTGGGGCAAATAAAGCTCAATAAGACGGTTTAATGTACGGATACTGGGCCTTTGCTTAAATTGCTCAGCAATAAAATCGGCCGCGATATAGTCATCGCCATCCCAGCGTAAGCGATCGGCGATTTTTATTACCAAACTATTGCTGGGGTGAGACTGCAACAACCCCTTCAAATACCGTAAAAGCGACGCCGATTCACCCAACTTTTCGTAACTTTCGCAGGTCATCTGTAGGGATTCGGGAATATAGTCTGGGTCTTGGTCAGGAATTTTATGCAAATGATCCAACGCATCTCTGTAGCGACCCTGGGAGATCTCAAGGCGCGCAAAGAGAAGACTGGCGCGCGCTGAAGCAAAATCGTAACCGAGCGCCGCTAGCAGGTGAGTTCTGGCCTTCGAGTAATTTCTTTGCTCAAGGTCAACCAGCGCCTGCTCGCAGGAAAAGTGAGCTTGCAGCTGGGGTAAAGATTGGCCGCCCCCAGATTGATAAGACTTTTCTTCAACTTTCGAGGCCATTGAGATTGCATTATCCCACTCGTTTTCATCCTGATAGATTTCAATAAGATGCACGAGTGCAGCCTGTTTATAGGCAGATGAAAGTTTTACCAGCTCTAGCAGTAGTGCCTCTGCCCGGTCCAGCAGCCCAGAGCGAATGTAATCTCTAGCCAGCTCAAGCTGAGATTCGTGCTGCTGCTTAATTGTCAGCCCGGGCCGGGCCAGTAAGTTCTGATGTATCTTGATAGCCTTACTGACTTCGCCGCGTTTGCGAAGCATATTGCCCAGCGCAAGATGGGTTTCCAAGGTGTCACTATTGACGTCGAGAGAGGAAATAAATGCGTCTATAGCACTATCTGGCTGTTCGTTAAATAGATAGCTCAAACCCTTATAGTATTGCAGCGCATAGTCTTTAGGTCGCGAGCTATCGCGGCGAGTATAGCGATATCGACCTAGGCCATAGCCAACAGCAACCGCAATCAACAATGCCGCAAAAAATACGACAGCATCCATACTAATCTCGTAAACTCTGACTTCTAATTTGACGAAGCTCCTGCTCAAGCTGTTGCTGACGTTTGATAAGGGATTTAAGCTTCCTCGCCTGGACAAATACAGGCAAACTGGTGACCAGCATACCCAAGAGCAGTCCAATCAGCGCAAACCCCAATAGCCAAAGTCCCAGGCCAAGCGCGGGAAAAGTGAAACCGAATAAGGTAACAGCTACCGGAGAACTATTCTCCAAACTGAATAGATAGCCAAAGAACACAGCCACCAATGCCAGCGCCAAGTAAATCCAGCCAGCGACCTTCTTCATACCAACCTCAGATTGTTCGGGTGCGTGAATCTATGCCTGAATGCTTTCATTCACTCTATCCCGCATCTCCTTGCCCGGCTTAAAGTGAGGCACATACTTTCCCTCTAACTCGACCGATTCACCGGTCTTGGGGTTACGCCCCATACGGGGTGCTCGATAGTGCAATGAGAAACTGCCAAATCCGCGAATTTCTATACGCTCACCGTCGGCAAGCATTTCCGACATATGATCCAGCAATAGTTTTACCGCGAGCTCTACGTCCCGTACCGGTAGATGATCTTGCTTTTCGGCAATATATTCTATGAGCTCTGATTTTGTCATAGCCTGATCTCAGTTGTCCGTTGTTGTACAGGCCCCGCACCAACGCCGAAGTTAGCTTATAACGTAGCCATAATGGACGCAACACTTAACATAAACATAACGAACTGAATGTAAGTCCTTGATCTGCATCCTATAACAAATCAGCAGGCAAAAAAAAGGCCGGCGAGCTGCCGGCCTTTTGCTGAAGCGTAAGAATTAGTCTTTTGCTTCCATTTGCGCCTTGATCAGGTCACCCAGAGTAGCGGGCTGAGCCTGCTCTGACTGCTTAGCAGAGTGCTCTTTAATCGCAGCTTTCTCTTCAGCAACGTCTTTAGACTTAACAGACAGGCTGATAGAGCGGTTTTTGCGATCTACACTGATGATCTTAGCTTCAACTTCTTCGCCTTCTTTCAGCACGTTACGGGCATCTTCAACTTTCTCGCGAGAAAGTTCAGAAGCTTTAAGCACAGCCTCAACGTCGTCAGCCAGAGTCACTACAGCTGCCTTCGCTTCAACTTCTTTAACCACACCCTTAACAACAGTGCCTTTGTCGTTTTCGGCTACGTACTCAGAGAACGGATCGGCTTCCAATTGCTTGATACCCAGAGAAATACGCTCACGCTCGGGATCAATGGCCAGCACCACGGTTTCGATCTCATCGCCTTTCTTGTACTTGCGCACAGCTTCTTCACCAGCTTCGTGCCAAGAGATATCAGACAGGTGAACCAGACCATCGATACCGCCTTCCAGACCGATGAAAATGCCGAAATCGGTAATTGACTTGATCTTGCCGGTGATTTTTTCACCTTTGGCGCAAGTGCGTGCGAAGGCATCCCAGGGGTTCTCTTGGCATTGCTTAACACCCAGAGAAATACGACGACGCTCTTCGTCGATGTCGAGAATCATCACTTCGATCTCGTCACCTACATTCACAACCTTAGAAGGATGGATGTTTTTGTTGGTCCAATCCATTTCGGATACGTGAACCAGACCTTCAACACCCTCTTCCAGCTCGGCAAAGCAACCATAGTCGGTCAAGTTGGTCACAACCGCTTTAACGCGGGCACCTTCCGGATAACGACCGGTGATTTGCAGCCATGGATCTTCACCCAGTTGCTTCAGCCCCAGAGATACACGGTTGCGCTCGCGATCGAACTTCAGGACTTTAACGTCGATTTCGTCGCCTACATTTACGATTTCGCTCGGATGCTTAATGCGCTTCCAGGCCATATCGGTAATGTGCAACAGACCATCAACACCGCCCAAGTCAACGAAAGCACCATAGTCGGTCAGGTTCTTAACAATACCTTTAACAACCATGCCTTCTTGCAAAGTAGCCAGCAGCTCTTCGCGCTCAGCCGAGTTAGCTTGCTCCAACACCGCACGGCGTGATACCACTACGTTGTTGCGCTTTTGATCGAGCTTGATAACTTTAAATTCGAGTTCTTTACCTTCCAGATGAGCAGTTTCGCGCACCGGACGTACATCCACCAGAGAACCAGGCAGGAACGCACGGATACCGGCTACATCGACAGTAAAGCCACCTTTGACTTTACCGTTAATAACACCTTTAACCACCTCATCAGCAGAATGCGCCGCTTCCAGCACTTTCCAGGCTTCAGCACGCTTAGCTTTTTCGCGAGACAGACGTGTCTCACCAAAGCCGTCTTCTACGGTTTCCAGGGCAACCTGAACTTCATCGCCCACTTCCAGCGTCACTTCGCCGTTTTCGTCGGCAAACTGATTGGCGGGAATAACGCCTTCAGACTTAAGGCCCGCGTGTACGGTAACCCAGTCTTTGTCTACGTCGATAACAACCCCAGTCACAATGGTGCCGGGCGCCATTTCAACGGTTTTCAAGCTCTCTTCAAATAACTCTGCAAAACTTTCGGTCATGGTCACAAAAATTACCTATATAAAGACGCTGCCCAGAATAAGCGAGAAACAACCTATTCGACACAGCACCGTACGGTCAGTCGCACGGGTCGATTCATTAATTAGAATTGGGGCTTTCAGTGCTGACAAAAACCCCGATTCGACCGCAAACTCCTGTTAACTGCCAGTGTTTATGATCCATTGGGACCAAACTGAAACAGACCAGGTATCAGCAGGTGGGGCAGGCTAGCAGAACAGGCTAAAGAAGGCAAGGAAAATAAGGCGCCTCATAGAGATAGAGGCGCCTAAAGTATCAGGGCTGAGTTATTTGGCCCCATAGGTCTTTTGCAGATGCTCAGTTACAGCGGAGCCCACCTCGCCATGGCGAGCCGCGTAGGTGATATTGGCAATCATATAGCCTGTTTTACTGCCGCAATCGTGACTGCGCCCCACCAGCTCGTAAGCCTCGACTTTTTCTTTCTCCAACAGTTTATCCAGAGCATCGGTCAATTGGATTTCACCACCGGCGCCCGGCTGGGTGCGCTCAAGCAAATCCCAAGTCGTTTCGGACAGAATATAACGCCCGACAATGGCCATATTAGAGGGCGCCTCATCGACCGGCGGCTTCTCGACCATGGCTTTAATTTCGCGGCTATTGCCCGCGCCGATCTCCTGGCCATCACAATCGACCACCCCGTATTTGTATACCCACTCCCAGGGGACGCCCTCTACCAGAATCTGGCTTGCGCCAGTTTGGTCGAACTGCCTGACCATACCTGCAAGATTGTCTTTCTTCGGGTTGCATTCATAGCTGTCCACCAGAACGTCCGGCAAGAGTACGGCAAATGGCTCGTTACCAATAACCGGCTTGGCGCACAAAATAGCGTGACCTAACCCTTTGGCCTCGGCTTGGCGCACTGAAATCACCGTTAGCCCAGGAGGCGTAATCGACTGCACCTGCTCCAACAAAGAGCGCTTCAGACGGGCTTCAAGCTGGGCCTCGAGCTCAAAACTGGTATCGAAGTGGTTTTCGATCGAGTTTTTTGAGGCGTGAGTTACCAGCACAATCTCTTTAATACCGGCCGCTGCAGCCTCATCCACCACATATTGAATCAATGGTTTGTCCACCACTGGCAGCATCTCTTTCGGAATCGCTTTAGTGGCGGGTAACATTCTCGTGCCCAGGCCCGCTACCGGTATAACCGCTTTCTTTACTTGCATTCTGATCTCCTTAAACTGCTTTCAATATGACTTAGCTATCGAGCAAGGCTAAAATCTCGTCGGTTTTGGCTTGCATCAACGCCTTATCTGCCCGGCTTTCAACATTCAAACGTACGACAGGCTCGGTATTAGACATACGCAAGTTAAAGCGCCAATTCTCGAAGGTCATGCTGATGCCGTCGGTGATATCCACCTGCAGCGCTTCGGCAGAAAAATGCTTACGAACCTTTTCAATCGCCGCCTTGGCGTCGGCCACTTCGCGGTTTATCTCTCCGGGGGACGGGAAACGCGCAATACACTCGGCCATCATGGAGGACAGGGTGGCACCCTTGCGACACATTAACTCGGTTACCAATAACCAGGGAATCATTCCACTATCGCAGTAAAAGAAGTCGCGAAAATAGTGGTGAGCGCTCATCTCACCGCCATAGATAGCATCTTCCTTACGCATGCGCTCCTTGATAAACGCATGGCCGGTTTTTGATTGCACCGCTTCGCCGCCACAGCGCTCAGCGATATCGATGGTATTCCAGGTAAGGCGTGGGTCGTGGACCACCTTACCGCCCGGCTCTTTGGTTAAAAACGCTTCGGCCAGCAGACCCACCAAGTAGTAGCCTTCAATAAACTCGCCGTTTTCATCAAAAAAGAAGCACCGATCAAAGTCGCCATCCCAGGCTATCCCGAGGTCGGCTTTATGAGCCAATACGGCCTCACGGGTTGAATCACGGTTTTCGACCAGTAGAGGATTGGGAATGCCGTTGGGAAAGGTGCCGTCGGGCTCATGATGGATTTTAATAAATTCGAAAGGCAGGTGTTTTTCAATGGCGTCAATCACATGTCCAGCGGCGCCATTACCGGCATTAACGACAATTTTTAACGGCTTTAAATTATTGCTGTCGACGTACCCCAGCAAATGCTCAACATAGGCCTCCAGAGTATCGACCTTTCTATAGGCCCCTCGATCAGATTCGGCCACCGGCTCAAACTCACCGACTTCAGCAAGCTTTTTTATATCTAGCAAGCCGGTATCACCGCTAATGGGTCTAGAGCCCTCACGCACCGGCTTCATCCCATTGTAATCAATGGGGTTATGGCTTGCGGTGACCTCGATACCGCCACCGGCTTGCAAATGGCTGGTAGCGAAATACACCTCTTCGGTACCTGTCATGCCGATGTCGATGACATCGACGCCTTCATCGCGCAAACCATTACCCACCGCCTGCTTTAGAGCTTCACTGGTTTGGCGAACATCACCACCAAGCACCACATCTTTGGGTTTTAAAAACTGACCATAGGCTCGTCCGATCCTATAAGCGATTTCCTCATTAAGCTCCTCTCCTAACTTTCCACGAATATCGTAGGCTTTAAAACAGGTCAGGCTTGCCATATTTTCTTCCACTGTTGAATTGGTTAAGCGGTACCAGAGCCGCGTCTCAGGTAAAAGTTACAATTGTTGCTCGCAAATGGTGCAAATAAAGTAAACCGTTTGTTTATGACATTTGCCGTGTCGGGATACCGAAGCAGGGGTATCCCGGCCCTGCCACCCAAACCGTCCACACTTCAGCTTGCACAGACAGCTTCACTGCAAAGATCGTGCGCGTTATTAACCCTGGTCGATATGAGCCATCATGACGGCCAAAACTTCGTCAATGCTTAGTGCCGTACTGTCAATCGAGATGGCGTCCTCAGCGGGCCGTAGTGGCGAGCTGGCACGATTGCGATCTTGCTCATCGCGTATTTGGATATCCGCAACCAGGCGGGTCAAATCAACATTTTCGCCAAGCCCTTGGAGCTGTTTATAGCGCCGCTGGGCACGGGCCTCAGCGCTGGCGGTAAGAAAGAACTTGCAGTCCGCTTGCGGGAATACGGTGGTACCCATGTCGCGCCCATCAGCCACCAGAGGCCCGTCTAACGCAAACTGACGCTGGCGCTCAAGCAATGCTTCTCTTACCTCGGGAATCGCGGCCACCTTGGAAGCCAGCATGCCAACCTTCTCTTCACGTATTGCCAGAGTGACATCCTCATTATCAAGCAAGATGACGCTGCGACCGTCTACCTGCACAAAGCGCACAGGGAGCACGCGTGCAGACTCACTTAATGATTGAATATCGTCAGATGCTATCCCGGTTTTCAGGCTATGGAGCGCGACCAAGCGATACAGAGCACCACTGTCGAGTAAGCTGGCACCCAACTTCTGCGCCAACAATTGACTCAGAGTACCTTTTCCAGCACCACTGGGGCCATCGATGGTTATGACAAAATTCTTTTTCATCGGCTTCTCACCACTCCCCAGCAGGAAGTTTCAACTCGGCGAGAATTTCCCGACATGCCTGGCTCGGATCCTGCGCCTGAGTTACTGGGCGGCCCACCACCAAATAATCACTTCCGCTAGCCACTGCTTCGGCGGGCGTCATAATACGGCGTTGATCATCTTTTGCCGCCGCCGTAGGGCGAATCCCAGGAGTAACCAATGTAAAGTCTTTGCCTAATTCACGCTTTAAAGGGCCAGCTTCCCAGGCCGAGCAAACTACCCCATCCAGGCCGGAGGACTGAGCCAGTGCAGCAAGCTTCAGAACCTGTTGCTCCGGCGAGACATCTATGCCGACCGCAGCCAAATCTGAAGCCTCCATACTGGTCAGCACTGTCACCCCAATTAACAGCGGAGGCTGCGAAAATGGCGTAAGCGCTTCGCGGGCAGCCTCCATCATACGGCGACCGCCAGCGGCGTGAACATTAACCATCCACACCCCGAGATTGGCGGCAGCAGCGACGGCCTTGGCTGTAGTGTTGGGAATATCGTGAAATTTTAGATCGAGGAAAACGTCAAACCCGAGCGTCATTAACTGCTCTACAAGCTGGGGCCCGCTCGTGGTAAACAGCTCTTTGCCGACTTTCAGGCGGCAATCCTGTGGTGACAATTGATGTGCGATTTTTAGGCAGTCTTCAGCGTTATCGTAATCCATCGCCACAATTAGGCGAGGTCCATCCGGCTGTTGCATATTTCCCCCGTAGTCCACTTCCCGCCGCAGCGGGTTATCAGGCTGCTATTAAAACAAACTTGGGGTAAATAAGCAGCAACAAATGCCATTGGGGTATACCCCAATGGCAGGTGCATTTACTGCAGGGTTATCTGTTGCATAATATTTTCGAGTGTCGCCTCGCCGATACCATTCACGGCCAGTAACTGCTCCGGGCTTTCGAACGCGCCATTCTCTTCCCGCCACGCGATGATCGCCTCAGCTTTGGCCTCACCAATTCCCTTTAACTCGGTCAGAGTCTGGGCATCTGCGATGTTAATGTTAATAGTTTCAACAACCGCTGCAGGTGCGTCATCGGCTAAAGCTGTAAAAGGTGTAAAAGTGAGGATCGCGAGGGATAGAAAAATGAGCTTTAGGTAGTTTTTCATAACATTCTCCATATGTTGTCAAGAAGTGACTTGGGCCCTGTCACAGGTAAAACCTTAGTCCACCGTCACATTTTTGCAACATAAGACATAAAAAAACCGCGGCATCAGCCGCGGTTTTTTTGAACTACTTAACACTTACTTCAGCAAGGCTGAAAGATCTTTTGCCTCCCAGTGCGGGAAATGCTTCCTGATTAGCGCATTAAGCTCTACTTCAAATTCACTGTAATCCGTTATGCCTGTCTCGTCCGCAGCAAGGCTTTCAATCACCATGCCGGCGCCCACTGTAATATTAGTGAGCCGGTCGATTATGATAAATGCGCCGGTTTCGCGGTTACGCTGGTAAGAGTCGGTCACCACCTTTTGCGCTAGGGCAACTTTAGCCACCGCAATATCATTGAGTGACAACTCGCTTATCTCAGCATGCTCTTGAGTGTTTACATCAATCTGATATTCAAGCTCCGCAAAATGGCCACTAACCACCTTGCTCGCAAATTTAAATAAATACTCACTTTTTTGCTTGCCCGGATTTTCATTCATCCAAACGACATGCGCTTTTAAATTGCTGGTCTGCTCGACCTGATCACTGGCAAGCACCAGCATATCGCCGCGGCTTATGTCGATTTCATCTTCTAAAGTAAGAGTGACAGCCTGCCCCGCAAAAGCCTCCGGCAGGTCACCATCGTAGGTCACGATGGATTTCACCTTGCTACGTTTACCAGACGGCAAAGCTTTGACTTCGTCACCAACTTTGACAACCCCCGACGCTACGGTGCCACAAAAGCCGCGAAAATCCAGGTTGGGACGATTCACGTACTGCACCGGAAAACGGAAGTCATCAAAGTTCTTATCGGCGGTAACCGGCACCGACTCCAAGATTTCCATTAACGTCTTACCGCTGTACCAGGCAGATTTCTCTGAGCGGTTGACTACATTGTCACCGTCGAGCGCAGAAATCGGTACAAACTCAACATCTTTCATACCCAGTTTCTGCGCAAACGCCAGGTAGTCAGATTTGATTTTGATAAAAGCCTGCTCGTCGAAATCCAGCAGGTCCATCTTATTCACCGCAACCACGATGTGCTTAACGCCCAACAAAGAAGCGATATAGCTGTGACGACGGGTTTGCGTAACCACACCGTAGCGGGCATCGATCAGAATAACCGCTAGGTCGCAGGTAGAGGCGCCGGTCGCCATATTACGGGTGTACTGCTCGTGCCCAGGGGTATCGGCAATAATAAACTTGCGTTTTGAGGTAGAAAAGTAACGGTAGGCCACATCAATGGTGATGCCCTGCTCGCGCTCGGCCTGCAGACCATCCACCAACAGCGCTAAGTCCAACTCTTTACCCGTGGTGCCGTGGCGGCTGGTATCCGAGCGCACAGCATCCAGCTGATCTTCGTAGATCATCTTGGAATCGTGCAATAGACGACCAATCAGGGTACTTTTACCATCGTCTACGCTGCCGCAGGTTAAAAAACGCAGCAACTCTTTATGTTCATGCTGCTTTAAATAAGCGTCAATATCCGTTTCGATCAAGTCCGATTGATGACTCATGTTGCACTCTCAAATTAGATAACTTTTGGGGAGGCCGCGCCTCTACCCTGAAACTGAAACTAAACAGGCGCTACTTTTAGAAGTAGCCCTCCTGTTTTTTCTTTTCCATAGAGCCGGCGCTGTCGTGGTCGATAACTCGACCCTGGCGCTCTGATGTGGTGGTCAGCAGCATTTCCTGGATAATTTCCGGCAAAGTGGTGGCCTCTGACTCAACCGCACCGGTAAGCGGGTAGCAGCCCAAAGTTCTAAAGCGCACCATCTTTTCTTGGATCTCTTCACCTGGCTCCAGCGGCATACGATCATCATCAACCATAATCAGGGTGCCATCGCGTTCGACCACAGGGCGCTTAGCCGCAAAGTACAGAGGTACCAGAGGGATGTTTTCCAGGTGAATGTACTGCCAGATATCCAGCTCGGTCCAGTTAGATAGCGGGAACACGCGGATGCTCTCGCCCTGATCCACACGGCCGTTGTAAATGCTCCACAACTCCGGACGCTGATTTTTCGGGTCCCAACGGTGGTTGCGATCACGGAACGAATAAACCCGCTCTTTAGCTCGCGATTTTTCTTCGTCGCGGCGCGCACCACCAAAAGCCGCATCGAACTTATATTTGTCCAACGCCTGCTTGAGAGATTGGGTTTTCATGATGTCGGTGTGCTTGGCGCTACCGTGGGTAAACGGCCCCACACCCATATCGACACCTTCCTGGTTAATATGCACCAGCAAATCCCAACCCAGCTCTTTCACTCGGTTGTCGCGAAACTCGATCATCTCGCGAAACTTCCATGTGGTATCCACGTGCAGCAGCGGGAACGGAGGCTTGCCGGGATGGAAGGCCTTCATTGCCAAGTGCATCATCACCGCAGAGTCTTTGCCGATAGAGTAAAGCATTACCGGGTTATCGAATTCTGCCGCGACTTCGCGAATGATTTGAATACTTTCAGCTTCAAGCTGTTTTAGATGGGTAAGGTTATATTGCTCGGACATGCCGCTCACAGTCTGTTGATCAAAAGTTAACCGCCAACCTGGCGTCAGGAGGCGCGTATTATAGACAAAGTTAATCCGCTATTCATCTCAAACGCGCGCAAGGTAACGCGTTTTAGCCGCAAAGTGAACAAACGAATGCTTCTATGCTTATACCGGTAGAGAGTCCTCAGGCGTTTTTCTGCTTTACCTGAGAGTGGATGTAGCGATCGCGTGCGGTCTTGGCGCGGGTAAACGTCTCTAGCAGATACTCACTGTTGCCGCTTTCAATAGCGCCTCGTAGGCGCTGCAAATTCGCCATAAACAAATCCAGCGACTGCAATACATCAGTCTTGTTGGCTCGCATGATATCGTGCCACATCAAAGGGTCGCTGGAGGCAATGCGGGTAAAATCGCGAAAACCACCGGCTGCGTAGCGAAAAATATTGGGGTTGTCGATGTCATGCGCGAGAGTATCGACCAACGAGTAAGCTATCGCATGGGGCAAGTGACTAGTGGCCCCGAGGACCTGATCATGTTCGGCGATGGACATTTCGACCACTTGTGCGCCAACACATTCCCACACCGCTTTGACTTTATCTACATGCTTTTCGCCAGCCTCATCTGACGGCGTGAGGATCACCCGATGATTCTCGTACAAATCTGGGTTTGCCGCATCGACGCCACTTTTCTCCGAACCGGCGATAGGATGCCCTAACACCACCTGGGCGGGAGCCGTCCCGTAAACACGGACAACGGCATCAGCCACATTGCCTTTGACGCTGGCACCGTCAGTTACCGTAACCTCTGCAGCCACCGTATTTTTAATTTCTTCAAGCACCTGGGTGACCGCCAAGGTCGGCACGGCAATAAAAATCAGATCCTCGCCATTGAGCTCGGGAGCTATATCCGCAAGGCTTAACACCGCGCGATCGGCAACACCCGTTTCCAGTGCTCTGTCGGCCACCTCTTGGCGGCGCACCACCACGATAGCCTCCTCGCAGCCGTGTCGCTGCTTCACCCCCTTAGCAAGACTGCCACCGATAAGTCCGGCGCCAATGACTACCAACTTGCGAATAACCGGCCTGGGTTGCACCATAATTACAAAACAGCCTTAGGGTAAGAGCCAAGAATTTTCAAATCGGCTACCCGTGACGCTACTTCGTCCAGTGTTTCGCGCACAATTGGCTCATCCACATGGCCGGTAAAATCGACGAAAAATACATACGTCCAAACCCCGGTGCGAGAGGGTCTGGTCTCCACTCTTGTCAGATCAATTTTGTTGCGATGGAAAGGCTCAAGCAGATTATGTAAGGCGCCAGGCTGATTGCGCATGGCCACCAACAACGAGGTTTTGTCGTGACCACTCGCCTGGACTTGCTCGGTGCCAATAATTAAAAAGCGCGTGCTGTTATCTGGCTGATCTTCAATTTTTTCGGCGAGTATATTCAGCTCGTAAATCTCGGCCGCTTTAGCCGGTGCAATTGCCGCAGCATTCCACTCACCTTTTAAGCGACGCGCGGCCTCCGCGTTACTGGAAACGGCTATTCGCTCAGCTTTAGGATAATGAGAGTCCAACCACTTGCGACATTGAGCCAATGACTGGCCGTGAGAATAAATTCGGCTAATGCTGTTAACATTGGTTACCGACGACACCACCAAGTTGTGGTGCACACGCAGCTCCACCTCACCGCAAATTTTAAGGTTAGACCCCATAAAATTGTCCAGCGTGTGGCTGACAACACCTTCAGTAGAGTTTTCTACCGGCACAACACCGTAGTTAACGGCGCCCGCCTCCACTTCGCGAAATACTTCATCAATAGCGGAAAACGGCAGAGCGACAGCCGACTGACCAAAGTGTTTTAAAGCTGCCTGCTGGGTAAAAGTACCCTCGGGGCCGAGATATGCGACTTTGATGGGTTGTTCCAACGCCAAACAGGCGGACATGATTTCGCGAAACAGGCGCGCCATTTCTTCGTTACTAAGAGGCCCTTCGTTGCGCTCCATAGCTTTGCGCAATACCTGCGCTTCACGTTCCGGGCGATAGTAAAGGACATCGCCACTGCCGCTGGCGCTTTTCACTTCGGCGACCTCTTGCGCGCAGCGGGCGCGCTCCGAAATCAGCTTGCCTATGTCGGCGTCAATAGTATCGATTCGATCACGCAGCGCGAGCAATGCATCCTGAGTTTTATCAGACATTTAACTTATTCCTCACCCGACTCGTCTGCGGCGCCCTCTTCTTCGCCACCTTCTTCCTCGTCGCCTGCGTCTTCAATACGTGCAGCACCTTTTAAGTGCTCGTTTTCGCGCAGCTTAATCAGGCGTACCCCCTGGGTATTGCGACTGAGCACCGACACTTCGTCCACCCGGGTGCGCACCAGAGTACCCTGGTCGGAAATCAACATAATTTCTTCGCCGTCCAATACCTGTACGGCACCAACCAAGGGACCATTACGCTCGCTTGCCGCCATGGCAATAACGCCCTGGCCGCCGCGCCCTTTGGCCGGAAACTCTTCCACCTCGGTACGCTTGCCATAGCCGTTTTCACTGACTGTGAGCACTTTGCCGTTTTCTACCGGTACAACCATGCCGATAACCGACTGACCTTCGGTCATTTTGATGCCACGCACACCACGGCTGATACGCCCCATAGAACGTACAGCGGACTCGTTGAAACGCGCCGCCTTACCATTACTGGCAAACAGAATAATATCGCGCTCGCCGTTGGTAATAGCGGTGTAAACCAGATGATCCCCTTCGTCCAAATCAATGGCTCGCAAACCGACACTGCGCGGGCGGGAGAACTGATCCAGAGAGGTCTTCTTCACTGTGCCTTTTTCGGTGGCCATAAACACAAAGTGATCGGCATCAAATTCACGCACAGGAAGGATAGAAGTAATACGCTCGCCGTCTTCCAGCGGCATTAAATTCACTACCGGGCGACCACGAGATTGACGCCCGGCTACCGGAATCTGGTACACCTTAAGCCAATAGACCTTGCCCGCGCTGGTAAAGCACAGCACCGTATCGTGGGTACTGGCAATCAGCAGGTGTTCAACAAAGTCTTCATCTTTAACGGATGTTGCTGATTTGCCCATGCCACCGCGCCGCTGCGCCTGGTAATCAGCCAGAGGCTGGCTCTTGGCATAGCCGCCGTGGGAAATCGTAACCACGCGCTGCTCTTCATTGATCAAATCTTCGACGGTTAAATCCAGGGTCGATGCGGTGATTTCGGTACGGCGCTCATCGCCATACTCTTCAACAATCGCTTCCAGCTCTTCGCGAATAACCTGCATCAAGCGCTCGAAGTTACCCAAAATTTCCAGGTACTCGGCGATTTGTTCCAGTTTTTCGCTGTATTCGGCGATCAGCTTATCGTGCTCCATACCGGTCAAACGGTGCAGACGCAGCTCCAGAATCGCCTGAGCCTGGGTCGGAGATAGGTAATATTTACCGTCACGCAGGCCGAAGGTGTCGGGCAGGTCTTCCGGGCGGCATGCATCTTCACCGGCGCGCTCTAAAAACTGCCCCATTTCGGAGGCTTCCCAACCGCGTGAAATCAAGCCTTCTTTAGCGTCCGCAGGCGTCGGAGAACTTTTAATCAGCTCAATAACCGGATCGATATTGGCGATGGCGACCGCCAAACCTTCAAGTATATGGCCGCGCTCACGGGCTTTGCGCAACAAATAAACCGTTCGACGGGTAACCACCTCACGGCGGTGACGCACGAACGCCTCAAGCAGTTCTTTTAAGTTGAGGACTTTGGGCTGGCCATCCAGCAGAGCAACAATATTGATGCCAAATACGTTTTGCAGCTGGGTCTGTGCGTAGAGGTTATTGAGCAAAACCTCAGCCGATTCGTTGCGTTTTACCTCGATTACGACACGCAAGCCGTCTTTATCAGACTCATCGCGAAGCTCGCTGATGCCTTCGATCTTTTTCTCTTTTACCAGCTCGGCAATCCGCTCGATCAACCGGGCTTTATTCAGCTGGTAGGGAATTTCAGTGACGATAATCGTCTCGCGACCGGTTTTCTCGTCAACCTCGATATCTGCCTTGGCGCGCACATAGATGCGCCCACGCCCGGTACGATACGCCTGCACAATACCCGCGCGGCCATTGATGATGGCGCCAGTGGGAAAGTCTGGCCCGGGAATAAACTCCATCAACTCGTCGATGGTGATATCTTCGTTATCAATCAGCGCCAAGCAGCCCTGCACCACCTCGCGCAAGTTGTGGGGAGGAATATTGGTAGCCATACCCACAGCGATACCCGACGAGCCATTCACCAACAGGTTGGGCACTCGGGTGGGCAGTACATCAGGAATTTGTTCGCTGCCGTCGTAGTTGGGGACGTAATCGACGGTTTCTTTGTCGAGATCGGCCAGCAGCTCGTGGGCGATTTTTTTCATCCGCACTTCGGTATAACGCATGGCAGCGGCATTGTCGCCGTCAATTGAGCCGAAGTTACCCTGCCCGTCTACAAGCGTGTAACGCAGAGAAAACGGTTGCGCCATACGCACCACGGTGTCGTATACCGCTGAGTCGCCGTGCGGATGGTATTTACCAATTACGTCACCAACAACACGGGCAGACTTTAAATAGGATTTGTTCCAGTCGTTTTTCAACTCGCTCATGGCGAAGAGCACACGCCTGTGTACGGGCTTTAAGCCATCGCGCACATCGGGCAGCGCCCGCCCAACAATTACGCTCATGGCATAGTCCAAATAGGACTGCTTGAGCTCATCTTCGATATTGACGGGTAAAACTTCTTTCGCTAAATCGCCCATGGATCAACGGGTTCCTTATTGTCATAAAGCGGAGTGCAGGCCCAGTGCGGACCCGGGGGGCTCGATTTGTAATCGGCCGCCTTGCGCCGCATACAACGCGGCGATAAAGCGGCTAATATTACCATAAAATCAGATGGATAGGGGGTAAGGAAACACCCAGGCAAACCCACAGCCCTGCGCGGTTGCGATATAATCACGCCTTTGCAAAGGTCGTAATTTATGGGAGCCGATATGCCCTCCAAGCAGGCTGTACGCTTATTAATCAAAGCTCGCTGGATTATCCCAGTTGTGCCCGCCAATCGAGTACTGGAAAATTGCGCCATTGCCATAAAGGGCCAGAAGATTATCGCTATCACCCCTTGGGAAGAGGCGGAAAAGCGCTTTCAGGCAGAGCAGACACTTAACCTCGAGAATCATATTCTCATTCCCGGGCTGATCAATGCGCACGGCCACGCCGCCATGAACCTTCTGCGCGGTTATGCGGACGACTACCCCCTGGAGACTTGGCTAAACGAACACATCTGGCCCGCGGAGGCCAAGCATGTCGATGCAGAGTTTGTCCGCGACGGCACGGAGCTCGCGATTGCAGAGATGATTCGCTCGGGCACCACTTGTTTTGCGGATATGTACTTTTTCCCGGAGCAGGCAGCACAGGTGGCACGCCGGGCGCATATCCGAGCACAGATCACCTTCCCCATCCTGGACTTTCCTACCGCCTGGGGCGACGGCCCAGACGACTACTTTGCCAAGGGACTGGCTCTGCATGATGAATACCGGGCCGACGACTTGATTCGTATCGGCTTTGGCCCTCACGCGCCCTACACGGTATCCGATCAACACCTGCAGCGAGTCGCCACCTTGGCAGGCGAACTGGAAGCACCTGTGCAAATTCACCTGCACGAAACGGCAAAAGAGGTGAGCGATGCGCTTGAGCAGACTGGCAAGCGACCGATTGCCAGACTACAGGAACTGGGGCTGTTAACGCCGCAAACCCAGTGCGTGCATATGACCGAGCTCGACGAGCAGGATATTGGCACTATCGCCAACAGCGGCGCCCATGTGATTCACTGCCCCGAGTCCAACTTAAAGCTGGCCAGCGGCTTCTGCCCAGTGCACAAGCTCGGCCAGGCTGGTATTAATGTCGCACTGGGCACCGATGGCGCGGCGAGCAATAACAACCTGAATATGCTGGAAGAAATGCAAACCGCCGCCCTACTCGCCAAAGCCGTCAGCCAAAACCCGGCGGCCATGAACGCACACCAGGCCTTAGCGTGCGCCACCATCAACGGCGCCAAAGCGCTCGGCATCGATCAGGTAACCGGCTCCCTTGAGGTTGGCAAATCTGCCGACATTTGTGCCCTTCAAATAGACGACTTGGCCAACTTGCCACTGTACGATCCAGCCGCCGCCATCGCCTATAACAACAGGGCCCTTAAGGTCAGCCATGTCTGGGCCGCGGGCCGTGCGCTGCTGCTGTCAGGGCATCTGCAGACGCTTAACGAGCGAGACATTAAAGCGCGCACCCAAGTCTGGGCCGGGCGCATCCACCCAAATAACGGGAGCACACCATGACTCTGTCAGAGCAGGCACAAGCAGGCAATGCTGACGCCGAAGAGATTGCCAAATTCGAGCAGTTAGCTGAACGCTGGTGGGATACCGACGGCGAATTTCGTCCGCTGCACGAGATGAACCCTGTACGTGTCAATTATATTGACGAGCGCGCTCCGTTGGCGGGTAAAACCGTACTGGATGTAGGTTGCGGTGGCGGCATACTGAGCGAGGCGATGGCCCAGCGCGGCGCCCAGGTCACGGGCATAGATTTGGGCAAAGCGCCTCTGGAGGTGGCCGAAAATCACGCCAAGCAAGGCGAATTGAACATTGACTACCAACTGATTAGCGCCGAAGAAATGGCAGCCGCGCACCCCGGCCATTTCGATATTGTCACCTGCCTGGAAATGCTGGAGCATGTGCCTGACCCGGCCAGCATCGTCACTGCCTGTGCTCAGCTGGTGAAACCCGGCGGTCATGTGTTTTTCTCCACTTTAAACCGCAACCCGAAAGCTTGGGGGCTCGCGGTTGTTGGCGCCGAATATCTACTAAAATTGCTGCCCAAAGGTACCCATGACTACGCCAAATTTATCAAGCCATCAGAGCTGGCCGCCTTCGCTCGCGGCGCGGACCTCAGCCTGGTGGACACCTGCGGCATCAGTTACAACCCCATCGGCAGACACTTCAAACTCGCCCCCAGTGATGTCAGCGTCAACTACTTAATGCACACGCAGAAAAACAACTAAGGTTTTACGTGAATAAATCCAACTACCAAGCCGTAATGTTCGATTTGGACGGCACGCTACTCGATACCGCCAATGACCTGGCCAGCGCGTTAAATCGGCTGAGAATCGAGAAAGACCTGGAGCCCTTAGACCATGCCAGCATCCGCCCCAGTGTTTCCAATGGCGCCAGAGCTCTGATCGAGCTCGGCTTTAACGAGCCCACCGGCAGCGACAACTTTGAAGCCTTGCGGACTCGACTACTGGAGCTTTATATGCTCCACATTGCCGACCACACTCAAATCTTTGCGGGTATTAACGAGCTGCTAAAGTGGCTTAGCGAGCAGAACATCGGCTGGGGTATCGCCACCAATAAGCCGGCGCTCTATACCGAAGCCCTGTTAAAGAAAATTGAGTTTCCCTCGCCGCCCGGAATTGTCATCTGTCCCGATCACGTCACCCATCGCAAACCAGACCCCGAATCTTTGCTATTGGCAGCCACGCATTTTAACTGCGCGCCCAACGAAATCATTTACCTGGGTGATCACAAGCGAGACATAGACTGCGGCAAAGCCTGTGGGGCCACGACAATCGCCTGCGCCTATGGCTACATCGAGGCTCATGACGATCCCGCCAGTTGGCAAGCCGATCACCTTATCAACGACTCGAATGAGCTGCCCGAGCTTTTACCTCAACTTATCAACGCTTGAATACTATTATGACCGATGCCATCGAAACTTTACCCGCTGGCTACCAGCCGGAGAATCAACTATTGCAGGATAAAATCATCCTGGTTACAGGCGCCGGCAGCGGTATCGGCCGCGTAGCCGCCCTGACTTTTGCCCGCCACGGTGCCACTGTTATTTTGCTAGGGCGCACTCTGCAAAAGCTCGAAGCGGTTTACGATGAAATAGAGACTGAAAACCTAGCGCAACCGGCAATCTACCCAATGAATTTCGCTGGCGCCAGCGAACATGACTTTACCGAGATGTGCAATATTCTTGAGCAAGAGTTTGGCCGCCTAGACGGCATTTTGCACAATGCCTCCGAGCTTGGTGATCGCATGCCGCTTAGCGGTTATGCGAGTGATACCTGGAACCGAGTAATGCAGGTAAACGTCAATGCACCCTTTATGCTGACCAAGGCGCTGTTGCCGCTATTACAGCGCGCGACCAGCGCCAGCATCGTTTTTACCGGCTCAAGTGTCGGCCGCAAAGGGCGTGCCTATTGGGGCGCCTACGCTGCCAGCAAAGCCGCACAAGAAAATTTAATGCAAACTCTGGCCGACGAGCTTGAGGACAGCAATATTCGCGTCAACAGTATCAACCCTGGCGCCACTCGCACCGAGATGCGTGCCGCAGCCTATCCGGCTGAAGATCCAACAACGCTCAAAACCCCGGAAGACTTGATGCCACTTTATTTATACTTGATGGGGAAGGACTGTAACGACACCAACGGCAAGCGATTTAACGCCCAGTAATCCTAGCTGGATTTTTTACGCAAGGCGTCGAGTAAGGAGGCCTCGGCACGGGACAAGCCGCAGCGACTTGCCACTTCGTCTTTATCCAAACCTAAAGACAATAAATGAGTCGCTTCGGTGTAGGGCCGTGTGTTCGCTGCAACAGCATCACTACTACCTTGGCGCTGCAGCGTTTGCGACTCTTCCATCGCCAAAATTCTTTGCCCCATACCCACCGCACCGGTTCTGAGGCCGCCTAGATCTTTGGCGAGCCTGGCCAGCTCACTGCGGTCACGACTGACCTGCTTTCGTAACTGCAAGGTTAATACGATAGCCAGCGAAGAAACACCCAGCGCAAAACTCGCGAGCAACAAGACCAACCAAGGGGCGGCTATCCAATCTGGCATAACAGGTCGCTACCGTTAAATTTCGTCCAACTCCGCCCACTCTTCATTGGTGAGCAGCTTGTTCAATTCGATTAGAATCAATAGTTCATCGTTTTTGTGGCACACGCCCTGAATGAATTTAGCACTTTCTTCATTGCCAACATTGGGCGCCATTTCTATCTCTGATTGACGCAGATAGACCACCTCGGCAACACTGTCTACCATTATCCCGATTACATGGCTATCGGTTTCAATAATGACGATACGGGTATTATCCGTAACTTCCCCGGTAGGCAGCGCGAAACGGTGACGGGTGTCGATAACGGTCACCACGTTGCCGCGCAAGTTGATTATACCCAGAACATAGGCAGGCGCACCGGGAACAGGCGCAATCTCCGAGTAGCGCAACACTTCCTGCACCTGCATAACGTTAATTCCGTAGGTTTCACCATCTAGGCGAAAAGTCACCCACTGCAGCACCGGATCGTCGGCGTTCACATTTTGCTTGGCATTTGTCGCCATGGTTTTATCCTCAGTCACAAGGCCCGCAGGCCGCCATATTTATCTTAACTGTATTACTCTAGCCGCACTGCCATTTCAGCTATAACTATAGCACTAACAAATGCGCCAACTAGCGGCGGGCATTGCGATCCGCCTTGGTTAGTAATTCACCCATCTTAGGAATGTCTAACAGAGCGCACATATGCGCTTTAACCGTGCCGGCCAACCAGGGGCGCTGACTGCGCTCACTACGCCACTTTACATCCTCAGGATTGAGACGTATGGGCTGCTCTACCTTATCCACCGCCAGCCCCCAAGGCACGCCATTTATCGATATCACATACTTAGCGGTTTGCTCAAACACAGGGTCATAGCGCTCGGGCATAACAAATTTTGCGGTGTTTATCGTTCGCACCTTTCCTGAGGGTGCTGGTTGCAATCCCATAAACCAGTCCGCCTGACCGAAAAGGGGCGTCAATTCATCCGTCAGCGGCGTTATTTGGCCCAAGGTAATCAACGGCACCGCCAAAGTCAGCCCGCATACCTTAAACAATAACACCTCAAAATCGTCTTGTGCCCACTGGGGGCGGCCGTTGGCGGCCCATTGCAATTCTTGTCGAAGCGACTCAGCAGCCTCTTCAGCCACCTGTGCCTCGGGCTCGTCAGCGACCACCGGAGGTTCGAGGCTAGGCTCTGACAAGGCACTGGGCTGCTCTGGCAGTGCGACGGCTTCTGCGATTTGCGCCACCGGTGCCTCCACCACTTGAGCCACCTGCAGCTTGGCGCTGTACAACAGCTTTTGCAGTTGCGCCTTTTTCTCATTTTCCGCGACCTCAGAGGGTAACGGCTCGGAGCTTTTGAGTTTTGGCTCAGGTTGCCGCGCGGGCTCTGGCCGATCCACTGGAGGCGACCCTGCCTCAAGCAAATCATCCAGGTAATTTTGCAATAGATCATCTGGTTGCGGACTCATCGCGCCCCCCCGGCGGTTTTTGACCCCGCCTCCACAGCAGCGCTGTCGGGCTGCCTGCGTAACCACTTAAACAATGAGCGATAGGCATCCACACCACGACTCGATGGCTCAAATAAATGCGGCGGTACACCGGCTTTACTGGCATCGCGAAACTTTGTGTCAATGGGTATGCGGCCGGGCCAGGTATGTTCGGGATAATCGTGGCGAATGGTACGAAACGTACTTACAGAGGCCTGGGTGCGCCGATCGAACATGGAAGGCACAATATGATAGCTGACTTGCCGCTTGTTCGAGCGGAACATCATGTTCAGAGTGTTTACCATTCGCTCCAGGCCCTTAAGAGCCAAAAACTCGGTTTGCACCGGAATCACCAGCTCATCGCAAGCGGCGAGTGCATTGATCATTAACACGCCCAACAGCGGAGGGGTGTCAATAATAACCAGATCATAGTCGTCCGCCACTGCTGTCAAAGCCTGTTTTACCACCAAACCCAATCCACCCTGTCCAGCTGCCTTACGCTCCAGTGTCGCAAGCGCGGTAGATGCGGGCAACAGGTGCAAACCCTGGTATCCGGTGGGCAGGATATTGTCCTGGACCAGCTTTGCTTCGATCTTTTCACGGGCCATAAAAAGGTTAATGGCGCCCTTGTCCAGGCGGTCTGGGTCTTGACGAAAATAGCTTGTCAGAGAACCGTGAGGGTCCAAATCGAGCAGCAATACGCGCATGCCCTGCTCTGCCGCTAGACCGGCCAGTGCCACGCTGGTGGTGGTCTTTCCTACACCACCCTTTTGATTTGCCACAGTCCAGACTTTCAATCTCTGCCCTCAATAAACCTTACGCTATTACTCCGCCGTACCATTGCGAGGCAACTCCGGATCACTACTAAACAACAAATTTCCATTGCCGGTTTCTACCGCTTGAATGTCGCTATCAGCGTTATCGGCATTTCGCCCGGTTTCTTCAACTTCGACTGCAGTCGACGCAGACGCACCTGTCAATTGATTCAATTGCCGCTTTGGCCTTGCGCGCTGATCTCTGGCGATCATTATCGCTACGCGACGGTTTTGCGCTCGGCCCTGTTCCGTTTGATTGGATGCCACAGGCTGAAACTCCCCATAGCCTACCGCCGCCAACCGACTTGGCTCGACGCCCTCTAGCGCCATCCATTTGACGATCGCACTGGCCCGAGCCGCCGACAACTCCCAATTACTGGGATACTGAGCGGTCTGAATGGGAACATTGTCAGTAAATCCCTCAATTTGTACCGGATTATCGGTTTGCAGCAAAATATCGGCCACTGTCGAAAATATTTCCTGTGCCTGGCCGCTGACGTCGGCGCTGCCAGATGCAAACAGGATACTGTCTCGAAGCTCTATCTGTAGCCACATCTCATTGCTCGAGATTTGCATCAGCCTGTTATCGATCAAGTCAGCGAACTCCTGGCGAAACTGTCGCTCAAGCTGCGGCAAATTACCTCGGGACTCGGACATCTCGGTGGTTCTGATGTCAAGCGCTGAGCTACGCGAGGGCGTGCCCATTTGAATCGGTCGGCTGGACTTCGGCACGGGCTTAAAAGCCTCCTCCAGCGTTGACGATAAAACTCGGTACTTACTCTCGTTAACCTGCGAGATGGAGTACATCACCACAAAAAAAGCAAATAGCAAGGTAATAAAATCAGCGTAGGAAACCAGCCAGCGCTCGTGGTTAATTTTTAATTCTGAAGAGCGACGCCGGGGCATAACTAACGCAGATAACCGTTCAGTTTTATTTCAATGGCCTTGGGGTTCTCTCCATCGGCCACACCCATACACCCCTCAATAAACAACTCGTGATAGCGTATATCCCGGTCAACGCATTGGCGGAGTTTGTTGGCAACAGGCAACAAAAACAAGTTCGCCAAAGCAACCCCGTAAATAGTCGCCACAAAGGCCACGGCAATACCCGGACCTAGCTGCTCAGGGTCAGCCAAATTACTCATCACATGAATTAACCCCATAACCGCGCCGATGATACCGATGGTGGGCGCGTAACCACCCATGCTTTCATAGACGCGCACAGCATCCATCTGGCGTTGCTCATGCAGCAGCATGTCTGCCTCAAGAACCCGGCGAATAGTATCTGGTGTACTGCCATCCACCATAAGCTCCAGCGCCTTGCGGGCAAACTCATCACGCTCTTCATCCGCGACCCGCTCAAGCCCCAACAAGCCTTCCTTGCGCGCCACCTCAGACCAGCCAATGACTTTTTTTACTCCGGCGCGAAAATCGATTGATGGCGGGCGAAACACCCAGGAAAACATCGACATTGAGCGCTGCAGACAATCTTTTGGCGTTTGCAGCATAGCCGCACCAACAGTGCCGCCAAACACAATCAAAGCAGCGGGCAGGTTAACCAGCGATGATAGCGAGCCACCTTCGATAAAGTTGCCACCGATGATCGCGGCAAAACCTAGAATAACGCCGATTATGCTGAGCAAATCCATCAGCGCACCTCGGTTGCGATTGCCGGTCCAATTTCTTTTAGGGGTAGAACCTTGTCGGTCAGGTTAGCCCGCGCAACCGCCATCGGCATGCCGTAGATAACGCAGCTGGCTTGATCCTGACTCCAGATGCTGGCCCCGCGTTGTTTTAAGAGCTCTGCCCCCTTACAGCCATCCGAACCCATCCCGGTCAATACAATACCCAGCACTCTATTGCCATAGGCATTTGCGGCGGACCCAAAGGTAATATCCAAACTGGGTTTGTAATTTACCCGCGCATCGTCGGGTACCACTCTTACCTGGCCGGTGCCGCGCTTATCCAGCATAAGTTGCTTGCCGCCCGGAGCCAAAAGCGCAAGACCGGGCCGCAAGATGTCCCCATCAACGGCTTCACGTACCTCGATGGCGCACTGTTTATTCAAACGCTCGGCGAACGCCTTGGTAAAATTTTCGGGCATGTGCTGTACAAGCAAAATAGGTACAGCAAAGCGGGCCGGCAACTTAGTCAGAACCTCGGTCAGCGCCACGGGCCCACCCGTTGACGCGCCAATAATTACGACACTGGGTTTTATCGCGGAGCGAGCGGGTGAAACTGCATGTCTGGGTGGTGGTGTGGCGGCCGACCTGTGCGTACGAGTAAAATCGACTTCCGGTTCTGGAGCTTTCTTTTCAACGCTAGGCGTTGGGCCTTTCTGCCCGGCCAGAGTCAATAGACGTTCGTGCAGTTTTTGCGTTAACCCAATGGAGTTGCGCGAAACTTCGGCAAAGTCTTTGGGAATAAAATCCAAAGCACCGGCGGCAAGGGCATCCAAGGTTATTCTTGCGCCCTCATACGTAAGCGACGAAAACATCAGTATCGGTGTCGGATTGTCCGCCATAATGTGCCTTACAGCGGTCACACCATCCATCACCGGCATTTCAAAATCCATGGTGATGATGTCTGGCTTCAGTTGTTTGGCTTTTTCAACACCTTCGCGACCGTTGCTGGCCACGCCAATCACTTGCAGGTTCGCATTCTGACCGATTATTTCTTTTAAGCGGGTCTGAAAAAAGTGCGAATCATCGACAATTAGGACCCGTACGGGCATGTCTGCTCTCCAATTATTTTATGGCGTTTTCTACGCCCCCGCCGAATAATGTTTTAGCAAACTGGGCACATCCAGTATGAGCGCAATTGTGCCATCACCGGTGATGGTAGCACCTGCCATGCCCGGCGTGCCTTGCAACATTTTACCCAGCGGCTTAATGACCACCTCTTCTTGCCCGATAAGCTGGTCTACGACGAATCCCACCCGGCGGGTCCCCACAGAGACAATAACCACATGCCCTTCCTGCATGGATTTTGCCGAGACATACTCACCGGCAACAAGCCAGTTTTTCAAATAGAAAATGGGGATCGCCTGATCACGCACGGCAACACATTCTTGACCATCTACGATATGAGTTTTCCGCAAATCCATATGGAAAATTTCGTTGACACTCACCAACGGCAAGGCAAATGTCTGACGCGCCAACATAATCATCAGGGTTGGCATAATCGCCAGAGTCAAAGGTACTTTAATGTTAAATCGCGTTCCTTCTCCCATGGTTGATTGTATTTCTATGGAACCATTGAGCTGAGTAATCTTGGTTTTCACCACATCCATGCCTACCCCGCGACCGGAGACATCGGAGATTTCTTTCTTGGTAGAAAAACCCGGCGCGAAAATTAAATCGAAGGCTTCGCTATCCGAAAAGCGCTGCACCGTATCTTCATCAAACAACCCTTTGTCGACGGCAATCTGACGCAACTTGTCGGGATCCATACCGGCGCCGTCGTCAGTGATAGACAAAAGTATATGATCGCCCTCTTGTTCCGCAGCAAGCACCACCCGGCCCTGACGAGGTTTGCCGTTGGCCTCGCGCACCTCTGGCAACTCAATGCCATGATCCACCGAGTTGCGCACCAAATGCACCAGTGGGTCGGCAAGCGCTTCGACTAAGTTTTTATCCAGATCTGTCTCTTCACCCACCAGCTCAAGGTTGATGTCTTTTTTCAGGTTGCGCGCCAAATCCCTGACTACGCGAGGAAAGCGACCGAATACTTTTTTAATCGGTTGCATCCGGGTTTTCATTACAGAGGTTTGTAAATCAGCGGTTACTACATCCAAGTTGCCGACGGCCTTGCTGAGCGCTTCATTTTGCGCACTGTCACCCAGGCGCACCAGGCGATTGCGCACCAACACCAGCTCGCCCACCATATTCATGATTTCATCCAGGCGCTGAGTATCAACCCGCACCGTGGCCTCCACCTGAGGTCCCGCTTCGCGCTCAGCGCGCGGCTTTGCCGCAGCGGCAGAAGCTGCCTGAGGTGCGGACGATGGCTTTGGCTGCGCCGCGGGTGAGGCTTCTGCACTTGCCGCCTTTGGGCTCTGCGCTAACGACTCGCTGGGTTCGGATGCGGCGGGAGCACTAGCGGTGGCCTCACCCTGAACACTGGGCCCTTTACCTTTACCATGGAGTTGATCCAGCAGCGCTTCGAATTCGTCGTCGGAGATATTGTCCTGATCAGCTTTTGTGTCAGCCGCAGCTGGCTCGCTTGGCTTTGCCACGGCGCCGGCCGGACCTTTGCCCGCACCGTGTAATTCGTCGAGTAAAGCTTCAAATTCATCGTCACTGATGTCGTCGCTGGCATTTGTCCCAGCAGCAGGCGGAGCGCTCTTTCCGGGTGCCTTACCTTCACCGTGAATCTGATCCAGCAAAGCTTCAAATTCATCTTCCGAAATGTCATCGCCAGCGCCGGAGGCCGGCTCACCGGTGTTTGCACCAGGCGAGAGCGCATCCAGCAAATCGTTAAATTCCTGATCAGTAATATCACTGCCGCCGCGAACTGTAGCAGGCTCAGTTTCAGGGGACGCTTGTGGCTCAGGCGCGGGGGGAGATTCAGCCGCTGGCTGTGGGGTCGCCTGCAGATCTTCACAGGCCACCAGGCGTTCAAGGGTGTGAATTAATTCAGGCTCGGGGGGGGAGATGGGCTCGCGATGAGACACTTGATCGAACTGCTGGTTAACAACATCCAAAGCCTGGAGTACGACATCCATCAACTCTGGGGTTACTTGTCGCTTGCCATTGCGCAGAATATCAAACAAATTTTCAGTGACATGGCAGCACTCAACCATGGCCGTAAGCTGAAGAAAGCCCGCACCGCCTTTTACTGTGTGAAAGCCGCGAAAAATAGCATTAAGAAGATCTTTATCTTCGGGCCGGCGTTCCAGCTCCACCAGCTGCTCGGAGAGATTTTCAAGAATCTCACCGGCCTCGACCAGAAAATCCTGGAGAATATCTTCATCATCACCGAAACCCATGCACTATTCCTCTAAAAACCGAGACTGGAAAGCAAGTCGTCTACTTCGTCCTGATTGGAGACTACATCGGCTTTATCCGCATTAATCTGCGGGCCTTCGCCGCTGCTTTTATTGTCGACAACCTTTGTCTTTCCTTCTTTATCGGCCTCAAGGTGCAAACCTGTAATTTCTTCAACCTGCCCAGCAATTCTCACCAGGCTGACCAGATCTTGTTCGACCTCTTCTATCAGCCCCATGACACGCTTCAGTACCTGCCCGGTTAAATCCTGAAAACCTTGCTCGAGAATAATTTCCTGCAGATTGTGCCCTAGGGTTTCGGTGCCGCTTTCCATTTGCCCGAGAAAATCATCCATACGGGTGTACAGACTGCGAAACTCTTCCGCACTCATCTCACCGCTTTGTAGACGAGACCATTCACCGCGCAGAGCATTAGCCTCTTGCCCAAGGTTCATAGCGATAGGAGCAGCCTCCTCGACCATGTCCATGGTTTTGTCAGCGGCTTTTTGTGTTAAGTCGATAACGTATTTAAGTCGATCGGTGGCATCGCGAATTTCTGAGCGCTCTATATCCGGCGGCTCTTTGCTTAAATCCCCATCCACGTTGAAGTTGACAATGGCATTGTGCAAACCACGAGTCAGCCGCCCTACTGACTGATACAGATGCTTATCGCGAGACTCCATAATGGCCTGGATTAGCCGGGAGGCCTCGTCAAAGTCATCGCCCTGTAGCTTTTCCACCAGCAAGCTGGCACTTTCTTGCAGCTCTTTGACAAACAGGCTGTTGTCTTGCTCTTGAATCTCAGAAGTCATGGCCGTGCCTTGTTGTTATGGTTGGATCAACCCACCCGTTCGAATATTTTCTCGATCTTTTCTTTTAGTGCGGCCGCGGTAAAAGGCTTCACCACATAGCCGTTCACGCCTGCTTGGGCGGCCTCGACAATCTGGTCCCTTTTTGCTTCTGCGGTCACCATTAATACCGGCAAAGAGGCAAGCTTTTCATCCGCTCGCACCGCTTTGAGAAGATCAATACCGCTCATGCCCGGCATGTTCCAATCCGTGACCAAAAAATCAAATCCACCGCTTTTCAGCATAGGCAGTGCAGTGACGCCGTCGTCTGCCTCGTGGGTGTTGGTGAAGCCCAAATCTCGTAACAGGTTTTTAATAATCCGTCGCATTGTCGAAAAATCGTCGACAATGAGAATTTTCATGTTCTTATCCAATGCTGCCTCCGTCTCACCCGGGCGGGAAGTTGGGTTAGTGTTAAGTCTAGTAACTGGCCAGGGCGAGTCCAGCGCCATGGCACAATTTTCTTCTATTTGCTGTTATCGGCTGAAAAGTACTGGGATTTAGCTCAGCGGTCAATCTTCTGTTCGCCAATCGGCCATGCGAGCGCGTAGCCGGCTAGCGGCTTGAGAGTGAATTTGACTTACCCGCGACTCGCTAACGCCCAAAATTTGACCAATCTCTTTCAGGTTAAGCTCTTCGTCATAATACAGAGCCAATACCATTTTCTCTCGCTCTGGCAGCTGGGTGATTGCCTCGGCGAGGGATTGCTTAAGGCTATCTCGGGCGACCCCCTCCTGGGGATTTATAAAATCGCTCCCTTCCCCGGCGAGTGAAGCGCTGGCATCATCAGCAAACGTTTCTTCGTAGCTAAACAGACGGCTGGAGTTGGCGTCGCGAAGCATCGCATGGTATTCGTCGAGCTCCACCTCCAGCTCGGCAGCCACCTCAGCGTCTTCAGCATCGCGCCCCTCGCGCGCCTCGACCTTGGCGATGGCATCGCTGACCCTGCGGGCATTGCGGTGTACCGAGCGCGGCGCCCAATCGCCACGTCGCATTTCGTCCACAATGGCGCCGCGGATTCGAATACCGGCATAGGTTTCAAAGCTCGCGCCTTTGGCGCCATCATACTTTTGCGAGGCTTCTAACAAGCCGATCATTCCAGCTTGAATCAAATCATCCACCTGTACGCTGGCGGGCATTTTTAACATCATATGATGGGCAATACGCTTAACCAAACCGGCGTATTCCTCGACTTGTATGTCATTGCCCTGCACTCGCGCTTCACTGTACATAGCTAACCCACTTGCCGCGTTCACCTGTCAATACTCCGAAACCGCCGCCTGTAGCAGCCGCTCGACAAAAAACTCTAATCGCCCGGTTGGTGCCGAGGGCAACGGCCAGGCGTCTACCTTGTTTGCCAGCTCCCGCAACGCCTGTGAGGCTTTGCAATTAGGGGCAAATTCAAGCAGCGCTTGGCGGCGCTGCACAGCCTTACGAACTGACTCGTCAAAAGGGATTTGGCCTACATATTGTAAGGTAACATCGAGAAACCGCTCGCACACAGTGTTGAGCTTGCTGAACATCTGCTGCCCCTCGGCACTGGTGCGCGTCATATTTGCTACCACCCGAAAACGCTGCAGGTCATACTCTTTATTTAACAGCTTTATCAGCGCGTAGGCGTCGGTAATCGAAGAGGGTTCATCGCATACCACCACAAGGGTTTCGTTGGCCGCACGCACAAAGCTGAGCACGGTATCGGAAATACCGGCTGCCGTATCAATCACTAATATGTCCACCTGATCACTCAGGTCACTGAACGCGCTGATCAACCCCGCGTGCTCCTGTGCGCTCAGCTCAGCCATGCGCTGCACGCCCGAGGCAGCAGGAACTATTTTAATACCCCCGGGTCCTGTCATAAGTACTTCTTGCAAAGAGCGCTCACCGGCTAACACATCAGCCAGGGTATATTGTGGCGATAAGCCCAGCAGCACATCGATATTGGCCAGCCCCAAGTCGGCGTCCATCAATACCACCCGACGACGCAATTGCGCTAAGGCAATGCTGAGATTAACGGAAATATTGCTTTTCCCTACGCCCCCCTTTCCTCCAGAGACTGCAATTACCTGTACGGGGCGACTTTGGCTCATTCGTATTCTCTCTTAGTAGTCTGTGCGTAACCCGATGGAACAACTTTAAGCGAGCTAACCATTAACGGCCTGCCGGCTACTGCTCTGCTGTATCAGCTGAGCGGCTTTGCTGATTAACTTGTGGCCGCGTGCCTGTTCAATATCGTAAGGCACTTCTTGCCCATCGCAAGTATAGGCTATTGGCAGCCTCGCTTGCATAGCGCAATCCACCGCTTCCCCCAAGCTAGCAGCTTCATCTAGCTTTGTAATAATACAGGCCGTCAGTGCCGCCGTCTGATAGGAGTGCAAAGCCGCTTTTAAGACCTGAGCCTGACTGTTTGCAGGCAGCACTAAAAGACTTTGCACAGAGCGAATATTCGCGAGCTCTTGCATACCGGTTTTGAGTGCGGGATCCCCCGCACGAAGACCAGCGGTATCAATCAACACCAACTCACAATTGCGCAGGCTTCGCAATACTGCAGACAGGCTATTGTTTTCATCCACTACCCGCAGCGGCACCTGAAGAATACGGGCAATGGAACGCAATTGGTCCTGCCCGCCTAAACGCTGGGTATCATTGGTGACCAGCGCGACTTTGTCAGCGCCATGCTCCATCACATACCGCGCCGCTAACTTGGCTACAGTAGTGGTTTTGCCGGCACCTGTCGGCCCCACAAAGGCAAACACGCCACCGTTTGCGGTAATGTCTTCATCCATAACCGGAATAGCATGCGCCAGCCTTGCCATCGCCTCAGGCCAAGCTTTAGCCAGCATGCGGTTATTCAGAGGGCGGCGCAGGGTGGCATCAGCGACTTTGGCCGAAAACCCCATGCGTTCCAAGCGCTGCCCGATGGCGCTGGTTTGCTTACTGCCCGGGCCACGGGCAGCCGCACCCAGACGCCCTAACTGCTCTTCGAGAATCAGACGCATCTGAGCAATCTCTTCGTGCAGAAGTTCGATGTCATCGCTGCTTTTGCTCTGCGCCAAGGGCTCGGCCAGTCCATATCGTTCAGCGGCTGTCTGAGCAGTGCGAGGCCGGTCAGCTTCGGGAGCGGCGGTCGGAAGTGAGGTTGGCGTTTGCGCTACGGCAGAACGCACCCGGATGCCCGCATTCACCACCTGATCTTTGCGCAAATATTCATCGGCCGATGCTTCGGCCAGCTCGCGCGCAGCCAAGCGCTGGCTGGCAAGCTCGATCTGCGCGGCAATATCTCGCCCGGTTTGCACCGGCGCTGGACTTTCACTCGGCGGCGCACTGCTGGGCGCAGATTCAACTTCAGGCGTAGGTTTGGGTTCAGTAAAAGTGGAGCCTGCCACGCTGGTTAGCAGTTCCACCCCGTCTTTCACGCGACGGCTAGAATGGATAATGGCCTCTTCCCCGAGTGCTTGGCGCACCATTTCCAAGGCCCTGCGCATATCTTTGGCAACAAAGCGTTTAACCTGCATGAGTCATCTCCTGCCTAGCCATCGGCACTGACCGAGGCGTCTATCGTGATCTGTTTGTTATCCGGCACTTCGGTATAAGCCAGTACATGCATATCGGGCACACTGTGGCGGCAAAAACGTACCAGCATTTGTCGCAGCGGCGCCGCCACCAACAGAACTTGTGGCTTGCCAGCCATCTCCTGCTTTTGCGCAGCACTCGCCAAAGAGCGTTGCAGCTTCTCTGCCAGCGCCGGCTCGACAAATGCGCTGTCATCTGCGCCAGCTTTCTGTGCCTGCTGAACAGTACTCAGCAACAACTGTTCCAATTGAGGGTTTAACGTAATAACAGGCAGATTCGCCGCGGTACCATTGATGCTCTGCACGATTTGCCGGGCTAGGGCTACCCTTGCGATGGCGGTTAGGGCGGCGGGATCTTGACTCTTACCCGACTGCCCCGCCAAAGCTTCGGCGATCGTGCGGATATCCTTAACCGCGACTTTCTCTCGTAAAAGGTTCTGCAGAACCCGCAGCAGAGTGTTTAAATTAACTGTATTGGGCACCAACTCTTCCACCAGTTTGGGAGAGGTTTTAGCCAGCATATCCAGCAACTTTTGCACATCTTCATGGCCAAGCAGTTCGTGCACATGCTGATGCAATATCTGATTGAGATGGGTGGCGACAACCGTGCTGGCATCAACCACGGTATAGCCGAGAGTTTGCGCCTGCTCTTTTTGCCCGGCGCTGATCCAGATGGCGTCCAGGCCGAAGGCCGGATCTTTAGTCTTGATGCCTTCTAAATCGCCAAATACCTGGCCGGGGTTGATCGCCAACTCACGATCCGGGTGAACTTCTGCTTCAGCGGCGGTAACGCCCATTAAGCTAATGCGATAACCATTGGGGGCTAGCTCGAGATTATCGCGAATATGCACTGTAGGAATCAAAAAGCCCATTTCCTGAGAGAGCTTTTTGCGCACGCCTTTAATACGCCCCAGCAGAGCACCACCCTGAGACTTGTCTACCATGGGAATAAGACGGTAACCGACCTCTAATCCGATCACATCGACAGGCTGGACATCATCCCAGTTAAGCTCGGCATTCTCGGCGGGAGGCAAGGCAGCTGGCGGCTGCGCACCGCTCGGTGCGGGGCTTGGGGAGGTAGGTGTGGCGCCGCTGCGTCCAGAACCACTACTGGGAAAGTAATCATCCTCAACCGCTTCGGGTTGCTGCTTGCGCCAATATATATAGTACGCCAATGCTGCACACAAAATTGCCAGCCCCAAAAACGCGATGTGCGGCATACCGGGAATAACGCCCATAATAAACAGCATCCCAGCGGCAATACTCAGCGCTTTGGGTGAGTCAAACATCTGCGACATAACCTGCGAGCGCATGTCCTGAGAGCTGTTTACCCGCGTCACCAAAATGGCCGTAGCGGTAGACAGCATCAACGAGGGAATTTGTGCGACCAGGCCGTCACCAATAGTCAGAAGAATATATTTTTCCAGCGCATCACTAAATTCGAGGTTGTGCTGCACCATACCGACACTCAGGCCGCCAATGATGTTAATGGCCAAAATTAAGATGCCTGCAATCGCATCGCCTCTTACGAACTTGCTCGCACCGTCCATGGCGCCATAGAAGTCGGCCTCGCTGGCAACATCTTCACGCCGCTGCCGGGCCTCTTCCTGATCAATTAAACCGGCATTTAAGTCGGCATCAATGGCCATTTGCTTACCGGGCATCGCGTCCAAGGTAAACCGCGCACTCACCTCAGAAATACGCCCAGCGCCCTTGGTAACCACCACAAAATTAATGATCATTAGAATCAAAAACACCACCAGACCAACAGCATAGTTGCCACCAATGACCACCTCACCGAAAGCCTGGATCACTTTACCGGCCGCATCACCGCCTTCATGGCCATTGAGCAAAACAACCCGCGTGGAGGCGACATTAAGAGCCAGGCGCAACAGTGTCGCAACCAGCAAAATAGTCGGGAAGGCAGCAAAATCCAGCGGGCGCAAAGCGTACACACCCACCAGAAGCACAACAATGGAAAGCGCGATATTGAAGGTAAAGAATGCATCCAGCATAAACGCTGGCATGGGCAGGATCATCATGCCCAGCAGCATAATCAGCAAAATCGGGATACCGATATTGCCCTGCCCCAGGCCCTTCAGCTGCAAAAGTGCAGCCTTGCTGTTGGTTTTATTGATCTGCCCGAAAGAAAAAGCCATATGTGTACGTTTTTTTGACGCGTTGCGGTATTACCGCTAGTCATCGCAAAAAGCGTACCTACAATTGGCGCGGGACTGAAAAGTTATTAATTAATCAAACTGCAGATCGCGGGGCACGGAAATATTACGCGGATAGGTCGGCTTTTCCCCCTGGCCGCGGCGGTAGTTGCGTAGACCAAATACATAGGCCAACACCTGAGCGACAGCCATATAGAGTCCAGCGGGGATCTCCTCATCAATATCGGTTGTGTGATAAATAGAGCGGGCCAGCATGGGCGACTGGATGACCTCGATACGGTGAGCGCCAGCTATTTCGCGAATTTTTAGCGCGGTGTGATCTACCCCCTTGGCGAGCAAGATTGGGGTTCCCATATTCTCCGGGTCGTATTTAAGCGCGACCGAATAGTGAGTCGGGTTGGTGATCACAACGTCGGCCTCGGGCACTTGCGACATCATGCGCCGCTGCGCCATTTCGCGCTGCAATTGCCTTATGCGGCCTTTCACCTCGGGTTTGCCCTCGGTGTCCTTATGCTCGTCTTTTAATTCCTGATGGGACATTTTCAGCTTTTTTACGTGATCCCATATCTGAAATGGGACATCAATAGCGGCTACCAGCAAGGTAACCGCAGCCATCGCAATGGTGGCATACGCGCTGATTTGCAAAGATTCAACCACACCAACTTCGGTCTCTTGAGCGGCCAGCTGTAGCATATCTTGCTGCCAGTAGAATAAAGCTGCCATGGCCACCACCATCACTATGGTCACCTTGGCCAGCGATTTACCCAGTTCAACCAATGCCTTGACTGAAAACATGCGCTTGAGCCCGGCGAGCGGATTCATCCTGCTGGCTTTGGGAGCCATAGCCTTAGCACTGAGCAGCCAGCCACCTAAGGCAATCGGCCCAACCACTGATGCGAGCAGTAGCATTACCATTAATGGCACCAGCGCCATTAAACCGTCGTAGAAAGAACTGACTAAGTGAGCAAACATCGCCTCGGTATCGAAAGCTTCGTTTCGTGACAGAGTGAAGTTATTGATTGACAGCCCCGCCATAGCGCTGCCGATCATTTCACCAAAAACGGCCAGACCTATGGCTCCGGCGAGTAGAATAAATGTAGTAGTAAGATCACGTGAACGAGGAATTTGCCCATCCTCGCGGGCTTTTTCCAGTTTCCTCGCACTGGGTTCTTCCGTTTTTTCCTGACTGCTGTCTTCACCTTCGGCCATTTAATTGAGCCTCATTAACAAGCGGCCAATGGAGGCCGTGTCGGCAAACACTTGTTCAAAATAAGGCAAAAACGCTACCAGGCTGACCCACATAAAAAAGAGACCAAAAATAAGCGTGATAGGAAAGCCCACCGTAAACACGTTGATTTGCGGTGCCGAACGGTTCATCACCCCAAACGCCATATTAATCACTAAAAGCGCGGTAAATAACGGCAATACAAATACCAGCGCCGCGCTGAACATCCAGCTACCCAAGCTGGCAATTTGAACAAACTCTGTTGCACCAAGCCCCTCGCCGCCCATGGGCATGCTGGTAAAACTGGCTACGATCAGCCCAATCATCAGCAAGTGTCCATCAAAGATCAAAAACAACACCGTGGACAAAAGCAAATAAAACTGCGACAGCACCGTCACCGAGATGCCGTTAGACGGGTCATTCATAGAGGCAAACCCCAAGCCCATCTTCATTGCGACCAACTGTCCCGAGAGCACGAAGATATGCATCGCCACTTGAAAGGCAAAGCCGAGAGCGAGACCAATAACCACCTCTTTGGCGATAATCACGAGCGCGTCCAGACTCAAAAAGTCGACCGCTGGTGGCTCTGGCAGCATGGGCGCCACCAGCATAGTGACAAACAGAGCTAATAGCACCCGCACCCGCGCTGTAACCGTCCTCGCGCCAATCACAGGGGCCGCCATAAATAACGCAGCAATACGGAACATGGGCCATACGTACTGCGCCATAAAACGCATCAGCTGATCGTCTGATAGCGCCAAAGCTTCCATCAGCCAATTAATCCCGGAATACTGTTAAACAGCCGATCAAAATAATCCATCAGCTCTGACACCATCCAGGGCCCTGCAATCATGATAGTTACCAACATTACGATTAAACGTGGTAAAAAACTGAGGGTTTGCTCATTAATTTGCGTGGCGGCCTGAAACATACTGACCACCAGGCCCACAATCAAACTGGGACCGACAATCACCAGAACCATCAATACAGTCAGGTATAACCCATCGGCAAACAAACTCAGCGCGATCTCGGGTGTCATCGTCAGACTCCAAAGCTCGCCGCGAGTGTGCCGATAATCATGGCCCAACCATCCACCAGCACAAATAGCATAATCTTAAACGGCAAGGAAACGATAAGCGGCGAGAGCATCATCATCCCCATGGCCATCAGTACGCTGGCGACAACGATATCAATGACCAGAAAAGGGATAAAAATAATAAAACCAATTTGAAACGCGGTTTTCAGCTCGCTGGTAACAAAAGCGGGGACCAAAATGGAAAATGGTGTGTCTTCCGGTGTTTGAATTTGCTCAATACCGGCAATACCTACAAACAAGGCGATGTCACTTTCGCGTGTTTGCGCAAGCATAAATTCGTGAAACGGGCGAGACGCTTCGGCCAACGCCTGCTGTGCGGATATTTCGCTGGCTATGTAAGGTTGCAGCGCATTGGCGTTCACATCTTCTAACACAGGCTTCATAATAAAGAGCGTTAAAAATAGAGACAACCCAATTAATATCTGGTTAGACGGAGACTGCTGCAAGCCAAGCGCCTGCCGCAGAATCGCGAAAACAATAATAATACGAGTGAACGATGTCATCATCATGAGCAGTGCTGGCAAAAACGTCAGCATGGTCATAATGGCAAGGATTTGCAGTGTTACCGAGTACTCCTGTTCACCATCATCGTTCGTGGTGACAGTAAAAGCAGGCAAACCAGGTATTGCCGGCAGAGCGCCCCGCTCTACCGATTCGGCAAGTGCACTGGTGTCTTCTGCGGGTTCAGCGTCTTGGGCATAGCCCGCAGGCGCAAAGAGGCTTAACAAGAGCGCCGCAAACAGCGCAGCGAATCTTAGAGCTCTAGAGATTGCCGGTACCGGAGTCATTATTCTTTTCTCGTTTCTGCGGTAGAAATTCTGCCAGTTTGGCGGCAAACTCTGGGCTAGATGTCTCCCCCTCTTTTACAACAGGTTCGGCAAACACGTGTAACTGATTAACCGAGTGCGCGGTCACGCCTAAGAGTATTTGCGTTCCGCCGACATCCACCAGCATTAATCTTTCACGTGTGCCAAGAGCAAGGCTGGCAACAATTTTTAGATTATTGGACCTGACCCAGCCGTTGCCGGTACGCCTTACAAGCCAGGCGAGCACAAAAATAAGCCCAATAACCGCGGCTAATCCCATAAAAACCGAAAACAACTGTGCGGCTGTTCCGGCTTGCATTTGCGCGGCCGGCTCTTGACTAGCTGACGCTGCCGCTATGAAAGTAAACATCTAGCGCAGCTTCTTGATACGTTCAGAGGGGCTGATAACATCGGTCATGCGAATACCAAATTTCTCATTCACCACTACAACTTCGCCATGGGCAATTAAAGTGCCATTGACTCGTACATCCAACGGCTCCCCGGCAAGACGATCCAACTCAATGACAGAGCCTTGGTTGAGCTGTAACAGATTACGAATGGTGATGGACGTGCTGCCAACCTCCATGGAAATACTCACCGGAATATCCAGAATCAAATCCAGCTCGGGCCCAACCTCACGCGGGGCACCTTCGCTTTCCAGCTCATTCAGCGCCATTGCACTGGCCATATCCGTCTCATCCGACTGCTCGGCCGAATCATCAATCGCTTCTTGTTCTTGCATGGCTGCGGCCCACTCGTCCGCCATGGCATCTTGATCCAGTTCTGAATCGTCATTATTCTCGATATCATCATTTGCCATGTTTGCCTCCTTCAGCAGCGGTTATATTGTAGGCGCTGCTGTGATCAATAAAATCGTTAATTTTTAAAGCCAAATTGCCTTTGTGCTGGCCTAATTGAGTCCGAAAAACGGGTACCCCGTTCGCCGTTAGCACATGGTGCTCGGGAAATTCAATGGGAATAATATCGCCCACGTCCAGATCGACGATGTCACGCAAAGGAATCTCCCGATTGACGATCTCGCACTCTAAATCTACCTGAGCACTAAGCACATCTTCGCGTAACGCTTTAACCCAGCGTTCGTCTTGTTCATCGCTATCGCTTTGCAACCCCGCATCAAGCACTTCACGAATGGGCTCTATCATGGAATAAGGGATAGTCAGATGCAGGTCGCCGCCGCCACCGTCGAGCTCAATATGAAAAGTACTAACCACAACCACTTCACTGGGGCTAACGATATTGGCGAGAGATGGATTAACCTCTGAGTTAATGTATTCAAACTCAATCGGCATTACCGCTTTCCAAGCTTCGCCCAAGTCTACAAACACCTGGTTTAATACCATTTGCACTACACGCAGCTCGGTAGGAGTAAACTCCCGCCCTTCAATTTTGGCGTGACGACCATCGCCACCAAAGAAGTTATCAACCAACTTAAACACCAAGCGCGCATCGAGAATAATAAGCGCTGTGCCTCGCAGCGGGCGAAACTTAACCATGTTCAAACTGGTAGGCACATACAGTGTGTGGACATACTCACCAAACTTTTGAATTTGAATACCGCCCACCGAGACATCGGCGGTGCGACGCAGCATATTGAACATGCTGATCCGGGTATAACGCGCGAAACGCTCGTTAATCATTTCCAGTGTGGGCATGCGCCCACGGACAATACGATCCTGGCTGGTTAAGTCATAGGATTTAACCGCCCCCGGGTCCTGATCCGATTCGGTATCGATATCGCCTTCATCGACACCATGTAACAGCGCATCGATTTCATCTTGTGTTAATAGATCCTGCACTGAATTCGCCTCTATTGCAGTACTAAGTTGGTAAATAACACTTGTTCTATACCAGGCTTGCCGATTTCCTGCTCCAGCACGCCCTGAATCTCAAACAGCGCTTGCTGGCGCAACAACTCTTTACCCTCAGGGGTTTGCAGCTCTTCGTAACTCTGGCCGCGCATCAGCATCACCAGGGCATTGCGAATGGCGGGCATGTGCAGCTCCAGGGCCGGGACCACGTCATTTTCGCGCAACATTAGTGTCATCTCGACCTGCATAAAGCGCTGCCGCCCACGCACCTCGAAGTTAGTAATGAACTCCGGCTTGAGCGGGTAATAGATAGCGGCTTGAACCTCTTGTGGAGCTTGCTCTTCTTCTACAGCTGGCGGTTCTGGCTCAGTGGCAAAAAAACCGAGAAAGTAGAGTGTTGCGGCTACCGATAGCCCAATCAGCAATAGTAAAATCAACCCCAGCAACAACCATTTTTTCTTCTTTTTTGGCTGCTCTGTTTCACTCCCCTCTTCGGTTTGTTGTTCTTCCTGCTCGTCTTCGGCCATGTCAATTATCCGTCATTCCTACGCGTAATAAGGCTTATGGGAACCTATGAGCAAAGCTCGTGCCACAGGTATGGCCTGAGTTTAGCCGAGGCGACTGATAGGAACAAACATTGATAAGAACACAGACAGGAACAAAGATAGTTACGTGCTGATAAGAAAAAGCCCCCCACTTTCAGCGGGGGCTGACAGTACTGCCAAGAAGCAGTCCGACGGAGTGCTATTGAGCGCCTGAACGAGCACCTTGGCCTCAACGAACGCAGCTTATGCAACAGGCGACTCGCGGAAATCGCTTTACTTCACGCAGGGGTCGAATCAGGCGTATTGATCGATCAATCTGACTACAGAATCCGCGGATTTTCTAGTATCGCTTGAGCTGTCGGACTCATCAGCGGCAACAGCACCAGTACCTGAGGAGCCGGATGCCCCTCTTTCATCACCCTGCTGCTGGCCTTGCTCGGATACGTTCACATCCACTTGGGTCATACCCTGTTCGGCGAGCATTTCTCTGAGCCTGAAGGCGTTCTGATCCAACGCTTCACGCACCACTGGCTGCTGACTGGAGAAAGTGATGTGCGCCTGATCGTTCTGCACGCTCACTCTCACCTGTACGGGGCCCAGATCCGGCGGATCTAACCGCAGCTCTGCAGAGGTAATATTTTGGCGTGCCATCCACAGTACTTTTTGCCCCACCGCATCCCCCCAGGCACCTGTACCAAAACGTGTGCCCAGTTGACTCTGCAGTACCGGCGCCTGTTCGCTACTGGCTGAAAGCTTCTGTGCCGCACTCAACATCGCGGGTACATTAGTGGTTGAAGCAGCGGCCTCATCATTGCCACGCGCCGAAAACAGATTGTGAAGTTTGGCAATTTCAGCAAACTTTCCTTGCTCGGAAGCTTTCACCGATTCCAACAACTTTCCTGATTCCAGCGATAAATCCAGGCCATCTGGGCCTTGCTCCGTTGCGGTTAACTTGACCAGGGTTTCCGGTGTTTTAACGTACTCAGCGGTGCTGCCAGCATCCACCGTGCCGAGATGTGTATTCGTCAGGTTATGGGCTGTGGTCGTCCGATCACTCTTCTGCGCCACAACCAACTGTGCTCCGGCAAGCCAATGCGCCAGCGCTTCAATGGTACTGGAGTCTTTATCTGGCATAGAGGTGGCGGCAATATCTCCCAGCTGTTGTGTCAACAGATCAGCTAATGCTGTTTCACCCAGCTGCTCATCGATTATTTGCTGGGCCTTGGATATTACTTGCTCCATCGACTCGGCCGAGTTAAACACTCTGGCAAGATCGTTAAGCACACCTTGCAGGCGTTCGAGATCGGCCTGGGATAAATCAGCAAGAATGGCGTCAATTTCTGGAGTGGCACTGGAAAACTTCTGCTGTTGCGCCATCATCATCTGTAAAACTTCTGCCATCCGCTTCGGTGTCAATGCGTTCAATGCCGCCTGCTGCTCTTCTGGAAGAGACTCAAAGGCCTGGCGCTGCTCATCAGTAAGGGTTACAGCAGGTTCTGGGTCGTTAGCCGCATGCTTAGGGCCGCTTTCAGCAACTGCCCGATCCTCCCCGTCGCTAGCGGGGGGAGTTTGCTTTGCCTCCGGGGCAGCTGCTGTCTCCTTGGTCACCGCTTCACGCGCCTTACTCGGCGGCTGATTTTCATTCCGAACGCCCACTTGACGGGCTGGCTTGTCGTTGCGGACAGTGTTTAAGACATTCGAGAACGGATCCGACTTGCTCTCACGTAGAGAACCCGATTCCGACTTTGCCTGACTACTGGGCCGAGGCGAGAGGGCGTTTAGCAGTGTTGTATCGGTCATTGTCCGACCACTCCTGTATCAAAGCGGCAACACTTGGCCGCCGGCAGAGGTTTAAATAGGTACTAAGGAGTAATCAGCAAAAGCGGTGCCAAAGAGATAGGTATAAGGCGATAGAAGCCGCGGTTAAGCGCTTAGGCGTAAATATCCAACTGCTGTTTGACTTGGGAGAATTCGCTCTGTAGATCCACCAGCAGATGCTCGAGACCGGTGAGATCTGAAGCCGCGGCGCGGACCTCGATTTGCCTGCAGGCTTCCATCAGCCCAGCCGCGCCTATATTTGAAGAGCTACCCTTCAGGCTGTGCGCTGCACGGCGCAACTCTTCGCTCTGCCCGGCCGCCAGAGCTTTTTGCATGGTATTAATTTTAGCTCGCGAATCGCTGACAAAGGTTTCAATCAGCTGTAAAAAGTCGTCTTCCATAACGTCGCGCAAAGCCGCCAGGGCCTCGTGATCTATATGCTGAGCGTTAGACAAAGTTAACCTCCTGTTGAACAAAGCCGGCGGCTGGGCTAATCGTCTACATGCCAGCGATAGGTGGCGCAAACGCTATTCCCAGGTTCTTGATATTCAAGGCTATCACACAGAGACTTAACAAGTTTCAGCCCCCGCCCACTGTAATCATTGACCTCATCTACCTCCAGGCCGTCCAGGTCAAACCCGGGGCCACTGTCTTCCACCGTTATCTGCAGACAGCCACCCTCGGCAAAAGTTTGGTGGGCTAACGTAATGCGGATATAGCCCTCACTGATTTGCTCGGTGCGGGTTTTGCGCAATTGATAATAGTGGTCAAAGCCGTCGGGATCAGCCTTCATGGTAGAGTCTAGCTGCAGCACGCCATGCTCCAGAGCATTACTGTAAAGCTCCGAAATCACGGTATAGAGGGTGCCACTGTGATTACGCAGTCCTGGTACCTCAAGCAGAACGCTCAGCAGCAGAGGCAGTGGGTCAAAAATAGCGAAACTGGATGGTTTCACCTCAAAAACCAAACTCCACTCGGCGAGCCGCGACTGATCTTGAGAGGGCTGACTGGACTCAGAGTATTCGAGCTGCGAGGGCGCCATCACCAATTCGATAAGCGACAGATCGTCGCTTTTTTCACCCTCACCGACAAAGCTTTTCACCTTGGCGAGCAACTCATCAAACATGCATTGTCGCGACTCGTTGCGCGCGAAAGCCGCGAGAATACGCTCCTCGCCAAACATTTCGTCGTCGCTGTTGCGAGCCTCATGGATGCCATCAGACCAGAGATACAAACGCTCTCCGTGATGCAGCTGAAACAAAGCCGCGTCTGCCTTAAAATCTTTGTTATTCAGTACGCCAAGTGGCAAATGGTTAGATTTAACCTGCTCGATGGAGCCACCCAGACGATAAATATAGGCAGCAGGTAGCCCGCCGTTCCAGATTCTGGCAGTATTTTTTCGATAGTTCACTTCCACCATAGTGGCGCAGCAAAAAAGCCCCACCGGCAAAATACTTTTTAACTTGCCGTTAATCTCGGCGAGAATATCAGACATGGAAAAGCCCTTGCTCACCATGCCATAGAATGTGGTTGCCAGCGGCATAGCCCCTATCGCAGCGGGTAAACCATGCCCAGTAAAATCTCCCAGCAACACCATCAGGTTGCCCGCAGGTGTAGTGGCGGCCACCATGACGTCACCGTTAAAAACCGCCAGCGGCGACATAAAGTAGCGCAGGCAGGCGCTATTTAATTGTCCACCACTGGTAATATTGTCAAACACCTGCTTGGCGACCGTCTGTTCTTGCAAAAAATGTTCGTTATGGCGGGCAATTTGGTCACGCTGCTCAAGCATCGTGCGGTTCATCGTACGCATGCGATAGAAAGCGCGGATTTTGGCCTGCAGAATGACCCGGTTGTAAGGCTTGGAGAGAAAGTCGTCGCCCCCGGCTTCAAGGCACTTCACCAACGAGGGAGTGTCCGTGAGCGAGGTCAGAAAGATAATCGGGATCAGTTCTTCACCCGCAAGAGCTTTAATTTGCCGAGCCGCTTCAAAGCCATCAAGGTGAGGCATTAGCGCATCCAACAACACGATATCGGGCCGGTGCTGCTTAAATTCTTTGACCGCCTCGCGTCCGTCGCGGGCACTAATAACATTGTGACCCTCTTTGCGGACAATAGCCTCCAGAATCAACCGATCCGTGTCAGTATCATCGGCGACCAGCACGGTAATGGCTCGGTCGTCTCTCATGCGCACAACGCCTAACTGATTGTGAACAATTGTTCGAAGTTAGAAATCGTCAAAATCCGCTTAACATCACTACTGGTATTAATAATTTCGATGTCAGAGCTGTCGCCGCCAGCGTAGTCGCGCAACAGTAATAGCATACCCAGAGCCGAGCTATCCAAATACGCGGTGTCTTGCATATCAATCACATACCGGCTTGGTTTGTGAGGAAGATTTTCATAAGTGCCACGAAAATCCTGGTGTGAACTAAAGTCAAACCGCCCCTTGATTGCGATGTGCAGCTCCGAGCCATCACCAGAAATCGTTGACGTTACAGCCATAACCACCTCTTTATCGTTCCGCTAGGAAGTTCCTTGGTTGGGTCTCCCCACAATGATCTGCCGCGATTGTTATATTTTCTGCCACGCGACCAACCTAGAATAGACCATTTTGAACGCAAACAATAGACGTATACGCCGCATAAAATTGCTTTATAAGGGTCTTTTTCCTGCTGCCTGAGCCATATCGTCCAGCTGCTTTTGCAGCTGCCGTTCGGCTGCCTGATCTTCGCCCTTTCTCAGGCGGGTAATTAAATCTTCGATGGCGCGGCGGCGCAAATGCTGGCCGTGCCAGTGCTGGCGCAGCTTTACTAGCTGCTCGATGAGCTGGGCAACAGCGCTCTCTTGCTGCTTTATCGCATCGCCCAACTGCTGAATAAACTGACTGTAGCGGGATAATTCTTCCGGGCGCATCCCACTCTGGGCTCCGGCGTATTGCTCTACATAACCTGTGCGATAGTCAGCCAGCTCGCTCGCTTTTTGGCGCTGCTCATCTACCAGCTTTTGGTGCCTTGCCAAATAATCGGCAGCCTCTTGCTCGTGGCGCTCTGCCAGCATTAATACCACACCCAGACGCTGTGACCGCTTCGCCGCCATAAACGTCAGGTTTTATGTTGTGCCGTGCTATTGGCAGAGGTTTTACCGTGTGCTGCGGCCAGCGGGCTTTGGCCGCGGGACTGTGCCGGTGCAATCACTGCCTTTAAGTTGTTGATCGATTCAGGCAAGTGCACCGACTCCTTGAGCCCCTGCTGAATAAACGCCCGCAGCTTGGGAAAGCGTTCAATTGCCTCATCGGTCACAGGGTCTGAGCCCGCGCTGTAGGCGCCAATGGTGATTAAGTCACGGTTTTGGTTATAGCGAGACAACATCTGCTTAAAGGACTGCATCAGTTTTAAATGATCGGCAGGGACGATGTTCGGCATAGCACGGCTGATAGAGGCCTCGACATCAATTGCGGGGTAAACCCCCTCCTCTGCCAAGGTGCGCGACAACACAATATGGCCATCCAGAATCGCTCGCGCCGAATCGGCAATAGGGTCCTGTAAATCATCTCCCTCGGTTAACACCGTATAAAAGGCCGTAATCGAACCCTCTCCTTCCGCGGCGTTGCCAGCACGCTCCACCAATTCAGGTATTTTGGCAAATACCGAGGGCGGATAACCTTTGGTTGCGGGCGGCTCACCAATGGCGAGGGAAATCTCTCGCTGGGCCTGGGCAAAACGGGTGAGTGAATCCATCAGCAAAAGTACATTCAACCCTTGGTCGCGGTAGTATTCCGCCACCCGACTCGCCAGCTGCGAGGCCCGCAGCCGCATTAGCGGGGCATCGTCAGCCGGTGACGCCACGACGACCGCTCGCTGCATACCCTCGGGGCCGAGAATATGGTCGATAAATTCTTTTACTTCGCGCCCGCGCTCTCCCACCAGCCCCACCACCACAACATCGGCGGTGGTATATTTGGTCATCATGCCCATGAGTACACTTTTACCCACACCACTGCCGGCAAAAAGCCCCATACGCTGGCCTCGCCCTACTGTTACCAGAGCATTGATTGCACGAATGCCCACATCCAGAGGCTCGCTGATGGGGTGACGCCTTAGGGGGTTAATATCGCGCGGGTGCGCATCGAGAAACTCACCGCCCTGTAAAGGACCCAGCCCGTCCAGAGGCTGCCCCAAACCGTTAATCACACGCCCCAGGGTTTGCAAGCCGATACGCATCGCAGAGCTATGGGCAAGAGGTATAACTCGCGCGCCCGGCTCCAACCCTTCGACGCGCTTTACCGGCATCAGGAAAATACTGGCGCCCGCAAAACCTACCACCTCGGCTTCCACCCGGCGCCCATCGCGAGATACGACCGCACACTGACGCCCCACCGAGACATTTAGCCCGACCGCCTCAAGCGTTAAACCCACTGAGCGCACCAACTTGCCTTCGGCTTCGGGCTCTACCGCAGATGGGCTAGGTAAATACGGTCGCAATCGGTACCAGAGGTCGCGCCGGCTATTCATAACTCGGGCTCTTGATCGTCCGAGGGCTGAGAAGTATCCGTAGGCGGCTCAGGCTCCTCGCCTGATATGTCTGGCGCGATGGGATCAGAGCCTGTATTGGCAGCCAGCAATTGCTCATCCGAGGTGTGCTCGTCGACTTCTTGTTGGGATAAAAACCGCTCAATGACTTCATCCAGGCGCCGTTCCACCGAACAATCCACGAAACTGTCGCGGGTGGCGACCTTGACCCCGCCCTGTGCCAGCTCTGAATCCCGATGGAAAGACCAGTCTAGCTGGTGCTCCTGGGCATATTGCTCGACTTTCTCAGCGTCCTGAGGGTTTAGATAAACGCTCAGGTGATCACTGCCCGCAGGCAAAGCTTTTACGGCCGACTTTACCAGGGTGACAATATCGGCGGGCTGGGTGGTCAACTCCCGCTCAACCACAGCGCGGGTCAGTCGCGTCACGGTCTCGAGCAGTAGCTTCTCAAGGCGCTCATCCTGCTCATCAATCGGCTGCAGCAATGCTTCGGCTAGCGCCTGAAAAGCTTGCTGTTCAGCCACCAGTTGCTGGCGCATCTCAAGCGCACCTTTGTGCTCACCGGAATCAAAGCCGTCGTCGTAACCTTTTTTGAAACCCTCTTCGCGGCCTTTAGCAAATCCTTCGAGCTCAGCTTCGCGCACAATCGCTTCCAGCTCGTCGGCGGTTAGTCCACCCTGAGGCAGCTCCTCGACTTCTACATCTTCGATACTTTCTTCGCTTTGCTCTTCTTGTTTTTGCGTCTTTTTATGGGCATTCACCACGCTGCCGTCGTCGTCGATCACGGGCATCGCCCAGGATCGCCAGGCGTCGGCATTGGCAGCGGGAATACGGTTGGGGTTTTTCTTTTCACCCATGCTCGGGCAGCCTACAGCATCTGTTCGCCACTGCCGCCGAGCACGATTTCACCGGCATCGGCCATACGGCGGGCAGTGGTCAGGATTTCTTTTTGCGCAGCCTCGACTTCTGACACACGCACGGGGCCTTTCACTTCCAAGTCGTCACGCAACAGCTCGGCCGCACGTTTGGACATATTTTTGAATATTTTTTCCTGCAAGTCTGTATCCGCACCCTTGAGGGCAATAATCAAGACCTCAGATGAGACCTCGCGCAGCAGCGCCTGAATACCGCGGTCATCAACATCTTTAAGATTTTCAAACACAAACATCAAATCCTGGATCTGATTGCCCATGTCTTCATCGACTTCTTTAATGGCGTCCATCAGTTCAGTTTCAATACTGCCATCAAGGTGATTCATGATTTCAGCCGCAACTTTGTAGCCACCCATGGCTTTGGTTTGCGAGCCGGCTTTACCTGAGAACTGTTTTTCGAGAATATCGTTTAGCTCTTGCAGGGCACTAGGCTGCACGGTATCCAGCGATGCGACGCGCATCATGATATCGATACGGACTTTCTCGGTGAAAAACGTCAAAACCTCGGCGGACTGGTCCGCGTCCAGATAGGCAATAACGATGGCTTGAATCTGGGGATGCTCGTTACGAATAATATCGGCCACCGAGCGAGCATCCATCCATTTTAAGGTGTCTAGCCCGGTGGTATTACCACCCAGCAGAATACGATCCACCAGCGAGTTTGCTTTGTCTTCGCCAAGGGCCGCTACCAGCATATTGCGGATGTAGTTATCGGCCCCCATCCCTAAGCCGGTTAAATTGCGCGCCTCGTCCAAAAAGCTTTGCATTACCGCTTGCACGTCGGCCTGCTGAACATTGGTTAGTCCTGACATGGCCGCGCCAATTCTCTGTACTTCTTTCGGCCCCATGTGCTTGAGCACTTCGGCGGCATCTTTTTCCCCCAGCGACATCAGCAAAATAGCCGCTTGGTCTACAGAGCTCATTCGCGAGGCGACGCTTCTTTCTTCGTTGTTTGCCACTGCCAGTTACTCGTCTTTATTGATCCAGGATTTCACCACCTGAGCCACCCGGCCCGGGTCTTCGGCAATCAGTCCTTTAATCGCGTTCAATTGTTGTTCATACCCTTCTTCCGGTCCCGGCAGGGCCACTGCACCGCCAGTTAAGGTGACCGAATCACTGGACAAATCGCCGCCCAAACCCGCGGCCTCCAATGCCTCCAACTGGCGAGCCTCTTCATCTTCGGCTGCCTCAGAACCCGACCGGGCGATGGATTTGAGAACCGGCCGCAACAATCCGAAGATCAACGCCAGCACCAATAAAAAGCCAACCACCGGTTTGATGTAAGGCTGCAGCCAAGACTGCTGCCACCAGGGAATCTCGAGCGCTTCCAGCTGGCCGTCATCGCGGGCAAAAAATGCCGAGTTGACCACATTCACGCTATCGCCACGGGCCTCAGAAAAACCCACTGCATCGCGCACCAGCATGGTTAATCTCTGCAGTTCTTCAGGAGTCCAGGCTTCGCGCACCTGCTGACCTTCGGCGTTAGTAACCAGTTTATCGTCCAACACTACCGCAACGCTCAACCTTTCAACATTGCCCTGCTGCCGGCGAGTGTAGCTTATGATTCTGTCTACTTCATAGTTACGAGTAACTTCTTCACGACGATGCTGCGGGGTGGGTTCAGCCTCACCTTCGGCTCCGGGTGCGACCTGCTCAGGCGCTTCGCCATCCACCGGTGGTTGATTGGTCAGAGCGCCGGGAATACCGCCAATGGTAGCGTCGCCGGTTTTGTGCTCAACATGCGAGTGCTCGCTGCGAAGTGCCGGTTGTTCATCCTGATAACTCTCTTCGGCCTGCTCTACCGCGGTGAAATCGACATCGGCACTGACTTCGGCACGGAAGTTCCCTGCACCCACTACGGGCTGCAAAATGCTATTGACCCGTGCCAATAAGCTGTCTTCCAAGTTTTTTGTATATTGGCGCTGCTTATCCGCCAAAATTAACTCTGGGGACTCATCTCCAGCCGACAGCAAGTTGCCATGCTGATCAATCACGGTTACGTCTTCATTTTTTAGCTCACTGATACTCGACGCCACCAGATTGGCAATGGCCTTAACCTGGCGCGGCTCAACCTCGCGCCCGGGATATACCTCGAGAAACACAGAAGCACTGGGCTTGCGCGCATCGCGCACGAAGACACTGCGTTTAGGAATTGCCAAGTGTACTCGGGCCGAGCGCACCGTGTGAATACTCATAATAGTGCGCGCCAGCTCACCTTCAAGACTGCGATGATAGCGAGCACTCTCAATGAATTGGCTGGTGCCTAAGGGTTGCTCTTTTTCCAGCAACTCAAACCCGACTGACTGGTTGGTACCAATACCCATCTCGGCCAATTTTAAGCGCGCCGTGTGCAACTCCTCGCTGGTGACCAGTAAGGCACCCGTTGAAGGTTCTATCTTGTAGGGAATCTGGTTTTGCTCGAGTACATCGACAACCTCGGCGGAATCCAACCGATCCAAACTGCCATATAGAGGTTTGTAATCTTCACTTTGACTCCACAAGACCGCGTAAAAGCCGATCGCGACCGACGCCGCCAGACCGACCATCAGACCGATCTGACGCAGTAACGGAAGATTGCTGAAACCTTCCACTAAGTCGCTACCACTGCGCGAATTGTTGCTAGAGGACTCGGCGGGTAGGTCTGCGCTCTGTGCTTCTGCCATTTCGGTTTACTCCGTTAAATCGGCATGTTCATGACGTCGCGGTAAGCTTCTACCAGCTTATTACGCACCTGTACCGCCGCCTCGAAAGAGACGCTGGCTTTTTGCGAGGCCACCATCACATCGGTGATATCCACATTGGGTTCGCCGCGCTGATAGGCCTCGGCCATCGCATTTGCGCTCTGCTGAACATCATTCACTTTGTTGACGGCCTGCGCCATAACCTCGCCAAAGCCCGGCACCTCGCGGGTGGTGTTGACCTTATCTGGCTGGTTGGTTCTGCCGATCTCATTGAGCGCCTGCGGCTTTTGGAATGCCTGAGTCTGTGCTTTTAGCGAGCGCATTTCCGAGAGAAGATTATTGATATCCACCCGATTGCTCATAGTCTGGCCACTTTAGTTTTCAATTTAGGTCGTCGGTTTTTTGGCATTTATAAACAAAAACTGCCTTTAGGTGACTTATTGCACAAAGTGGGCCAAGGTTTGCCGGCGGCTAACAGCTGCCGCCTAGAGACGACGTCCTGTCAAAAAATGGCAAAAAAAAAGCGGGCCTAGGCCCGCTTAGCAACTCGCGACATTAAGTTAAATATCCAGCTGATATCCATCATCTTTTAGGCGAGCGATTTTGTAGCGCAATGTGCGAGCACTGATTCCCAAGCGCTCTGCGGTATTTTTACGACTGCCTTTTTCTGCCAAAAGAGTTTCGCGAATAATCTGAAACTCGCGCTGCTTCAAATCCTGACCCAATACCGCACCCTCATCGCCGCCGGTGGCTAGAGTGTCGTGCGGCTGTGCGACTGCCGAATCAAGTTTATTGGTTTCAACATTATCACTCGCTGACGGGGAATTATTCTCACGCCGTCCCTTATCGACCGCCAATAAACTGGGTTTTTCGCTGTAGCCTGTGTGTTGGTTTAACCCCAGATCTTCACCGCTAATAATACGGCCAGGTTGCAGGATTAACGCTCGCTGCATAATGTTATCGAGCTCGCGAACATTGCCTGGCCATGCGTAGCAAGTAAGTTCAGCGCGGGCACTGGCATCCAACTTCACCCCGGCGCGCTTTTGCTTTTTGGCGTGTTTGTGCAACAGCTTTTCTGCGAGCGGAATAATATCTTCGCGCCGATCGCGCAGCGGCGCCCACTGCAGCGGCAAAATACTCAAGCGAAAATACAAGTCCTCGCGAAAGCGTCCATCCATAACCGCCTCGCGCATATCACGGTTGGAGGTGGCGATAACCCGCACATCCAACTCAATGGTTTTCCGCCCACCCAAGCGCTCCACTTCTCGCTCTTGCAGCACGCGCAGCAATTTGGCTTGCAAACCGATGTCCATCTCTGAAATTTCATCCAGCAGCAGGGTACCGCCATTGGCTTGCTCAAACTTACCGGGAGTGCTGCTATGAGCGCCCGTGTAGGCCCCTTTTTCGTAACCGAATAAGGTCGCCTCTAACATGTTTTCAGGAATAGCGGCACAGTTAATGGCGACAAAAGGTTTATCATGGCGCGGCGACTGATCGTGGACGTAGCGCGCCAGTACCTCTTTGCCCGTACCAGATTCGCCGACAATTAATACCGTAGATTCCGACTGCGCCACCCGCTGCGCCAGCTGCAATAACTTTTGGCTGGATGGCGCTTGTGCAACCGGCGCTTCACCGGCCGCAGTACCTGCCATGCCCGCGTGGCGGGCAACCACCTCAAGCAAGGCATCAGGCTCAAAGGGCTTCACCAGATAATCCACCGCGCCTTCTTTAATGGCCATTACCGAATCGGAGATGCTGGCGTAAGCGGTAACCAACACAAGGGGAATCTGGGGATAGTCGGCTCTGACCTGGCGCAGTAAATCATAGCCAGACAGGCGCCCCATATTGACGTCGGAAACTATCAACGCGAACCCGGCATCCTCTTTTAGGATCAGTAGCGCCTCTTCCGCACTAGCCGCTTCGCTGACGTCATACTCGGCGAGCATTAGGGTATCGGCCAAAGCCTCGCGCAAATCCGGATCATCTTCCACCACCAGCACGCGCGCCAGGGGGGATGAACTTGGTAGTTTTTCTGCAACACTTAACATGAGCACACCTTTAATAGGTAACGGCGTAAAAATTTTTATCCAACAAACACTAATCGAGACAAGGTAGTAGCAAAATAGCGCGAGCCCCCTGCCCTTGCTCTGATTGAAGGCTGAAGCGTCCTCCGTGGGCCTTGGCTACAGCTTTAACCACCGCCAATCCCAAACCAGTTCCTTGAGATTTGGTGGTGACAAACAATTCGCCCAGACGCGGTAGAAGATCAGCGGGAATACCCGGCCCTTTGTCTGCCACTTCAATAGCCAGCCAGGGCGCATCGGCAATCACGTGGGCCTGCATGGTGATGCGAATCTGTGCCCGCTGACCTACCGCTTGAATGGCATTATTAACAAGGTTGGCTAAAGCACTGACCAAAGCATCGCGATTACACGCCAGGCTTATGCTTTCATCGTTTACCTGCCAATCAACCTCGCTGTTACTCGCGGCTACCGACACCTCGGTAGCCTCGGCCAGCTCGCGATGAATTTGTCCTAGCTCACAGACATCCTCAATAGGCATTTCACCTTTCACAAACAGCAGCATATCTTGTACTTGTCGCTCCATATGCTGCAGTCGTTTGGACACTTTTGCCGCAAAGGTTCGGCGTTTATGTTCGTCCAGAGATTCTCGTTGCAGATGCCCGGAATACAAAAGCGCAGCCGATAAAGGTGTGCGTATTTGATGGGCTAGCGCGGATACCATTTGCCCCAAAGCGGATAAACGCTCGTGTTTGGCAAGCTCGGATTGCAAACGCCGAGTTTCGGTCTGATCAGTCAACAGAATAATCTGACCATCGCTACCCAAGTTTCGCGTTGCCAAACTAATGCGCCGACCATCGCGCAGCGATATTTCGTGACCATCATCGCCACGGGGGGCAAAGCTACGACTGATGACGTCGCGCCAGATCTCGCCCTCGAGAGGCTCGCCCAACAAATCGATAGCGGCGGGATTGCATTCACGCACCCGGCCACTGCTATCCAGTACCACCACACCACCGGGGAGAACGTTTAGTAGCCCCTCCAAACGGTGCGCCAGTCGCTCTTTCTCGGCGAGCTCTTCCAGACGCTGCTGGGTGACAGCGGTCAGCTCCTCGTTGAGCTCTGCTACGCGCTCTTCTAACTGACGATACGAACTGGTCAGCTGGTCCGACATTTCGGTGAAAAGTTCAAACGCATCGGCCAAAGCCTGAGCCTTGTCTCGACCGTCCGCCTCGCTGGGCGCTATAGCATCGGCCGCTATTGAATGCACGCTGGCTTTTCGCACCATAATCAGTTCCAATTCTCATGACGAAACTCTGTCGCCAAAGTGAGTTTTAATGTTTGCTTATGGTGTTAATAGCAAGAGCAATGCCAGCAAAATATCTCTTTAAATTTCAAAAGGTTGCACAGCAGGTAAAAATAGAAAAGCCAATAAATTGGCAGGTCGACGATATCGGGGGACTATAAAAGGAGGGATCGGGGCCTCGTTGGCCCCGCAAAGCTCAGCGCTGCAAATCGTATTTGCGCATTTTCTCCACCAAGGTGGTGCGCCGAATTGAAAGCTTATCCGCAGCGCGGGCCACTACCCCGCCACAGTCGTTAAGCGCCTGCTGAATCAAATCTTTTTCCAAGCGAGTCAAATACTCTCGCAGGTCGATTCCCTGATCCGGTAGCAGTGGCGTGTCGTTCATACTCACCACCGTCGTACCCTTAGCCGTTTCGGCGGGCGCCGAGTCGATGACAAAGGGCTCCTCTTCACACTCCACGTGACGATACTTGGTAGGCAAATCGGACACACCGACTACGCCGTAGGGATGCATGATCGCCATACGCTCTACCAGGTTTGCCAATTCGCGAATATTCCCGGACCAGCTGTGACGGCATAGCGACAAAATTGCCGCCGAATTAAAACGAATTGAGCCGCGCTTCTCGCTTTCCATTCGCGACACCAGCTCGTTAATCAGCAGCGGAATATCTTCAGATCGGTCTTTCAGTGAGGGCAATTCAATGGGAAAAACGTTGAGGCGATAGTAGAGGTCTTCGCGGAACTCGCCGTTTTCAATCATGGTTTCAAGGTTTCGATGTGTAGCCGCGATAATCCGCACGTCCGTCATAACGGTTTTATTGCTTCCCACTCGCTCATAACAGCGCTCCTGCAGTACGCGCAGAATCTTCACCTGCATACTTAGGGGCATATCGCCGATTTCATCCAGAAACAGGGTGCCGCCTTCGGCCAACTCAAAACGGCCTGCACGGGCAGAAATAGCTCCGGTGAAAGCGCCTTTCTCGTGGCCAAACAATTCACTCTCCAGCAACTCGCCGGGAATTGCGCCACAATTTACCGGCACGAAGGGCTTATCGCGGCGCGCAGAATGATAGTGGAGGTTGCGCGCCACCACTTCTTTGCCGGTACCCGACTCCCCGGTAATCAATACCGACACATCTTTATCGGCCACCTGCGACATCATCTCGCGAACGTGGCTGACCTCGCGGCTGGTTCCCACCAACGAGCGAAATAAATGCACGGGCCGCCGCTGTACGTGTTTTTTATTGGTCTGCTGAGCCTGTCGGTACATTTGCGCCCGATGCAACAAGTCAACCAGCGGGTTGTAGCGCACGGGTAAGTCCAAATGGCCAATCACCCGCTCTTGAGACTCCGCCGCAACCGATTCAAGGGTGGGCCTAGACTCGCCAAAAGTCGCCACGGCCACTTCGTCATCCCACGCGCTCAAGGCCTCAACGTAAGCCTGCAGCTCGGGCTGGCCCGTCTCGCCAATAATAATCAGGCTGTAGTCGCTTTCCAGAGGGTTGCTTTGCAGTATTGTTTCCAGCTCTTTAGCGCCACAAAAATGGACGCCATCGCCAAGAAAGGTAAACACAGTGTTCAGTGCGGAGACCCGCTGTGCGTCGTCTTCTAAAACCAGCACTTTATTGTTTTGAGACATAATACTTCCAAGTCGGTGTGGCGATCCCCGAGGTCAAACAAGCCTAAACGGAATTGTTATCGGGCCATGCAATAGAAATAGCGCGCTCGCGGGCAGATGTCAAACTTTTGACACAAAAGATTACGAAGAATAGTAAAAACAAAGACTTAAAGGAAGTATCTCAAGTATTTTCGATAGGAGCAATGCCGTCCCAGCCGGATTTTAATACACTCACCAGCTGCCGAACCTCACGGATCTGATCGCCGTTCTGATTGCGATTAGCATTTAGCAGCGCAATTGCGCAATATTCATACAAACTATCCAACTGTCCGGCGATCTCGCCAGCTTCTAAATTCAAGCTGTCGCGCAGCCCTTCAATAATCGCGATAGCCCGACCAAGCTGTTCGCCAGTGGTGGCAATGTCCTTTCTTTCTCCGGCCGCCAGCGCGGCATCCAGACGCTGCAAAACACCTTCAAATAACAATTGAATCAATCGGTGGGGCGAGGCATCGGCGACCTGCCCTTGTAATCCCAGCTGGCGATATTGTGATGCAGCTTTTTTCGTATCGTAACTTTTCATATCCGAATCATACCCGAACTCAAATCTGGCGCTAATTAGGCGCTCCAGTGCTTAATTGGCTTTGCTGCTCGCAATGCGGGCGCATTCACCGATCAAGGTCGCGTATACGGTCTTTACATCCAATAGCACTTGCAGCAACAGAGTTTTGTCATCCTGGTTGTCGCGAGTGACTTTGTCCAGCAAGCGTGAACAAGTCGCGTCAAGCTGGCTTAGCCGATTAAAGTCAGAGCACGCAAGCGCTTTGGCCATGTCGTGCTGCAGCTGTTTGAGCGCATTGATACCCGCCTGCCCAGCCAGCTTTTCTGGCTCTACGACGACAAGGCTCACACCAAGGCCCCCGCATCAGCAATTTGATCCCAGGCACTTTTTATTTCACCCAGCAACTGTCCGCACTCGTCCAGCAGCTCGGGCTTGTTCTGCCGGTTGGCCTGAATCATGGTGCGGATAATATAATCATAGATCTGATCTAAATTGGCAGCCAGATCGCCGCCCTCGTTATCGTTAAGGCTGCCCTGTAAGCCCTGAATAATTTTGATTGCTTTACTGATCAGCTCACCTTTTAAGGCGATGTCGCTGCGCAACATAGCGCCTTTAGCCTGGGCGATTCGCTCCAGAGCGCCTTCAAATAACATTTGAATTAGCCGGTGTGGGGATGCGTCGACAACGCTCGACTGTACATTGACCTGCTGATATTGCCTTGCCGCTGCACTGTAGGGACTCATAAGCTGCTTCTCTTATCGCGTTTTTAACACCCTTGGGGGCCTGTAAAGCTAACGACCTGCGAGCGAAAAACTTTAGATAATTAGCCAATAAAAACTGAGAAAACTCGATGCAAACCTAAAGTGCGGGCAACAGTTTGACAGGAGCACAAAAGCCAAGAGGCAAGTCTTATTTGCCTCTTTTGAGGGCGCTATTTTTTCGCGGTAAAGGGCAAGCGATCGTTAATATCTTCGAGAAATGACCCGGTATTATTCAGGTTATTGACGATCAACTCCATTGCCAAAAATTGGCTCTCGAGGCGGGCGCGGTAAGCGTCGGTGCGCCGTTCAAGATCGGTACGGTCATCTTCAATATCGCTCAGATCCTGCTCGATATTGTCTTCACGTGTGGCGATTAAACCATTGCTGGATAAGAAGCTGTTAATCAAGCTGCTCATACCACCGGAAAAGCCGCGCGAAAAATTTATATTGGCGGTGGTTGCTCCCTCTTTGACCTTCAGTGCTAAACCCTCAGCGGGGCTACCAAGTTTTGGCAGCAATACCTGGCCCGAGCCAAAGGCCACTTCGCCGTTGACCGTCCCCGCTACGTTAGTGCCTGCAACGCCTGCCGCTACGCTAAGGCCGAGCTCTGCGGCATCGGCGCCCACACTGGTAATTTCGACACGGCTGCTACTACCGTAAGCATCGGAGGTAAACGTTAGCGCACTGCCATCAAAATCTACCGCGACTTGAGTTCTTGTGCCAGCGATGTCCTCACTAGCGTTAATCAGAGATTCAATCTCGGCGGCCAATTCGGCGCCACTGGCGTAAACCGTTCCATCAGGCAGGCTTATCTGTGCGGTTTTGTCATCAATTTCTATCTCGAAGCTATAATCTTTACCGGTGGTATCCAGAGGAAAACCTGCCGTTGCTGCACCGGCAAGACTGCCGCGGCTGGGCTGCTGGGTGATCACCACCTCGTAATTACCGGGCTGGCTGTTCTGAGTAAAGTTGGTGACCTCAATGGCGGCTGCATCCGAGCTCGTTTGCGGCACAAACAGATCCCGCACCAAGTCGTAGTTCTGCGACATTACCGCATTAAAGTTGGTATTGACCCGCGCCGGGTCCTCATTGATAGACAAGGTGCCGTCTTTGACATTGGTTTGAATACCCAGCTGCGCCAAAGTAGCAAAGCCATCATCGATACCCGGCACCGATGCACTGATGATGTTGCGCACCCTGTCGATAATATTGTCGGCCATCGAATCATTGTACAAACTGCCAAACTCGCCGGTTTCATCATTGACGCCCACCAGCTGCTCCACCGCACCCAAAAAGGTGTTGTAGGCTTCGACAAACTCACGGATGGCCGTTTCTGCCAGCGCCCGGTCGTTACCAATGGTGATGTTGACCGTTTCGCTAGAGGCGCTAAACAAATCCATCGACAGGCCATTAATGACATCATCGACACTGTTGGTTTCGCGAGTCACCTGCAAACCATTGACACGCAAAATGGCATCTTTACCCTCTTGCTGTTGGGTCATGTTTTGACTCAGGGCATTAAAGTCAAATTGAGCTAACCCAGGGGCGCTGGCGTCTTCAGTGGCAGTTAGTTCGATTTCGTTACTAGCGCCAGTGGGGCTGGTGAGCAGCAAGCGATAATCACTGCCATCGCTGACAATACTGGCCTGTACCCCTACCCCCGCATCGTTAATAGCGTCGCGCAGGCCCTCAAGCGTATTGTTAGAGTCGTCAATGGTAATCGTGGCGCCGGATTTTTCGGTATCCACGGCAAAACTGTCTAACGCGGCGTTCCAGTCACCAAAGCGCAGGGTAATCTCGCCTTTGCCTATTTCGGCATCGGTACTGGCAAAGCCGCCGCTGGCGACAGACTGGGATTGCGCGATCTGCTCTACTTTTACTTGATAGCTACCGGCCACTGCGCTCGAGGTCAGCTCGGTCAGTGCCAGCAGCGAGGTGTCCGGCACAGAAACGGATTTGGCGTCGAAGGTGTCCGCGCTACCCAACTGCGCTACAGAGCCCTCGAGCTCTGACAGTGCGCTGCGTAGCAGACCGTAATCGGATATCTGGGTTTCAAGCTTGGTCTCGCGAGAGTTGAGGCGGTTTTCCTCCGGCGCGCGGTTAATACTCACCAAGTCATTAATTAAGTTGGTGGTATCAATGCCCGAGCCTCCGCCCAAACTACTGATGATGTTGTTTGCCATGACCTACTCCGCGAAAACGCTGAAATAAACTGCCCGTATACCCCTATATCGACCCAGTAGAAAGAAACTTTAGCCCATAAAAAAAGGTGCCCGGGGGCACCTTAAAGCGTTGGTTTGACTCTATGCCTGAGCAGTCAGTAAAGGTACCGGCTCATCTGCATTCAATTCACGGGCCAGCTTTAGGAAAATCTCGTCAGGAATTTGCCGAATCAGCTCTTGGGTAGAGCTATCAACCACTCTCACGATGGTGTCGCCTGAGTCACTGTCGTAGCTGAACTGCAAGTCGCGCTGGGTAGACTGTATGAACTCGTTCATATGTGCTACCGCTTGCTTGACACTCTCTTGAAAATCCCCTGCAGAGACCTTCTGCCGTTGTTCCGCCTCGGGCTTTTGACCTTCCGGCGGCAAACTTTTACCGCTTTGATTGGCGGCGCCTGCCTGTGCTGATGAAGCCGCCCCAGTATTAACGGGCGTTATTCGCTCCGCTCCTGTTGCGCTCACTTCATTCATAGCTTAGTCCTCAATCAATGAAACCCGCCGGTAACCCGGCGGGCCGATTCAGTCTTACTGCAGCAGAGACAGAACTTGCTGCGGACGTGAGTTAGCCTGGGCCAGCATGGCGGTAGCCGCCTGCTGCAGTACCTGGGCTTTACTCAGGTTGGCGGTTTCTTTGGCGAAGTCCGCATCCATAATCCGCGATTTGGCCGCTGAGGTCTTCTCTGACACGTTGGTCAGGTTAGACACGGTGAAGTCCAAGCGGTTGTTTACAGCACCCAAGTCGGCGCGGGTTTCACTTACCTGGCCAATGGCTTCATCGAGGATACCAATGGCTTTTTGTGCGCCCGCGGCGGTTGAGATGTCAATACTGGCAACAGAACCCGCGCCCGAGGCAGAATTACGCTCTTGCAGGCCAGTGTCGGTAGCAATTGTGCCAGCCGCATTGTCACCATACTTAATGCTCAAGTCACCACTGGTACTACCCAGAGCGATTGCTGCTGTACCTTGTTCACCCTGGAACGCAACCACGCCAGTCAGGTTGCTGACTTTGTTGATAGCTTCGATAAGGTTATCTGCCTGCTCGTCGGCATCAGCACCGGCATCAACTTTACCGATTGCAACACCGTTGATGATCAGGTCGCCTTCTTTCAGATCATTCTGAGTGGTTGTGGTAGCACCCTGCAGGTTGCCTTCGTTATCCACGGCATCCAAACCCAAGGCGGCGAGGTTGGTCATCATGGTCGCTGTGGCAGCAGCATCATCACCACCCTCAACTTTTACGCCAGCACCGTCACTGCTAGTGTCATTGAAACTCAAGCGGAAGTTTCCGTCTGATTCAGTGCCGTCAAAGCCAGCGGCGTCTAGCGCTGCAGTACCACTACCCGTAACCGTGATTGATACCACGTTTTCTTGGGAAAGCACCAAGCGGCCCTTATCGTTCAAGCTCGCACTAACGGTAGTGTCATCATTAATTTTCTGTACCAGTTCTTCCATATTGTTGGTGCCAGTCAACACAAACGATTGCGCGTTGCCATCACCGTCAGTCACAGCGATAGTCAGGGTGTCTGTGCCGGCAGTCAACTGGCCATCACCAGTGCTCAAGCCCTCGGTTGATACCAGAGCGCTCGCTTCCACGTTCTTACCTTCCAGGTCAGAATTGATGGTTGCCAACTTTTCATTAAGCGTGGTACCAGCTGCAGCATCAGCCAGGCTGCTAAGAGCTACATCATTCACGTAAAGCGTGGTGTCAGCATCAGCACCAGTGAAAGCGCTCAGTGCAGCAAGACCGGTTGAGGCTTCGCCCACCACATCGCCAGAGCTGCCGCCCAGAGAGTTAGCACTGAACGAACCAACAGACACGCTGATGGTTTGATTCTGCTCAGAACCCACTTGCAGGGCAGTGTCTTTCAGGCTGCCATCAAGCAGAGCCTGACCGTTAAAGGTGGTTTCTTTTGCGATACGACCCAACTCCGCTTTTAACTGCTGAGCTTCAGAGTCCAGGCGTGCGCGGTCGTCGTTAGAGTAGATGCCGTTAGCAGACTGTACCGACAGTTCACGCATACGCTGCAGAATGTTGGTCACCTCTTGCAGGGCACCTTCTGCGGTTTGAATCATTGACACGCCGTCGTTAGCGTTACGAACCGCTTGGTCCAGACCGCGTACCTGTGAGGTCATGCGGTTAGCAATGGCGAGGCCAGCGGCATCGTCTTTAGCAGAGTTAATGCGGTTACCGGACGACAGACGCTCGGTTGCTTGGTCGAGAGCGTTGCCTGATTGCAACAGCTGGCGCTGAGTATTCAGGGAGGCAACGTTGGTATTAATTACTAGAGCCATGAGTAATCTCCTAAGTTATTTCCTGTTCACAGTCTTGCCAGCTGTGATCAGCCGATTATTGAAGCCGGTGAATGGGTTTTGGCTTCTGTGTAGGTTATCGGTCTGGTTCGGGGAAGCTTTAGGATTTTTTACTATCTTTTTTACAGGCCTCTAAGGCTTTGTTTTTATTGAAAAAAGACGGCATTACTCAGGTTTTCTGGTAGGCTTTTACCGCTTTATCCCCTTTGACGGTTTGGCGGTGGCTTTGTTGTAACTGCTGCTTGTGGGTTTGCGCCAAGGCTACCAGGTGTTGATTTTGCTCGCCGAGCTGCTGCAGTCGCCGGCTCAGTGCCAGGCTCTCATCCTGTGGCAAAGACTCTACGGCTAACTCATTAAGCTGAGCGAGCAGCCGATCGCGAACAGCCAGCTCGCGATTAAACTCATCCCATTCGCCAGATACAGCGCATTTTGCCAAACGGGCGTTGACCCGCTCAGCCTGATCGATAATTGACGACCATCTCGCAGCACTGTCACTCACACGGGGCTCCGGTTAAGAGATATAACTAAACAGCGATAAACTGGCGACTTTGACAAAGCTTTTCTGCGCCGCCGAAAGCACTAACTCTTGCATTTCCAAACGGGTGGAGGCCTCAGCATAGTCAAGCGCTTCGAGATCGTTCAGTACAATTTCGGTGTACAGCTTACTGTCGATATTCTGTTCGCGCGTACTTTCCAGCGTATTCAGCCGTGCACCAACCTCGCCCTGTACAACCGAAATATTGGTTACCGAGTTTTCCAGGTTAGCCAGGGTTTGTGCTACAATTTCATCCAGGTACGCCTTGCTCTCGGGGGTTTCATCCACCGCATCCATAGCCTGACTCAGGCGGGTTAAGGTGGTAGCCAGACTCTGCTTATTAGTGCTGGTTAAACTGAAACTATCGCCAGGCACAGTTCCGGCGCCCGGATAGGGTTGACCGGTGATAGTAAAACTCGCCCCGGCCACCTCTATAGGTTGCCCACTGACAAAAGTTTGCTGATCATGGCCCGGCATCACCAGGCCGGTAGTGCGATTAGTAATGGTGTAAACCGTCTCTCCTGCCACCTCGCTAAAGGACACGAGCAGGTTATCAGGGTATAGCTCGTCAAAACTGTCCTGATCCGTCACTCGGCCCACGCTGATACGAGCAGCGGGCTCAGAGCGGTTGTTCGGGTTGGCCTCGGTAAAAAAAGTGGTGTTTTCACTGGGAATATCCATAAACACCCTTTTGCCGGAATCGCTAACGTCCACCGCGACACTGCCCGAGGCGTTAATTTGCCGCTGGCCCTCGTCGCCATGATAGCTAAACTGCCCTTCCGCATTGCGGGTAAATGGCTGAGTACTGCCCTGGTAGCCGGCAAATATGTACTGCCCGGCGGCATTGCGGGTGTTTTGTAAGTTCAGTAACTCATCGATACGGCTATTGGTTTCAGCCACCAGAGCCTTGTAATCATTAGGCGTCAGCACTGCCGTATTACCAGCGCTGACCGCCAGCTCTTGCATCCGCTGCACCAGTGTCAATACGCTGTTGAGAGCTGTTTCTTCAAGGTTAAGGCTGTTTTCGGCTACATCAATGTTTTTGATGTACTGGTCAATACGCGACACTTCTTCATTCAATTGAAGAATTTGGGTCGCCGCAACCGGGTCGTCCGCTGGACTCAGGATACGCTTACCCGAAGCCATCTGCTCCTGAGTTTTGGTCAACGCCGTTTGGGCATTGTTCATGCCGATATTAGCGATATTGTATATTTGCGATGTTGCCACACGCATGGCTGCTACCTTTGCTTGGCTACTGAGTCGGTTAAATAGCGTTAATCGTTAAATAGCGTTAAATAGCGTTAATCAGAGTATCGAACAATTCTCGGGCGACGGATATCACCCGCGCGTTAGCACTATAGGCCTGTTCAAATTTAATTAAATTGGCCGCTTCTTCATCTAGATTGACTCCCGAAATACTGTCTCGCAGTGCCTGAGTTTGCTCAAGTAAACTTTTACTGGCCTCGGTGTTGGTGTTCGATAAATTGCTCTTAGTGCCTACATCTTCCACCAGCCGGCCGTAAGCCTGGGCAAAACTCAACGAGTCGTCACCTATCGTTCCCTGCGTTTCTAAGGCGGCGAAGTTGAGGCCATTGCGGTTATCGTTGCTGGCGTCATTGTTGAAGTCGATAGTGAATATATCGCCCGCTTCCGGCTGACCTTTAATGCTCACCTGAAAGCCCATGTAATTGGACTGGGCAAAATCGGGGGCCGAGCTGTCACCCAGCAAACGACTGTTGCCGGGTACCGTTTCCAGTTCAACGCCATCGGCCATTGTGATGTCTATGCGGCCGCCAACCGTGATGGCATTGTTGCCACCACCGGTGAGCGTTTGCGGCGCACCGCCCACATCGTCAGAGACAGCAACCGTATTAGCAGCGCCCTCCAAACGGATATCGAGGTCGACGCCACTGGCGGCACTTAAAAACAGCTGTGGTTCTCCTGTGCCATCAGCGGTGACGCTGGCATACACCCCTAGCGCAGTGAGTGCCGGATTGGCATTAACCTGTTCGGCAATATACTGGTAGAACCCTAAGGCATCCGTATCCGGGTTTGGCACGCCAGTCGCGAGAGTGCCGGCCTCCTGTTCAACGAGACTTTCTCCATTAACAGTGATTTGCAGCGGATCGGTATAGGGTGTGCTCAGTGCCCCAATCGTGGCGGTTGTATGGGCGTTGGCCTCAACCCCAGCAATGGAGCTCAGCATCGCTGCCGTTTGCTGCGCCGAGGCACCGGGGCTGGTGAGTACTACCTGCTCTTGCTGCACGCCCGTTGTCGGGTCTGTGCGACTAAATGTGTAGCGCTCCGCAGGGTAACTGTTACTTTGCGGTGCATCCGCTGGCGCCAGCGCGACGGGCTGTCTGCTGCCCAATCCCGTTGCGGTGCCGGTGCCTGAGACCAGCGTAGAACCGGAATCGGTACTGAAAATCGGGTTATCCAGGTTCGGCGTAAACTCCAAATTCGCCATAGGCGGATTCAATGGCACTGGGTTGTTGGGGTCTGAGTTGTCCAGCACATCGAAAGTCGTCGGCGAGGTAAAGCGAATCACCAGCGGCGGATTCAGCTCGCCGGGATTGGCAAACATCGGCAGAGTATTGCCTTGCGCATCGCTGACCTGCAATAAGTCACCGGCACTGACTATGCCGCTGCCGGTGTTGCCGCTTGAGGTGCCAGTGCGTATCGGCGATGCCAGGGCCAAGTCCTCAGGTCTTGATAGCAGCGCCTGAATATCCCGCGCGCCATTTTTGGTAGGCTGAATGGTAAAGCTGTCGCCGCCCTGAAAACTTCCCGACTCAAGATTCACGGTGACCCCGTCGAAACTGATTTCGACCGGAAAATTACCGGGCAAGAGTCCCTGCGCCACCACTTCATTATCGCTTTTGCGCGTAACCACATAGTTACTTGAGCCCACCGGCAACTTAAGCGTGTAATCGCTAGTGGTCAGCTGGCTGACATCGTCAATAGTGACTGATACCTGACGATCGCTGGGCGGTGGATTATCTCCGTGCTGCACCCGGTTTTGAATTATGCTGGCATCATTAATATCGGCAAATAAGTTGGCTCCGTACTCGCCGTCCAAATCCAAGCCCTGGCTTTGCAAACGGTTAAATTCATCGGCCAGGGCAATAGCCACTCGGCCTAAATCATTCATGGATGGCTGCAATACGTCGTCGCGAAAACTCAGTAAGCCGCCTAACTTACCGCCGCTAATTTGATAAGTAACATCAGCACTTTGCGAACCGTTGCGCAGCTGAATTTGTCCAGTTCGGTCCACCGAGAAGCTGCCCACATTTGTGCCCACCACCAAGGACTGGCCGCTGCCGATATACACATTTACCTGACCGCCACCCGCCTCTACTGCCTGTACCGACACCAGCTCGGATAAGCTGCGCAGCGCCTCGTCACGTCTGTCCAGTAAATCATTGGGGCCGTTGGCCGAGCCCCCCGTCTGACTGATTTGGCGGTTCAAGTCAGCAATGGATTGCGCCAAGGTTGTGATTTGACCGGTTACGGTTGCCAGCTCGCTGTTCACATCACTTTGTAATGACTGCAGCCGACCGAACAGCTGATTAAAGCGCAGAGATAAACTCTCTGCCTGATCCACGAACAATTGTCGCGCCGGTGTAGAGGAAGGCTCATCCGCCGCATTTTGAATAGCGGAGAAAAACTTTTGCAGAGAGTTCGACAGCCCAGTGCTGCCGTCAGCAAACAAACTGTCAATTTTGCCAATATTCAGATTATAAGAAGCCAGCTGATTGTAGGCCGAGGTATCCATGCGCAACTGATTGTTGACAAACTGATCCACCACCCGCTCAATGGAGGTTGTGGTAACACCACTTCCGATATAACCGGCATTGCCAATAGACTGTTCCGGACGCGTGGCATTATTGACTTGCTGGCGACTGAAACCCGCCGTGTTTGCGTTTGAAATATTGTGCCCGGCGGTGCGAAGCGCATTTTGACTGGCCTGCAAACCGGATATGGCATTGGAAAGTAAACCACCCATGATTAACCCTCACCCGTACTGGTAGCCGTATCCAAACGCTGCATAATGGCTTGAATTTTTTCGGCGTAATCCGGATCTGTGGCATAGCCCGCCCGCTGCAGCTGCTCGGCAAACATAGCGCCGTCTTTACCCGCTGCCAGTGCTTCGCGATAGCGGGGTTTACGCATTAAATCTACAAAATCAGAAAAGCTTTCGAATAGCGAGTTATAACGACGAAATTCAGCTTTTTCTGTGTAAGGGGTGTTGTTTTCATACTCAGTGGTGTTGTGGCTAACCACATCCCCTTGCCAACCGCCACTGGCTTTAATATTAAACAGATTAAAAGAACTGTTACCCTGCGGGTCACGCAACACATGTTTGCCCCAGCCGGTTTCCAGTGCTGCCTGTGCCATCAGTGCTTTTGCGTCTACACCCAAGACTTCGGCGGCCCAGTTGGCGTAGGGCTTAATGCTCTGCACAAAATTGTCCGGATGCTCTGCGCCTTGTTTGCCAGCCGCGCGGCTCGCAGCCACCTGCGGTAAAACCTCGTCGGTACGGTTTATGTTGCTACTGGCAACCTCTGATACGGTAGACTTTTGCTCGCCATAGCTCTGTTGTAGCTGCTGATAAAGAGCGTCGGCAAGCCCCATGCCCCGCCCCTGGGTCAGCTCGAGAGAGAGTTGCTGATCCAACATTTGCTGATAAAACTGGCTTTCCGACGAATTAAGAAAGTTGTCTTCAGAAAAGGCTTCACTCGCCGCCCGCATGCTTTTAAACATCTGCTGCACGAACATGGCCTCAAACTGCTGCGCCACCGCTTTCAGTGCTTGCGGGTCGTCATTGCGGCCCATTTTGCGCACCGCATCCAAACCAGCACTGTTAAAGAAAGTGTCTTGCGCGTTTTGTTCGATTAAGCCGCTGCTGATGCTTTTCATTAAATCACCATTAAATCGGCCTTTAAGGCGCCGGATTGTTTTAACGCTTCGAGTATGGCCATTAAATCCGCAGGCGATGCACCCACGTTGTTCACGCTTTTCACAATGTCCTCTAAGGTTGCGCCCGGTGCGAATTTAAACATCGGGTTCACTTCCTCATCGATTTCCACGCCCGAGTTTGGTGTTACCACAGTTTCCGCGCCACGGGTGAATGGGCCAGGCTGGCTAACCTCATAATCTTCAGAGATAGACACGGTTAATCGTCCGTGGGTAATTGCAACGGGTGATACGCGCACATGCTGACCAACCACGATAGTGCCAGTGCGCGAATTAATCACCACGCGGGCCGGTTCTTCGCCAGGGGTTACTTCTATGTTCTCTAACAAGGCGAGAAAATCGACGCGCTGCGCCGGATCAACCGGAGCGTTTACGCGCACCGAAACGGCATCCATGGGCTTGGCCACTTCGGGGCCTAGCATGTCGTTTACCGCGCGGGCCAGACGGTTGGCGGTGGTAAAATCCGGATGGTGTAAATTAAACACAATGGGCTGTCCTGCAGCGAAGTTATTGGGTACCACCCGCTCCACTAGTGCGCCGCCGGGAATGCGCCCTACACTTGGCACGTTGACGGTAATGCTGGAGCCATCTGCGCCCTCGGCACCAAAGCCGCCTACCACTAAACTACCCTGCGCCACCGCGTAAGTATTGCCATCCACACCTTTAAGTTCTGACATCAGCAGGCTACCGCCGCGCAAACTTTTCGCATTACTAATGGACGACACGGTTACATCCAGCTTTTGCCCGGGCTTTGAGAAAGGCGGCAGTTCGGCCTGAATCATCACCGCAGCGACGTTTTTCATTTGCATCCGCGTGCCCTCGGGAATGGTGATACCAAACTGCTTCAACATGTTGTTGAACGATTGCGTGGTGAACGGACTTTGCGTAGTTTGATCGCCTGTACCATCCAAGCCCACAACCAGGCCATAACCAATCAGCTGGTTGGTTCTGACCCCGGCTACCGAGGCAATATCTTTAATCCGTTCCGCCGCCGCGCTGACGGGTAAAAGAACAATACAGACAACCGCAAGAAGCTTTTTCATAAGTGATTCCTTAAAACGGCCAGTAGCCACTGTTAAAGAACTTGGATAGCCAGCCCATATTCTGAGAGTTAGCCAGCTCACCCGTACCGCTATAAGAAATTTGCGCATTGGCAAGTCGAGTCGATGAAACCGTATTTTGTGGAGAAATATCCTCGGGGCGCAGTATGCCGCTGATGCGAATAAACTCATCGCCACGATTCAATGTCATCCACTTTTCACCGCGTACAATCAGGTTACCGTTAGGCAGAACATCCGCCACTGTCACAGCGATACTGCCGGTTAGGCTATTGCTTTGGTCTGCACCGGCGTCCCCGGTAAAATCGCGGTCCTGATTAATGCTGGTATCGAAAGGCGAGCCATTCAGTGTCGGTGTCATACCAAAAATGGTGCCGGCTGGCAGATTGGTAGAACTTTCTTTACTGACATTCACGCCCGAGCTTTTACTGGATACGGTGCGCTCACTCAACATGATGGTGATAATATCGCCTACATTGCGCGCTTTCGTATCGGTAAATAGACTCATGCCCTGCGTAGGCTGATAAAGCGAGCCGTTAGTGGTAGTTGGCTCTTTTGCGTGAGACGAAACTGTCGGTGCATAGTAAGGGTCCCCCGGGGTGGGGCGCGGCCCAGTAGCGCAGGCTGACACCACCAGCGCGGCAACAACAATACTGGCTTTTTGTAGTTTTCGCTCAAGCATGACTAAACCTCAACCCTTAAAGTGTTTGGGTGATGTACTGCAGCATTTGATCAGCAGTGGACACCACTTTTGAATTGAGCTCGTACGCGCGCTGGGTGGTAATCATATCCACCATCTCTTGCACGATCTCAACATTGGAGTTTTCCAACATGCCTTGCTGAATGCTGCCCATACCGTTTTCGGCGGGCGCACCAATCAGCGGATTGCCGCTGGCTACACTTTCCAAAAACAGATTGCCACCAATGGCTTGCAAGCCGGCAGGGTTAACAAAATCGGCCAACAAGATATCGCCCAACTGCTGAGGTTCTACTTCGCCCTCCACAAAAGCACTGACGACGCCATCATTACTGATGGTAATTTTGCTGGCGTTCTCGGGCACGTTAATGGCCGGATCAAGGAGCAGCCCGTCGGCGTTTACCAGCTGCCCTTCCCCGTTAATCTGCAACTGACCATTGCGGGTGTAGGCGATGGTGCCGTCAGGTCGCAACACTTGTAAAAAACCGCGGCCGTTAATGGCAACATCCAGTGCCTGATCGGTCACCTGCAAGCTACCTTCGGTAAACTGCTTTTGTGTGCCGACAACGCGAACCCCGGTACCCAGCTGCAACCCTGATGGCAACTGATTGTCCTGATTGGCCTGAGCGCCAGGCTGGCGCTGGGTTTGATATAGCAGGTCTTCAAAGGTAACGCGATCACGTTTAAAACCCACAGTGCCCACATTCGCTAAGTTGTTAGAGATTGTGGTCAGCTGTTTGTCCTGCGCTGTGAGCCCGGTTTTACTGACATAAAGTGCAGCGTGCATGGTGGTAACCTCGTGTTATGACAAATTGAAAGATCGCTTAAGAGACCTGTAGCAGGCGTGCTGAACTTTCAGATTGTTCTTGTACTGTCTTCATCAGCTTGACTTGAAGCTCATACTGACGCGACAAACTTAAAATTTCGGTAAATGCTTCCACGGCATTTACATTGCTGCCCTCCAGCGCGCCGCTGATGACTTGAACATCCGCGTCGGCTTGCAACACCGGAACCTCACCATGGCGAAACAAACCATCGGCAAACTTTTCCATTTGCGCCGGATCCGGGTTAACCAGCTTAAGCCTATCGACCTCTACCAGCGTTTCCGGGCCTTCACCCTGAGCGACAATTGACAAGGTGCCATCGTTACCGATGGAGACTTTTTCAACCGGAGGCAGTGCAATTGGGCCGTTGTTGCCGTACACCAACAAACCATTACCGGTACGTAGCAAACCGTTGGCATCCAGCTGTAAATCGCCCGCGCGAGTGTAGGCTTCGCCACCGTCTGGGCTTTGCACCGCGAGAAAGCCATTGCCGTTAATCGCGACATCCAGGTCCCGCCCTGTTTGCTTGAGCGGGCCTTGGTCAAAATTCGTTGCTGGTGATTCACTCAGGGCGTAGGCGCGAGTGGGATGACCATCACCGTAATAGACCGACATAGAGCGGGCCTGGGCAAAATCGGCTCGGAAGCCGGTGGTATTCACATTGGCCATATTATTGGCGTGATTGGCCTGGGCTTTCATGTTGTGCTTGGCCCCGGTCATGGCAATGTAGAGCGCTTTGTCCATGGTTGACTCCGCTGGTTTTTTGTCGCTTTGACTAACAAAAGTGTGTTCTGAAGGGGATACAGCAAGCGCTGTGCCAGCGCGCAAAAACAGGCGGATAAATATTTTTATTCAAATAAAATCAGACAGTTACTGAAAGCCCCAACAGACTAACAACAACACAAGAAATGAATACCGATACTTCAGTAGGAAGGAAATGGCAGCGGCGGCAAAGGGCTTCCGCCCCATTGCCGCCTGCTGCAAATTAACGCAGGTTGATAATTGTTTGAGTGGTCTGGTTTGCCGTTTCAATGGTTTTAGCGCTCGCCTGGAAATTGCGCTGTGCAATAATCAGGTTAACCAACTGAGAAGACAGATCCACATTCGACTCTTCCAGAGCTCCCGAGTTGATACTGCCCAAAGAAGCAGAACCCGGCGTGCCGATAATCGCTTCACCCGTATCGGCGCTTTGCGCCCACATGGTATCGCCCACCGGCTTTAGCGCTTCAACATTGTTGAAGTTGGCAAGCGCCACCTGCCCCAGCACCTGAGCCTCACCATTGGTAAAGCGGGCAAAAATAATTCCCGAATCATTAACGTCCAGACCCGACAACCGACCGGTGGTGTAGCCGTTTTGATCCAACTGCTCTACCGCAAATTCAGCGCCGAATTGCGTCGAGCCGGCCAAATCAATCACGAAGTTAGAGCTTGAAGGGGGCTCGGGCACGGGCACGGTACCACCCTGCAACACATTTAAGGGACCAAAGGCGCCGATTTCATTGCCATCTTCATCCAGCGGGGTCCAGTTTGAAATCAGCATACTATCGGTCAAAGATTCGTTTAATGAGCCGTCCTGATTGAAATGGACATTAAACGACGCCCTTGTTGGCAGAGTGTTTTCCGGTGGCGGTAAGGTTGGATCTGGATCCCCAACCTCTTGCCCATCAACTTGTACATACATTACCCAGTGGTTGGGCGATGTGCTGGCATCGGCCGGATCGTAGGGTTGTTTGACAAAATACTGAGTCATCACATGGGGGTTACCCATGCTGTCAAAAATTGTATTGGAGGTTGCATGGTTGTAGGTAGACTGGTCATTTGGATCAAACTGATTCACCGGAACCTCAGTAAACGAGGTGGGTGCAAACGGAGAAAACAGGTTGCCGATCGCCGGGTTACTGCCGGCAATTTCGTAGCCCTCATCCATCAACACCGAAATTTGGCCACCAACAACAATGGTTTGCTCGTCATCACCCGGCGCAGCTGGCGCGGTTAAGGTTTGCGATGAGCCGGCGCCGTCACTACCATCCACGGTAATACTCTCGGCCCCCGGGGCGACAAAGTCGTAATCAAAGGCAAACTTTAAATCGGTACCTACAGACGAGGTGATAACAAGATTACCCGCGGTGTTTACCTCTGCCGTGACGCCGGGCAGAGTCGAGGTAGAGAGCTCGTTAATCTCATTGGCAAGTTCGGGCAAAGTAAGTGACGAAAGTGCCACCCCGTTGAGCTGCAAATTGCCATTGGGGTTATTAAAGCCCGCTTGCTGCACGATCGCTTGGGTAGTGGCGGTGGCGGTAATACCGGGCAGCGCATTCAGCTCTGAGGCTGTTTGTGCGGCCGACGCACCAGCCTCGGAGGTGAAGGTTACGCTGGAGTCATCTGGCCCGGAAATTTCAAGCTGCTGCGACAAGTAACCATTATCCGCCGCTGGCTCCCCCTGCACACCATTGGCCGTTGAGTTGCCCGCACTAAAGTTACCACTGGCTGTGGCAATGGTTATGGTGCTCGCCACGCCTTCGGAAATATCCTGAATTTCAACATCCGTACCATTTAACACAGCCTGAACATTGACTGCGCCGCTGGAGAATATCGCATTGTTAATGGCATCAACCAATTCTTGTTCGTTATCGACGACCTGTCCGTCGAGATTCACCGTAACAGTGCCATTGGTGGATGCCGGTAGCGAATCTGCCAGGGTAATATCAAAGGTATCGGCCGGGCCAAAGGTCACCGGATAGGTAAAGCTCGTGGTATCCGCCACCGGCATAGATGTGGTCTTTTCATCTTTCAAGCCCACTTGCGACACGCCCACTGCAGGCCCATCGGTTTCGAAGCTCAGCCCAACGGTTTCCAACACCTGCTGATTCGCATTCAGGTTTAAAGACGCATCCACACCCGTTGTTTGGCGCGGCGCCTGGGTGCTTACATCCACCTGCAAATCACTGAGAATACCGCTGATATTGCCGTCGTCATCGGCGGCATAGCCCTGCAGGTTAAAGCCGGTGTTGGTCACGACAAAACCGTCTTTATCCAAACCAAAAGCGCCAGAGCGGGTAAACAACTGATCACCGCCGTTATCAACGACGAAAAAGCCACCGCCGTTAACCGCCAAATCCAGCTGATTATCGGTAAAGTTCAAATTGCCCTGACTAAACTGCTGGCGAATATTCTGTACCGTTACCCCGGCACCTGGTGTATTCGAGGTGCTGCCCAGCAGCGAGCTGGCGTAGACATCGCCGAACTCGACCCGAGAGGTTTTAAACCCCGTGGTGCTGGCGTTTGCAATATTATTGCCCGTGACTTCTAAGTCTGTATTGGCGGCACGAATACCGCTTAGCGCTGTGTTAAATGGCATGGTTTTGCTTCTCCCGTATTAGGAACACCACAGATTTTAATTAGTTAAATTGCGTTACTTGGCCGATATCCACGGCGCCCACCCCGGCGAGGTTAAGAATAATTTCGCCGTTCGTACCCAGAGTTACACTATTGACATTGGCGCTTAGTGAGGTCGCCAGCTGCTCGGTTTGGCCATCGACATTGGCGTTGACCTCAAAGCGGTAATCACCTGCCGAAGCGGCCTCCTCTCCCATGCTCCAATCCAGCAGCTCACCGTTCACCTCCATGTACTGACCATCCCAGCGGAACACCAGCTCACCGGCGGGCTGCGACCCCAGAGGGACCTGCCCCACCAGGGAACCGCCCTCGTCGTAAATATTGACCCGTAAATCCGAGGTAGACTGCTCCAGATCGACCGAACCGGCCACGATGCCGCCTGGCATCAGCTGTGTGGTTTCAGTTGGCACGGACACAGATGTGCCCACCAGACTGGAAGCCTGCAATGCCTGGTTCGACATAAAGCTGCCGCTAAAGGCCTCGAACTGACTGTTGAGTTTTTCCAGGCCTTCCACGGAACTAAACTGAGCCAGCTGGGCGATAAACTCACTGTTTTCCTGCGGGTTCAGCGGGTCCTGATTGTTCATTTGGGTAATCATGAGCTCAAGAAAGGCCGATTGCCCCAGCTCGTTGGTTTTGGTTTCGGGCTCTTTCTCTTTAATACTCAAATTACTGAGAATATTGGCCGCCGCACTGCCATCATTGTTGACTGTGGTCATTAGCGTTTCCTCACTGCCCCATGGTCAGAACGCGCTGGGCCATTTGCCGGGCGGCGTTCATCACCTCGACATTCACCTGAAAAGAACGCGAGGCCGAGATCATGTTGGTCATTTCTTCAACCACATTAACGTTGGGATAAAACACATACCCCTCTTCGTCGGCGAGTGGATGATTAGGCTCGTAGCGCTGCTCGTAGGGCGCATCACTTTCAACCACACCCATCACCTGCACCCCGGCACTAGCGCGCTGGTCAGCGCCGTCAATGGCGAGCCCTTGGCTCATGGCATCGCGAGCCAAGGCCGCAAATACAGGCTGCCTGGAGCGGTACACATCGCCGGCACTGGAAGCCGCCGACTGTGCGTTGGCCAGATTACTGGCAGTGGTATTAAGACGCAGACTCTGTGCATTCATGCCGCTGCCGGCCACATCAAAAATATTCGCGAGTGACATATAAGCCTCCTGTTATTGGCCGGTAAGGGCTTTGCTCAGCCCTTTGAACTTTTTGTTCAGCATCATAAAGCTGGCCTGAAAATCTAAAGCGTTTTTCATAAATTCAGCGTGTTCCACCTGGTCTTCCACGGTGTTGCCATCGATGGAGGGCTGCTGGGGAGTGCGATACAACAGGTGTTGGCTGGAAGGCGAACCGTTATTGAGCTGCAGGTGTCCCTCGGCGGTCTGCGCCATAGACACCGTGCGTGAGCCGCCGGTGTGCTCGGCCAGCACTGATTTAAAATCAAAATCGCGCGCTTTGAAGCCGGGGGTGTCTGCATTAGCCAGGTTATTCGCCAACACCTCGGCACGACGCGCTCTGAGCGCCAGTGCCGGTTCGTGAATGCCTAAGGCCTGCTGAAAGGAGATTGCCATTGCCGCACCTGTTAAAAAATAAGTTCTGAGGAACCTATAGCACAGGCTGTGCCAGCAACAACAAAACCACTCAAGATATTGATTTATATATGTTTTTTAAATTTTCAAATGGTGACCTGGAGCAAAGCGGGAGAGGCGGGCACGGCAAAGCGGTAAGCAGTTGCCGCTTTGCCGATTGAGAGAACTACAGTGCGCGATAGAGGATTCCGGGCTCGCAACGAACCATCTCAAACAAATGCCCAAGCTGCCCTACCCCCTCTGAAGATCCCAAAAAAAGTACCCCGCCAGGTTTGAGGCTGGCGTGGATTTTCTGCAGAATTTTGGCTTTCAGCTCGGCGTTAAAGTAAATCAGGACATTGCGGCAAAACACTACGTCAAACCGACCGAGTGCGGCGTAGGAATCGAGCAAATTTAACGGTCGAAACTCGATCTTGTCTCGCAAAATGGGCTTGACCCGCCAGCGACTGGCATCGACAGCGTCGAAAAACATATCCCGGCGCTCCGGCGATAAACCTCTCATCACGGATAATCGGTCATATTCGCCCAGGCGCGCCTGCTGCAAAACAATCGAAGAAAGGTCAGTCGCGACAATTTGCACCGGTCGGCTCAGGGTGCCCATGGCTTTGCGCTTGTACTCTTCGACCGTCATGCTCAAAGAGTAAGGCTCCTGGCCAGAAGAACAGGCTGCCGACCAAATACGCACAGGCCCGTACATGCGATTAGCCGGCGCCATTAGCTCCGGCAATAACTTGTTTTTTAAATGCTCAAAAGGATAGGTATCGCGAAACCAAAACGTCTCGTTAGTGGTCATCACATCGATAACCTGATCACGCAGACTGCGATTCGAATTGCGTTTTAACTCGGTGATAAGCTCGCCGAAGCTGTGCAGCCCGTGCTCCTCCAGCAACCGTCGTACCCGGTTGGTGACCAGGTATTGCTTATTTTCTCCCAGCGCAATGCCACAGGCATCCTGCAAAAACTGGCGGAAGTGATCAAACTCCGCCTGCTCCATTTGCTGCTCAGAACCTCGGAACTGGCTACTCATAAACGACCCTGCCTGACACGTTCGCCTAGCGAACGTTTTAGATGAACTAAAGCGTCTAATTCGCTGATTTTACTCACTTTCAGACAAAAGATCTTCACCGGTAATAGCCAGTACCCGATCGTTGACTCGCTTGGCCAATTCATCCGGGTGAAACTTGGCCAGAAAATCGTCCGCCCCTACCTTTTTCACCATGGCGGCATTAAATACACCGCTTAAGGACGTGTGCAATATAATGAACATATCCTTCAACTGGGGGTTTGCTCGCACTTCGGCGGTGAATGTATAACCATCCATCTCCGGCATTTCAATATCTGAGATAATCATAATCAGCTCATTGAGCGGGTCCTTGCCATCCTCCAGCAGTGAATGCAAAAACTCAATCGCCTCCCGGCCGTCTTTCTTCACGGTGGTGGCTATACCCATGGATTCCACCACCCGCTGAATTTGTTTTCGGGCAATGGTGGAGTCGTCCACGATCAAAATCTGCTTCTTGACTACGCGCTCACTCAGGCCATCTTCCACCACCCCGGCGCTGATCGTTTCGCTGATGGGCGAAACCTCGGCGAGGATTTTTTCAACATCGACAATTTCCACCAGCTTGTCATCTACTTCTGTCACCGCGGTCAAGTAGTGCTCTTTACCTGCCCCCTGCGGCGGCGGGTGGATGTCACCCCAGTTCATATTGACGATGCGCTCGACGCCGCGAACTAAAAAGCCCTGCGAAGTCCGGTTGTATTCGGTGATAATCACAAAGCAGTTTTCGATATCTTCCAACGGCTTGCGACCGATCGCGAGGTTCATATCCAAAATCGGAATAGTGCCGCCGCGAATATGCGCAACGCCGCGCACAACACCACTGCGCCCCGGTATTTCATTCAGCTTGGGGCACTGTAATACCTCTTTTACCTTGAAGACATTGATGCCGTAGAGTTGCTGGCCCGAGAGCCGGAACAACAACAGCTCCAGCCGGTTTTGCCCCACCAATTGGGTTCTTTGATTGACGCTATCTAGTACACCAGCCATACGGACCTCATTATTACGCTAAAGAATGGGGGCCACCCTCACTCAATTATTATCGGTTCAGCTGTCGCTGCCAGTTTAGGTTTAAGACTTTCGTCTGCAGGCACAAACCTTGCTAATTCAACCGTATTAACCAGTTATCGGCTGAAATTTGACGGAGTTTAGCTGTTATTAAAGCATCGCGCCGTCTTTATTAGGATAGGACACTATGACGCTGGTACGAAATTTTTGCGCCATTATCTTGCTGGTCGTCACCGCAGGCAGCGTCAAGTCGCTACAGGCCGCTGAGCATCATGACTTAAGCGCCCTGCTAAAACAGGCGCACAACTACCTGCAGCGGCATTATGGCGAGCACTCCGAGCGAGTCGAAATCGACGTTGCGGCGCTGGACAGACGCCTAAAACTGGCCAATTGCTCGCAACCCATAGATTTCGAGGTGCGCGATTTAACCGGCGACGGCGGCTCTGTTAGTGTCCTGGCACGCTGCGACGGCCAGGCCCCATGGAAAATTTATCTGGGAGCCCAGGTGGATATTTACCGCCAAATTCTCGTCGCTCGCCGAGGAATGGGGCGACAAGAGGTCATCAGCCAGAGCGATCTAGAAATAGTCATGATGCCGGGTTCCGATCTCAGGTCTGGCTACTTTACGGACAACCAGAGGTTGATTGGCAAACAGCTCAAGCGTCCTATAGAAGCCGGCGAACCCTTTCGCCCAGCGCTGGTTGAGGAGCCACTGGCGATCAACCGAGGCGATGTGGTCACTTTAGAGTCGGGCAGTGGCGCCATTAGTGTCGCCACACAGGCCGAGGCCCTGTCGAGTGGCCGCATCGGTGAGCAGATTCGGGTGCGTAATTTGAGCTCAGAGCGTATCATTCGCGCCCATATCGTCTCGCAAGGGCGGGTCGCGGCCAACTTTTAGCCATAAAGTGGGCAGTGGTGCACAAAAAAGTTATTAATCGCACTAAAGTTATCGAGACCCCCGCCGATAGCGGATAAGCGAGACGTGCAACTGCCGTCTCGTGACATAAGTTTCGGTCATGTAATTAATGTAAGGTTGGGAAAATTATGGCTATCGATACCAGTAACACCGTAAAGCCGGGCAGCACACTTACCCAAAGGGGCAGTGGCACCTCAAACACGGCAAACCGCAGCGACGCGGGCAACCGTGCAACTCAAAGTCCGGAAAGGAGTTCGGAGAGCGTGGTGTTAAGCTCCGAGGCCCAGAGCCTGAATAAACTTGAAGCAGCAATTGGCAGTGCATCCGAGGTTAACAGCGACAAAGTATCCGCTGTTAAACAGGCGATTGCCGAGGGCCGCTTCGAAATTAACGCTGAGCGCCTGGCCGAAGCCATGCTGGCGCAAGACGACCTGCTCGGCTAACACTAAAAGCCTGGATTGAGGTGGCCCCAACCTACCTCACTCCTCGCCCGAGGTATAACTTATGTCAGTCAATCCCCAACTTGTGCGGGAAATGCTCGCACGCGACCAACAAGCTGCTGAGCAACTGTTAACTCTATTACAGCAAGAGTCAGAAATCCTTAAGCAGCGTGATCATGAGGCGCTCGCTACGTTGGTAGAAGCCAAATCGGAATACATCAATATTCTCGAGGCGCATGCCGGCGAACGAACCGCGCTACTGAAAAGCTTATCGCTACCTGCCGACAGTAACGGCTGGTTAAGCTATATGCAAAATCAAACTGAATTAACACCTATGATTTCCGCTTGGGAAGAGCTCCAGCAAACACTGGCGCACTGCAAAAAGCGCAATGAGATCAATGGTAAGTTGATTGGCCGCTCGCAGCAGACCCTTAAACGCTTAGTCAATTTAATCAAAGGTAAAACGGAATCCAGCGAGCTGTACAACGCCAAAGGCGGCACCACTAATAGCTCTTTGTCCAATACTGTTGTCAAAGCCTGACCATATGTTGGGGCATGGCGTTAACGGGCAATTTTTTTTACAATAGCGCCCCGTTGTTTGAGGCGCACAAAATGCCCTTAGCCAATATGCCCCGGTAGCTCAGTTGGATAGAGCAGCCGCCTCCTAAGCGGCAGGTCGGACGTTCAAATCGTCTCCGGGGCGCCACTTTTAAGGCGCCTATGAACCTAATTCTGCTATTACCCGAAGATTTACGCTCAGAAAACATCGCCGAGATTCGTGATGCGCGGCGCATCGAACATATCACCCGTATACAAAAGGCGCGTATCGGCGACAGTTTAAAAGTTGGTTTACTGGGCGGCCATATCGGCAGCGGGATTATCACCAAGCTCAGCACAGAAGCCATCACCTTGGCCATTGAGCTAAACCAAGCGCCCCCTTGCGCGGCAAAAATACGCGTTATCCTCGGGCTTCCCCGCCCCCCGATGCTCAAACGCAGCCTGCAAAATATGGCCGCCTTGGGAATAAAAGATATCGTATTACTGCAAAGTGCACGGGTAGAGAAAAGCTACTGGCAGTCCCCGCAGTTAACACCACAGAAGTTAACCGAGGAGCTAATCCTGGGCCTGGAACAAAGCTGTGACACACAATTACCGCAAATAACCTTTGCCAAGCGGTTTCGTCCTTTTATAGAAGATCAGCTTGAAAACTATTGCGGTGAAGATAAAAAGCTGATCGCTCACCCCTATGTTGAGCACCCCTGCCCTTACCAGATACAAGAACCTCTGGTTTTAGCCATTGGGCCAGAGGGTGGCTTTCTCGATAAAGAACTGAATAGTTTTTGCCAAAGAGGCTTTCAGGGGGTTACTCTGGGGCCACGCATACTGCGTGTGGAAACAGCCATTCCGTATTTGCTTGGGCGCTTGAGCTAAGCCTTATCCGCAAGGAACGACTCAAACCGATCTTTTCCCACCGCAGGGCTGAAATAAAAGCCCTGATAACAGTGACAGCCATAATCGCGCAGAATATCGAGCTGCTCTAACTGCTCAACCCCTTCTGCTACAATTTCGAGCTCCAACAAGCGCCCCATGGTAATAATGGTTTCGACCAGCACTCGATCACTGTGATCAACGATAATATCGCGGATAAAACTCTTATCAATTTTTAGTGTTGCTACAGGCAAGCGCTTTAAGTAACTAATAGACGAATACCCGGTGCCGAAATCATCCAAGGAAAAGCTTACCCCGTGGGCTTGTAAGCGGGTCATAGTGGCAATGGTTTCATCTACCTGCTGAATGACAATACCTTCGGTTACCTCCATATCCAACACATCGAAGGGCAAGTGGTATTTATCCAATGTTTGTATAACATCATCGGCAAAGCGATCGCGACGAAATTGCCGTGGGCTGATATTAACACTAAGCCTCATACCTTCACGCCAAAGCCCCCGGTCAATCCAAGACTCTAAGTCGCTGCAGGCCTGCTCAATAACCCAATGTCCTACTTGTAAAATCAAACCGGACGTTTCCAGCACTGGAATAAACTCCAGCGGGGAAACATTTCCCTTTTCCGGATGATGCCAGCGCAAGAGAGCCTCAGCGCCAACCACATTGCCAGTAACTACATCAATTTTAGGCTGATAATGCAGGGCAAACTGACGGTCCTCGAGCGCGCGATGTAAATCGCCCTCCAGCACCAATTGACGACTAACCTTATGCGCCATTTCTTCGTTAAAGAACTCAATCGCATCGCGCCCAGTCTCTTTCACTTGATACATAGCAGTATCTGCATAGCGAAGTAATTCGTGCACACTGTTGTTTTTATCGGGATAGATAACCACCCCAACACTGCAAGTTACACGTAACTCCATATCCTCGTGTAGATACGGAACACAGATTAAAGAGCGTATTTTTTCGCTGATTTCACCAGCCTTTAACGCAGCTGTGTCAATATTTTGATCCAGTACAGTCAGAACTACCACAAATTCGTCACCGCTGAGACGGGCGACCAGATCTTCCTCTCGTACCGAGGACTGCAGCCGGCGAGACACCTCTTGCAACATCCTGTCACCTACCGGGTGTCCCAATGAATCGTTGATATTTTTGAACTTATCTAGGTCAATAAACAGTACCGCACCATAATACCCATGACGTTGAGCCCGCTTTGCTTCGTGCTCGAGCCTTTCAACCAATTGCAGCCGGTTCGGCAGGCCGGTAAGTGCGTCGTGATGGGCCATGTACTCCATTTTGGCCTGCGCATTCTTTCGCTCTGTTACATCAACCGAGACCACCAAGCTGACTTTCTCGTCGTAGTAATCCAGCGGCATCATGTGAGTTTGCAAATACAGTTGAGAGCCGTCTGCACCGACAAAGCTCTCTTCAATGACATCGACCTCCTCAGCGTCACGAATAACGCGCAAATCATTAGCGAGAATAGTGTCTACGTCCAGGACGGAATCTTTTAGTAACTGCCGCACATGCACGTTGCGCATTTGCTCCGGGGTATAACCCAGGGTATCTGCCAGCGCTTTATTGGCGAACAGATAGTACCCCTCGATATTTCGCGCACCAATAAGCACCGGTAGGCTATCGACGATTTGCCTGAGATGCTCCTCACTTTTGCGCAGCGCCAACTCGACCGCCCGTCGCTTGGCAAGAGACAATTCAACCACATCCAATAACTGGTTACTGCTACTGATCACCGTACCCAGCTCATCGCGGCGGTGTGCCTTTAAGGGGGTTAGTCTTCTGACACCGGGCTGGTCTGGATCGATTGAATTAATCTCTTGGGATAGGCGCACCAAAGGCTTGGTAAGAATAAAGTAAAAGGCAATAAACAGAAGCACCACGAACAGAAAATTGCGCAGTATACCCACTAGCAGGTTCACTTCAGAGCGGCGGTAAAAACTCGCTAAGGCAAGGCTTTTATCAACCCGAAAAATGATTTCACCCGCGCCCTGAAGGCCATAGCCGGGGACCTTGAGCTGAGAGGCGTAGGTAAAATCCTCTCCAGCGACAACAGTGCTAAGCCAGCTGACATCTTCGTGGGAGTGTTCTCGGCGCACTTCGGCAAGGATGTTACCGCGCTCGTCTTTTACTACCACCTCGTCAATAAACTGGTAGGTCAACAGGCCGTTGACCACTTCAAGGGCGAGATCGTTATCCAAAGTATGCACGGCGCGAGCGGCTGGAGGGGTGGCAACTTCGACCACATGATCGATAAGTTGCTCCAACTCGCGAGATTGAGCTTTGTAATCGATATACACCTGCAGTGAGCTAATCACAAAGCTCACCACAAAAGCCAAAATAATGCCGATCTTAGCCAGTTGAAATGATATGCCTTCGAAAAATGAAGGCGAATTATCTTTCATTATTGTGCTCAATCCTCAGATGGCGCCGTCGATTTCCAAGCTTGGGTCACTGCGCGGGCAACAACAGGGTGCACAATCCTCCCCTGCTCAATATTTATACCTGCCCGCAGCTGGGGATGCGACAATCCCGTTTGCGCCAAAATCTTTACCAGCGGAAGTGTCGCATGGCACAGCGCTATTGTCGACGTTCGCGCCACGGCACTAGGAATATTAGCGACGCAATAATGCAACACGCCGTCCACTTCATAGACTGGCCGAGTGTGTGTGGTCGGCTGAGACGTTGCAAAGCAACCGCCCTGATCAATGGCCACATCCACCAGCACACTGCCCGGGCGCATCCGCGCAACCTGCTTTCGACTGAGCAATTGCGGTGCCCTATCCCCCGGCAAGAGCACAGCACCAATACACATATCACTTTGCGCCGCCAGCTCTGCGACGCGCGCGGGTGCTGCATACTCTAAAGATACTCTGCCGGCAAAAAGCTCATCAAGCTGCCGCAAGCGTGCCAGCGAAGTGTCCAAAACACTGACCCTGGCGCCCAAGCCCAGCGCCACGCGCGCCGCCTGGGTACCCACAATACCTCCACCGATAACGGTCACCTGCGCGGCTGGCACTCCGCCCACTTGACCCAGGAGTATGCCGCGCCCGCCTTGGGGCTTTTCCAGATAATGCGCCCCGGCCTGAGCCGCCAGACGCCCGGCAATCTCAGACATAGGTGTCAGCAGTGGCAGGTGCCCAGCTTCATCGGCGACGGTTTCGTAACCAATGGCGGTGACACCAATATCGCATAGCCTGCGCGCCAAGTCAGGGGAAGCGGCCAAATGGAGAAAGGTAAACAATTTATGGGAGGGTTTGAGCAGTCTGCACTCGTGCGCCTGGGGCTCTTTTACTTTAACAATCAGCTCGGCTGCGGTGAACACTTCACCTGCCTCGGATACCACTTGCGCACCCAACTCAGCGTACTCGGCATCGCTAAAGCCACTGGCCTCACCCGCTGATGCCTGCACAAATATGCTGTGCCCCGCAGCAATCAGTTCAGCCGCCGCAGCCGGCGTCAGGGCAACCCGATACTCTTCGCTTTTAATCTCAAGGGGTACACCAATTCGCACTACAACCTCCTGAAGTTATGGATCATCGGCTCAAGGCAGCCTGAGCGATATACCTTCAGTATAGAGGTGTTATATCTCCATGGCGTTAATAAACGCTGGCCCCGCATAGGGCTTTCCCTGGCCGGAGTCTGCCGTGTCAGGCTGAGTCTGCTGAGGGGACAAGCCTGCAAAGTCAAACAGATTGCGATCGGCCAATTGCGACGGCGCGACATTACAAATGGCGGTAAAAATAGTTTCAACCCGACCCGGATGTGATTTTTCCCAATCGCCCAGCATTTGCTTGATCACCTGGCGCTGTAAATTCTCCTGCGACCCACACAAATTGCAGGGAATAATCGGAAAGTCACGGGCTTCGGCAAAGGCCGCTAAATCTTTTTCTTTACAGTAGGCCAAGGGTCGAATCAGCACATTGCGGCCGTTATCGGCCAACAATTTAGGGGGCATAGCCTTCAATTTACCGCCGTAAAACATGTTCAAAAATAACGTTTCGATAATGTCGTCGCGGTGGTGGCCAAGAGCGATCTTATTGGCCCCAATTTCATCGGCAAAACTGTAAAGCGTGCCACGGCGCAGTCGCGAGCAGAGACCACATGTGGTTTTTCCCTCTGGTACAACTTCTTTGACGATGCTGTAGGTATCTTTTTCCACGATGTGATAATCAATACCAATAGCATCCAGGTATTGAGGAAGCACATGTTCAGGAAAGCCCGGCTGCTTTTGGTCCATATTGACCGCCACCAGCTCAAAATTTACCGGTGCGGTTTTCTGCAGACTGAGTAAAATATCGAGCATGCCATAGGAGTCCTTGCCACCCGACAGGCACACCATTATTTTGTCGCCCTCTTCAATCATATTGAAGTCAGCAATGGCCGAGCCCACCTGCCGTCGCAGGCGCTTTTGCAACTTGTTAAATTCCAGCCGCTCTTTGCGCGTTGCCGCTTCAGATGCCGTGTCGCTCATGCAATGCTTTCCAACCTGTCTTGAATTCGGGGCGCCATTGTACGGATTTTACCCAGAGGATGGAATTGTCTTTGCCGCCGGGCGGCACCAGTTTGCCGGATAAGCGTCCAGCGTTTTACCCGAATTGCGTGCAGCCCAGGCGGTGCGTGGCCGACAGCCCAATGGCACAGCCTTTGCTCTGGCGGTATTAACCCGCTAATTCATCATCTGAGACGCACCTATGTCACTGCTTAGTCGCCTATTCAGTAAAAAGAGCGAACTTCCCAAACCGCAAACGTCCAGCGCGAGCAGTCCCCCACCCTGCTCTTTGCAAGCACTAGCGCAGCTAGAGCTCTGGTACAGTAAGCGCCAGTTTATCGGAGTAAAAATTCCGGGCATCGAAACCAGCTACCAAAGCATGGTGTTGGCGGTGGACAAAGCGCGCGGGCTGATCTGGCTGGATGAGTTGAATCCGAACAACTTGAGCGCAAACGTAGCCGAGAAACTGATAATAGAACAACGCCATGGGGACGAGATCATCAGCATGACCCTGGAACGGCTGGACACGGCCGCGCCGCGCCGGGAGATTGCCTGTTTATTACCGCACGAAATACACTACCGCCCGCGTCGCAGCTGGGAAAGATTCACCCTGCCGGGCGAGCCGCTAAAAGCAAAAGTGCGCAGCGTCGGCAGCGAACCGCAAACAGTGAACATTATCAACTTATCTGGCGGGGGGATGCGCCTGGCGCTGCCAGGCAATCATCTTGGCTCATTACATCGCGAAGCCTTCTTGCCCCTTTGCGAATTTCAATTAGGCAAGCTACATATAAGTACGCAGGCGCACGTAAAATCGGCGCGGGTTGTCACCACCCCATACCGTCACACTCAAGTGAGCGTGGCATTTGCCGATATTCCGCTAAGCACACAAAGAGCGCTGGCAAGCCAATTACAGCGCCTGTCTGATCTATATCGCAGCAGCGAAAGATCAGCAGCCTAACTGCAACACTAAGGGAAAAACCATGCGTAACAATGGGCCGGTCACTCAAAAAGAAGTTCCAGTAAAACCCGGCGAAGAAATCGTCTCTGCCACCGACTTAAACAGTAAAATCGTTTACTGCAACGACACCTTTTGCACAATAAGCGGTTTTGAAGAATCCGAGCTAATCGGCCAGCCACATAATATTCTGCGCCACCCAGATATGCCCAGCGACGCCTTTGCCATGCTCTGGGGGGCCTTAAAGCAGGGCAATGCCTGGATGGGGCTAGTAAAAAACCGCTGTAAAAATGGCGATCATTACTGGGTCGACGCCTATGTCACTCCGGTGGGCGAAGGTGGAAAAACCACAGGTTATGAATCAGTGCGGGTACGCGCTGATTCCACGCTGGTGCAAAGAGCTGAGCAATGCTACAGCCGCTTGCGACAAGGTAAATCTTACTGCTCTGCAGCGGTTAAAATCTGGCAGCGCAGCCAAGTGGCCGTGGCGACTTTTGTGGTGGCACTGCTACTGCTCACCGCTATCGGTTTTCTCAGTGGCACCGGCCTATCAATCACGGCGCTCACGGTAAGCGCCGCAGCACTAGCGCTATGCGCCCATTTGGGGGCAGGTTTGCTGCTTAAAGTGCCGCTTAACCGCGCTCGCGAAACCCACAGTGATCCACTCGCCGCTTTTATCTATACCGGCAGAGCCGATGCCATTGGGGAAATCATGCTGGCCAATATCGCCCAACGCGCCAGGCTTCGCACTGCGCTGGGCCGCTTTGAATCCTCTGCCGGAGACGTTGCCAGACATGCCAAGGAAGCCCGTCAGCAAGCCGAGCAAACCTTCTCTCATATCGACGAACAGCGCCAGCAAACGGCCAATGTCGCTCATGCCATGAGCCAGATGAGCCTTGCAGTACAAGAAGTAGCCTCTGGGGCCACGCAAACTTCCAGCGCTACCCGCGAGGCGTTAAAAGAGGTAGAGCGCGGCCGCACTGTAATTGTCAGCGCCGGGGCCGCCATTGGCGACTTATCTAATACTGTGGGCGGATTAAGTGAGGTACTGAACCGTTTAATCGAGCGCAGCCGCAACATCGGCTCTGTGGTGGATGTGATTCGGGGTATTGCCGAGCAAACCAACCTGTTAGCGCTCAATGCGGCGATCGAGGCCGCCCGAGCTGGAGAACAGGGGCGCGGCTTCGCCGTAGTGGCCGATGAGGTACGCACCCTGGCTCAGCGCACCCAACAATCGACTGAAGATATCCAGGGAATGATCGCAGAACTCACCCAGACCACCACTCTCGCCGATGACCAGATGCAGGACTGCCATTCCCATGTGGAGCGCAGCAACACTGAAATGGAGAAAATCACCCAGGCCCTGCAGTCAATTGCCGGAGCCGTGGAGACCATCGATCAGATGTCCCATCAAATTGCCGCGGCGGCGGAACAGCAGTCAGCCAGCGCCAGCGATATTGATCGAAATACCCGCAATATCACTGATATTGCGGAATCGGCGCAATCGCAAATCCAAGAAGCGGATCGCCTTAACCAAGCGGTTGCCACATTAACGCAAAACCAGTTTGAGTTAGTGAAACGGTTCCAATAGTACACTGGACATAAACGACTAAGCCTTTTAGCCTTGGGCGCCTCTGACACGCAAAGGCGCCCGACTGATCGATTGGGCTAAAAGTTATGCATTTATCCAACGAACAAGTACTCGAGCTGGACCGCGAACATGTCTGGCACCCATATTCATCATTTTTAAATCCGACTCCGACCTTCGCCGTAAAGCGCGCCGAAGGCGTGAGGCTGTATTTGCATGACGGCCGCACGCTGATTGACGGCATGTCCTCCTGGTGGAGCGTATTGCATGGCTACAATCATCCGCGCCTTAATCGCGCCCTTAACGAGCAGGCCGAGGCCATGAGCCATGTGATGTTCGGAGGTCTGACCCACGAGCCCGCGGTGCGGCTGTGCGAAAAGCTGGTTAAACACTCCCCTGCCGGCTTAAACAAGGTCTTTTTATCGGACTCCGGCTCGGTGAGCGTCGAGGTGGCTATGAAAATGGCCCTGCAATATTGGCATTCAGCGGGACAACCGCAAAAGCATCGTTTTATTGCACTGAAAAATGCCTATCACGGCGATACCTTCGGCGCGATGAGCGTGTGCGATCCGGTGACCGGAATGCATCATTTATTCGCCGAAAACCTGATGCAGCAGTATTTTGCCGAGCGCCCTCAGGCGCGCTTTGGCGAGACGCTGCAACCTCAGGATATAGCCAGTATTCAGCACTTGCTTGAGAACAAAAAAGATGTGGCCGCGGTGATTGTTGAACCCATTGTTCAAGGGGCGGGCGGCATGTGGATGTACAGTGCCGACTACCTCAAGGCGCTGCGCGAGTTGTGCGATAAACACGATGTGCTGCTCATAGCCGACGAAATCGCCACCGGCTTCGGCCGCACCGGCAAGTTGTTTGCCTGTGAGCACGCTGATATCAGCCCCGACATTCTCTGCCTGGGCAAAACCTTGACCGGCGGCTATATGACCCTAGCGGCGACTCTGTGCAACGATAAGGTCAGTGAGGGTATTTGCCGCGGCGAGGCTGGAGTGTTTATGCACGGCCCAACGTTTATGGGCAACCCGCTGGCCTGTGCAGTGGCCTGCGAGAGCATCGATATGCTGCTGGAAAACGATTGGCAAGCCAATATAAAGCGCCTCGAAACACAGCTGAAGATAGAATTGGATGCCTGCCGCAAGCTCAAAGCAGTGGCAGATGTACGGGTGCTGGGAGGGATAGGCGTGGTAGAGCTACACAAGGCTCAAGCACTGGAGCAACTGCAACCGGCCTTTGTGGAACAGGGAATCTGGGTCAGGCCTTTCGGCAAACTGGTGTACATCATGCCGCCCTACTGCATCAGCGAGGCGGACCTGACCACGCTGACACAGGGTATTTACCGGGTCGTTAGTAAACTCAAATCATAGGCTTTAAACCAACGGCGCGGCGCACCTTTTCTAACAAAGGTGCGCTGTGCTCACGAGCTTTGGCAGCGCCGGCCTGAAGTATCTCTTCGATGTCTGCAGGACGCTCCATCAAGTCGAAATACTTTTCTCTCGCCTCGCCTATTTGACCGTTAATCAGCTCGAAAAGCTCTCGCTTGGCCTCACCCCAGGCAATGCCCTGGGCGAATTTATCGCGCATTTCAGCCACTTGAGTGTCACTGGCGAAAGCCTCCCAAATTTGGAATACCGTTGAGGTATCCGGGTCTTTCGCCTCGCCCGGCTCAAGCAAATTGGTTTTAATTTTATTGATGTGCTTTTTCAGCTGTTTTTCTGTTAAAAACAGAGGAATGGTGTTGTTGTAGCTCTTGCTCATTTTGCGGCCATCAAGGCCATTCAAGGTGGCCACTTTATCATCTACCACCGCCTCGGGCAGCGCAAAGTGTTCACCGTAATGATGATTGAAACGAGCCGCAATATCGCGTGCCATCTCGATATGTTGAATCTGGTCTTTGCCCACAGGAACTTTATTGGCGTTGAACATTAAAATATCCGCCGCCATTAACACCGGGTAATTGTACAAACCCATAGTAATGCCATAGTCTGGATCTTCGCCCGCCTCTTCGTTAGCAGCCACTGCCGCTTTGTAAGCATGGGCGCGATTCATCAGGCCTTTGGCCGCCATGCAAGTGAGAAACCAGCACAACTCAGTAATTTCAGGCACATCTGACTGACGATAAAAAACCGCTTTGTCGGTATTTAAGCCCAGCGCAAGCCAGGTCGCCGCAATTTCCCGACGCGACTGTTCTACACGCTCCGGATCATGGCATTTGATCAATGCATGGTAATCGGCGAGAAAATAAAACGACTCAAAGGACGGGTCTTCACTGGCGGCAATCGCTGGGCGAATGGCCCCCACATAGTTACCCAGGTGCGGCGTCCCTGTGGTGGTGATACCGGTCAGTACTCGTTGCTTGCTCATCAGACTCTCTTCGTTGGTTCAAAAGCGGGGGCCTATAATACAGACCCTTTGCCGGTATGTGTAGCAAGGTCGGTCAGCAGACTGCGATATACCGGAGCAAGCCTTGACCAGCTCAAGTCTGAAACGTCAGGCGCATGCCGCAGGGGGTTGCCATCCGCCGTCTGCTGCAGCTGCACGAGCAACTTATCGGCAAGACTCCGGGCGTCTGTATTTAGATCGCCGGTGACGTTGTAACAGTAATCCAGGTCGAAAAATTCTGGATAGACCTGGCGCCTGGGCAGCACCGGCACACAGCCCGCCGCAACGGCTTCCAATACCGACAGGCCCTGAAAGTCATGGTCCGCCGTTGATAAGACCCATTGGCAGCTCTGTAACAGCGCGCGATATCCTGCCAAGTCCTCCATATAGCCCCACTGGCCCAACGCCCCGGTCTCTTGCAGTAACAACTTTATTTTTGCAAAAGCCGGGGGCGCGGTGCGAAATCTCTGCCCCACCACATGCAAGGTAAAAGGCAGATGACCACCATAATGTTTTTGCAAAAGCTTTAAGGCAGCCAAGAGTAAATCCGGGTTTTTATCGTATTCCCAGCGATGATTCCACACCATTTGCGGTTTTTCGTTTTGCCCCCCGACTTTGTCATGGTAAAGCTCCGTTTCGAGGGGGACGGGAATCACCCGTGATTTTTTCGCAAGCTCTAGCTCCAGTCCCTGGGGAACCAAATCAGGCAATTTTGCCATTAGTTGCTTCACTCCGAATAAAAAGCTGCTGCGGTTAAATTCAGTGTTAAATACTACACGGTCAGCGCAAACCGCCGCATAAAGCGTCACAATTTGCGGCTCGACGCTAGGCGTTTGATTTTCGTTCGGGGGATAAGCGAACTGGTTCTCGTGGAAGTACACTAGTGTAGGCAAACCTGCCAGCGCAGGCACCATGCCGCGCAAACTGGATAAGTCCACCATGGACGTCACTAATAATACATCGTACTGAGCCTCAAGCGAGTCGCGGTAGAGCGTTGCCAGGGAAAGACTGTTGCCGCGAATACGCCAACTAAAATAGCGTGGCGGCAGAGCAATATGGGTAAACGCTATATCCGGCAAGGCGACCTCCAGCCCTTGCCGCCAGCGCTTGTGGCTAGCGGCGTCGTAACCGGATATGACTAGTACCCTCACCGGCCAGCGAAACGACCGGGAGCTTGCGGCCTGGCAAAATACTGCCGCGCGACTTTGTACAAGGCGTGTGCATCCTCGGTACCGGCCAGCTCGCGGGTTGAGTGCATTGCAAAAGTCGGAACACCTACATCCAATGTCTTAACACCAACTTCAGCTGAGGTAATCGGTCCGATCGTACTACCGCATTCCATGTCCGTACGTGAAACGAAGCTCTGCACCCCGACCTCGGCCTCTGAACACAGCATCTTAAAAAGGGCACTGGTTTCACTGGTGGTAGCGTAACGCTGGTTGGCATTAATTTTAATCACCGGCCCACGGTTTAACACCGGGCCATGCTCGGCGTCGTGTTTCTGCGCAAAGTTAGGATGAACACCGTGGGCGTTGTCGGCAGAAATCATCATAGAAGCATCCAGAGCGCGCAGGCGATCGCTGGTATTTGGCACCAACCGCTGAAGAAATTGTTCCAGCATTGGACCTTTCGCGCCGCAGGCCGAGGCGCTGCCGATTTCCTCATGATCCGTACACACCAAGAGGCTACTCTGCTCATCACCTGCGTCTAACAGCGCTTCAAGACCAACATAACAGCTGAGCAAGTTGTCCAGCCTGGCACTGGCGATAAATTCTTTGCGCAGACCAACAACAGCGGGAGCTTGTGTGTCATACAAACACAATTCGAAGTCGAGAATCTCTCGGGCATCAATATCGGGATACTGAGACTGAAGTTGCGCCAGCAATAATGCTGCAAAAGTGAACTGATCGGGATTGTCATCGGCAAGCATCAGTATTGGGCGGATATCGGTTTGCGCATTAATGCTGCGATTGCGGTTGGCTTCACGATCCAGGTGAATCGCAAGACTTGGCACCATGGCAATAGGCGCCTTGAAATCAACCAAACGGCTCTCGGGCGAGTCGCTGGCGGAGCGAAAGCTTACCCGCCCGGCAATGGACAGATCGCGGTCAAACCAGGTCGCCAACAAAGCACCGCCATACACTTCGACGCCTAACTGATAATAACCGGAGCTGATAATCCGGGCATTGGGCTTGACCTTTAAACAGGGGCTATCAGTATGAGCGCCAAACATTCTAATTCCCGCATCCACCAGCGGCTCACGACCGTGAATAAACGCGATCAAAGAAGAATCATTGCGAATCACATAGTACCGGCCACCAGGCTCTAACGACCAATGCTCTGACTCTTTCAGCTCACTGAAACCGGCATCACGCAATTTTTTAGCCATAGACGCGGCTGCATGAAACGGCGTTGGCGAAGCGCTAACAAAGTCAATTAACCCTTGATTGAATACAGTGGTGTCTTGCTCATTCATAACGTATCTCGATGGTAGGAACGGTAAACCGGCTCTAGGAGCGAATGCGCTCGCGTTTTTTCCAGGAAACAGTATCTCTGACATATTTCGGCTGCACTGTTAGAGCATCTTGCATCTGGCCTTCACGCCAGCGCTGAATAGCGAGCTCTACCACGGCCGCAGCCCGAGGTAAGGCATCGCTGTCGTAGCGAGCGGCGCAAGCCTGCAGAGGCTGCAGCTTCCATCCGCCCCCAGCTCCCAATATAGGCTCGCCCAGCTCTGGTAAAGCAGCGGCAACCTGAGAAGGATCTGTCGCGGCAGGCGGGCTAAGTTCAGTCAATCTATCTGGGTCAGCCCGCCTGTAAAGCCCCCAGTAGACTTCTCCCATACGGGCATCCAATGCCGGCAAAACAACATTGGCATCGGGATTGTCCAGAAGCGCCTGCCAAGCCAACGCTTCCAGAGTACAAACCGCAATCACGGGCTTGTCGCAGGCGAATGCCAATCCCTGAATAACCCCCATACCAATACGTAAACCGGTAAATGATCCGGGGCCAGCACCAATTGCCAGTGCATCAATTTGCTGCAACGTGATGCCGGCCTGCTCCAGTAGCTCGTCAATCATAGGCAGGGCGCGCTGAGTGTGGCTTTGCGCAGCCAACTCAAAGTTCTCGCGCACCTGGCCATCGTGCCACAGAGCTACAGAACAGGCATCGCCCGACGTATCTAATGCGAGAAGTTTAGTCATAGGGGTTTCCAGTTCGAAAACGCCTATTTTGACAGATCGCGCAATTGTCACCAAGCTCGGGGAAGGGTTCGAGAAAGAAAAAGCCCCTACAATGCAGGGGCTTGGAGGGTAAAACTATGCTTTTTTGGCAGGGCGTCCACGGCGCGCTGTGGTTTTGCGTTTAGCCGGAGCCTTGCGAGTTTTGGCTTTAGCTTTAGCCGCCTCTTTACGCTCGATGGCACGCATCTTGGCCTTCGCCTTTTTTTCCGCAGCCTTTGCCTTCGCCTGCAACTTGCGCGAAGCGGTTTTTACTTTTTGTGCATCCGCTTTCGCCCGGGCCTTCAACCACTTGGCCTCAAATGCAGCTTTTGCCTTTTCCAAATCACTGCTGGCGCGACTAGACAAGCGCTCTTCCAATTCTGTCAATTTCGCTTTGCTTGCGGCTTCAAGAGAACGCACCGCCGCCAGACTTTTCTCTTTTGCCAGACGCGCTTTCTGTTCAGCTAAATTGGCACGCAAGGTTCTGGCTTTTTCATTCGCTTTGGTAACGCCATTTGCGGCCGTTTTAGCTGCACGCTTATCAACAGCTTTACCACTTTTTGCCGCTTTTGTTTTTGCAGCCTGTGCTTTCTTACGCGCCGCATCAAGCTTTTTCTTGTGCTCATCGAGCTGCGCTTGTGCCTTATCAACAGCAGTTTGGATTTTTGCTACAGCTGGATCAACTGACGTTGACGCTGCGCGCTTAGGGGATTTTCGGGTTACGGATTTACGTTTTGCCGGCGCTTTGCGCGCTGCTTTTTTCGCAACTCTGGCCATTTTCTATCTCCTAATATGTTTTTGCTTTGTCGCACCTGTGAATGCACAGCACATTTAACGCTGCAGGAGCATTGTAAATATATTTAAAAAATACTCAAATTGCACGTTTCTCAGGCAAAACTGTAGTTATTTTTAAGTTTTTTCAATAAAAGTGAGAAATAACGACTTAGTCCCGTGGAAAAATTGGCTCACAATAAATTCCAGATAATAAAAAAGGCCCTGCGGGCCTTTTTTATTATCTGGAATTTATCAAGCTATCGAATGTAGTCAATCGCTTAACACCGAGAATAATTGTGTGCGAATGGCATCGACGCTGCCAACACCTGCTACGCGGGTAAACTTGGGCGCAGTATCTGGATTTTTCGCCTCAAGCTGCTGATAAAAATCTACCAGTGGTTTTGTCTGTTCATGATAAACCGCCAGACGCTTACGTACAGTTTCCTCTTTGTCGTCTTCACGCTGTACTAACTCTTCGCCGGTTTCGTCATCAAGGCCTGGGGTTTTAGGTGGATTATGCTCTATGTGATATACACGGCCAGAAGCCTCGTGCACGCGACGACCGCTTAAGCGACTAACAATCTCTTCATCGGCCACGTCAATTTCAATTACATGGTCAATATCAATGCCCGCTTCGAGCAAGGCTTCAGCTTGAGGGATGGTACGAGGGAAACCATCAAACAAAAAACCTTTGACGCAATCATCGGCTGCGATACGCTCTTTAACCAAAGCGATGATCAGATCATCTGGCACCAGGCCGCCGGCCGCCATTATATCTTTTGCCTGCACACCCAAAGGGGTACCCGCCTTTACCGCAGCACGCAACATGTCCCCGGTAGAAATTTGCGGAATGCCGAACTTGTCCATAATCATTTTTGCCTGCGTGCCCTTCCCTGCACCCGGCGCCCCCAGTAAGATGACCTTCATACGTCTGCCACTCCTCAGTATTATTTGCAGCAATTGCCGCCGTGTAGCGGACAGTGTGCACGCAATTCTTGCTGTATAGAAAAAAGGCGATACGATACACGGCTGCCAACACAATCACAAGAAGACGCTCCGGGTGGCGGATAAACCATTGTTTTACAAATACTTTTATTCTATATTCAAAGTACACAGGCCCAGTCGAGCGGGCAAATTCAGTAATATTGGCGAGGTATAAACCATGGATATAAAGCCCGGAGAACTACTGACTTACTGGGAGAAAACCGCCAGTGGCGAATTGACCAGCAACGACTACAGCATCAAGTTGCCGGTAGAGGTAGCGGCCAAGCTCGAAGCGCTGGCGAAAATGTATCCTAAAAAGACCCGGGAACAGCTCATAGCCGACTTAATTGCCAGCGCTCTTTACGAGCTGGAAGCTTCAATGCCTTATATAAAAGGCAGTAAAGTCGTGGCTCATGATGAATTTGGTGACGAAATCTACGAAGACGCAGGCCCCACCTCTCGCTTCCTGCAGCTGAGCAGTGAACAACTCAAAGTATTAAAAAGCTAGATATTAAAAAAGCGCAGCTGCTCAGCTGCGCTTTTTTAGTTCTGGTCAGCGGTCATTCTAAATTAGGCATCCATGTCGGCGTACTGCTCAGCTTCCTGGTAGATAATTTCATCCACAATCTGCGCCGGGCTTTTGTCGCGACAGTCGATGGTGATATCGGCATACTTTTCATATAGAGGTACTCGCTCGGCGTACACCTCAGCAAAATTCTGCTCAGCTGGCTTTGCCAGGCCGCGGGTACTCATATTGTGGATACGCTCGACCAATTCTTGCTCGGGCAGCTGCAAATATACGATTTGACCCAATGACTTAAGCAGCGCCATGGCGGCATCACTGTAGACCGCGCTGCCGCCAGTGGCCACCACATGCTGGTCGCAACTAAGCTGCAATAATGTCGCCTCTTCCAGCTCCCGCAAATGCAAATAACCTGCTTCGTAGACGATATCCTGCAGGGTCTTGCCCGCGTGCGTCTGAATCAGTAAATCCGTATCGACAAACTCACGGGCCAACTCCTTTGCCAATAAAACGCCTATGGTGCTTTTCCCAGCACCCGGCATACCAATAAGAATAATACTGTCACTGCGCTTCACGTTGTGCTCCTGTATAGGCCAAGGCCTACACTCTAAAGCTACCCACAAGATCGCGCAAATTTTGTGACAGCGCACTTAACTCGCGACTGGCGTTGGCCGTTTTGGCCGCATCGTCCGACGTATTCATGGCCAATTGATTGATTTCCACCAGGTTTTTATCAATATCGGCCGTCACAGAGCTCTGCTCTTCGGCTGCAGAGGCAATTTGAATCGCCATATTGGTAATCGAACCCACAGCATCGCTGATACTGACCAGAGATTCGCCCCCATCGTTAGCCGCCTGCACTGCCTCGCCGGTCATTTCATTGGAGTAGTTCATCGCAGACACCGCGCTTTGCACGCCCGTTTGCAGCTGCGCCAGCATTTGTTGAATATCTTCCGTGGACTCCTGGGTACGACTGGCCAGGGTGCGCACCTCATCGGCCACGACAGCAAAACCTCTGCCCTGCTCGCCGGCACGCGCAGCCTCAATGGCCGCATTCAGCGCCAGCAAATTCGTCTGCTCGGCCACTCCTCGGATTACATCGATCACCGAGGTCACATTTTTTGCCTCATCCTCAAGTTTGGCCATTACCTGGGCAGTTTCTGCAATGCGGTTAGACAACTCCTGCACCCGACTTACCGCGACGCGAATTCGCTCCTGACCCGATTCGGTCACGTCACTGGCGCGTTTAGCGCTGTCGGCGGTTTCATTGGTATTCTGCGCCACTTCATGGATAGCAACGGTTAATTCATTAACCGCCGTCACCACCATGGTAATGGAGTGGCACTGCTCATCCGCAGCACTCTGGCTGCGCTCTGAAACACTCAGCATGGTGTTAGCTGCCTGAGTAACTTCTTCGGTATTGGTTCGTATTTGACCAATCAGATGTTGCAGCTTCTCCATAAAGTGGTTGACATGACCGGACAACTCGCCCAGCTCATCGTTGTTTTGCGCGTCGATACGAATAGTCAGATCGCCGTCGCCTTCAGCGATGTTCTGGATGCGGTTACTGATAGATTTGAGTGGTTTAATCACCATAACCGGCAGAACTAATGCGGCGGCGATCGCAATCAGAGTGCACACGATGGCAATACCAATCAGCTGAGTAGTAATCGCCTCTTCGTCGGCCAAAATTTGTTGCGTAAACTCATCGACATGTACGAGGCGCCGCTCGCCTACTACGTCTATATGGGTTCTCACCGCTTCAAACAGCTCATAGCTACGCTCGTAACCTTCGCGCTCGAAGTCGTCAATACTATCGGGGTCACCTGTGGCGGCGCGCTCAATCAGCGCGCGACTGTACTCATACCAGGCGTCAAAGAGCGTAATAAATTCAGACTTTTCCGCGTCGACACTACTGTTCGACAAAGCCAACGATTGCAAAAACCTGTCCCGCGCCTGCAGGGCATTTTCTTTATGCTCAGCCATCAAGGTGGCCACGCTGACGCCACTGGCGCCATTTACAAAGGCCGTCCGCTCAGCGGTTAACGCCTGATACAAATCACGATCCGCTTGCAGCAACAGCTGCAGCTCCTGCAGATTTATTTCAGCAATTGTATCGGCATTTTCGGCCAGTTTTCTCGCCGACAATACAGAATAAATACTTGAATAGAGAAACAACGCCACTAGCACCAAAAGTGGCAAAGTCAGCTTCCACCGAAAGCCCATATTATTATACCAGCGCAGCATAGTGTTTCCCTCGATTTGGGCGGATATTGCATTTAGTGTAGTACAGTTTTTGTCGTCTAAACTGTCATACAGCAGGTTATCGGCCCGGCGAGTAAAAACTTAATTTCAGCCTAGCTTTTTAACTTCAAACTAACCTTGGTGACGCGGGAGTCAGCCATCTCCAAAACGATAAATTCGACCTTGCCAAGGGTAATTCGGTCCCCCACCACAGGCTGTTTATAGCGGCGGTAGATGTAGCGCCCTATACTCCAATTGGCCATTTCTTCCGGCACCTCAAATCCATAGAGCAGCCCTAAATCCATAAGCTTGGCCAGAGGCGACACCACAAACTCGCCAAAAAAGGCCTGGGCCGACAAGCGATCTGGCTCTCTCTCCCCCACCAGCCATTTATCCAGCACGCTAAGGGCATCGGGCCGGGCCAACAGGTAGACGTGATCGCCTTCTCGCAGCGGACCATTACTCGGCTCGGCGAGGGGCTCGCCCTCTCGAATCACACAGAGCAAACGCGTTCCGGTGCTCTCCTCGAGACGCGTGACCCCCGCCTTAAGCGCAGGGGAATCCGCGAGCAGCTTATAGCCCACAAACTCATAACCCGCCTGCCCTGGCACACCCAGCTCCACACGCTGGACTCGCGATGAGCTGGTGGGCACATCTACTTTTAACCACCGCGCTAAAGGTGCCACTGTCCAGCCCTGTAATACCAGGGAGATAATGACGATAAAAAAAGCAATGTTAAAAAAGAAGGGCCAATGCTCAAGTCCGGCCAACCAGGGAAACATAGCCAGCACAATCGGCACGGCGCCACGCAACCCCACCCATGAAATAAACAGCTGCTCGCGCCAGGAAAACTGAAACGGCAACAGAGAAATCGCCACCGCCAGCGGCCTGGCGATAAAGATTAAAAACAGACCGATAAGCAAAGCGCTGGGCGCGTAGGTCACAAGCTCTGTTGGGGTAACCAGCAAACCCAGCATCAAAAACAGACTGATTTGCGCCAACCAAGCAATGCCATCGTGAAAGCGCTGAATGTTGTATAGGCCTCGCGATACACGGTTGCCCACCATCAAACCGGCCAAATAAACCGCCAGAAAGCCACTGGAGTGGAGCACGGCAGCCAGGCCAAAAATAGACACGCCCCCAAACAGAGCTAACAGCGGATAGAGCCCTGGGCTGAGAGCCAAACGGGTTACGCCCCAGGCCAGTATTCGCCCCCCCAGTACCCCCACCAGAGCACCCACGCCCATCTGCCAGGCAAACCCCAATAGCATAGCAGCGTTAAACCCGGTCTCACCCATACGGATAAACTCCACCACTGTCAAAGTGAGGAAAATCGCCATGGGGTCGTTAAGACCGGACTCAATCTCCAGGGTCGCACCCACACGTGCCTTGAGTGCCAGCCCCTGCATATTCAACACAGAGAATACCGCCGCCGCGTCGGTCGAGCCGACAATGGCACCCACCAGCATGCCTTCCACCCAGGGCAGGCCCAGCATCCAGGCGGCAAAGGCGCCGCAGACGCCCGCAGTTATAACAACCCCCAGAGAGGCCAGCGACAAGGCCGGCTTGAGGCCGACACGAAAATTGTGGATATCCGTGCGCAATCCACCGTCAAACAAAATAACCGCCAGCGCCAGGGTGCCTAAAAACAACGCCGACTGCACATCGTCATAGGCAATACCGCCAATGCCGTCTTCACCACCGAGCATGCCCACCAACAAAAACACCAGCAACAGCGGCATGCCCACCCGAGGAGAGAGTGCACTGGCGAGGATACTGATTAAAAATAATACAGCACCCAATAAAATAAGCTGATTTAGAATATCCATAGGGAAATGATACTACACAGTGGGCCGATCACAGCGAGAACCTCTATTTGGTGTTATTATTTCGTTTTTAAACCCGCCAGAAACAAGTTGTTTATTCATGCTCAGTAAAGACGCGCTGTCGCAGCTATCGCAATTAAAATCTAATATTGTCTCTAATAAAGAATATGCCGAAGGTGTAGTCAGGCCTACAGCCAAACGTTTTGGCTTTGTCCGCCTAGACGACGGCCGCGACGCCTTTCTTGACCCAGACCAGATGCTGCGCGTGCTGCCGGGTGATCGGGTAAAAATTAGCCTGACTGAAAACAGCAAAAAGCAACTCGAAGCAACGCTCGAGTCATTGTTGGAGTCCAGCTTGAGCACCTTTGTCGGTCGCTACGTACGCAAAGGCCCCGCGCATTTTGTCGAGCCTGACCTCCCCCCCTTTAGCCGCTGGCTGTTTATCCCACCACAAGAGCGCACCAACTGCAGTGAGGGCGATTTAGTGCAATGCGAGCTGATTCGCCACCCATTTAAGCACGAAGGTAAAGCGCAGATTCGGGTTATCAATCGGATTGGCAAACCCGAAGAACCCGGCATTGAAGGCCGCTATATTTGCGCCAAGTTCCAGCTTCCCGGCGAATGGAGCGAAGCGGCTGCAGCCCAGGCGGCAACCATCAAGCCAGACGCATTGCAGGGACTGGAGCGCGAAGATCTGAGCGATATTCCATTTGTTACGATCGATTCGGAGTTCACTCGGGACATGGACGACGCCCTCTACGCCGAAAAGACCGCTAACGGCTGGCGGCTGATTTCCGCCATTGCCGACCCCAGCAGTCTGATTGAGCTGGGCAGCCCGCTGGAGCAGACAGCGCAAGAGCGGGTCAGCACGCTGTACCTGCTGGGCCATCCGATCACCATGTTGCCCACTGAACTCTCGCACGAGACTTTTTCGCTGATTCCAGACGCCGAGCGCCCAGCTGTTATCTGCACAATGGACATCAACTCCGACGGCAGCATCGAACACTACACTTTTAATACGGCAAACATTAAATCTCATCACAAGCTCAGCTATCAAAACGTTAGCGAACTGCTTGACGACAGTGGCGATACCCTAGAGCAGGAGTTGCCCGCAACGATCATCGCCAGCCTGCGGGCTCTGGCTGACTGCGCTAAAGCGAGATTAAACTACCGCCAGGAAAATGCCCTGGTGATGGAAGACCGCGCCGACTATCAGTACTGGCTTAATGACAATAAAAAGATTGAGCGCATCGAAAAGCGTCTGCGTAATACTGCGCAGAAAGTCGTCGAAGAAGCCATGCTGGCAACCAATATCTGTGCGGGCGAACTTTTCAATACGCATCCCAATAGCGCCTATTATTCCGGCCACATCGGCTTTCGCCCCGAACGCCTGGACGATGTAAAGGCACTGGTGGCAGAAGTGTTGCCCGAGCTGTCGGAGTTAGACTTTACCCAACTAGAAAACTTTCAGCGCCTGTTTAAAACTCTGCGCCAAAACGCCGTGCACTCGCAAGATCAGGCGCGGCTGCTGTCGCTGTTGCAACGCATGCAACAAGCTGGAAGCCTGACTACCCAACCGGTGGGCCACTTCGGCCTTGGCTTTAATTCCTATGCCACGGTTACCTCACCGATTCGCCGCTACCAGGATTTGCACAATCACATGGTGCTAAAAGCCATTTTGCGAGGCGAAACACCGCAGCAAACGAATGAAGAACAGGCAATAGCACTGCAAGAGACTCTCAGCATCGGCCGCCAGGCCAGTCGCACCCTTGAGCAATGGCTTTTGTGCCAATACCTGAGCGAACACTTGGGTACTGTACAGTTTGGCACCATTACCGGTGTCAGCGCCCGGGGCATTAGCGTGCGCTTAGAAGAGGTAGGTACCGATGGTTTTGTCCAGCTGGCAGAAAAAGGCCAGCCCAAACCTAAGTTCGATAGCCGCCGACTCAGTCTGGTAACCGACACTGCTGAGTTTTTCCTGGACCAAACGGTCGCGGTAAAAATTAAAGATGTCGACGTAAACAGCCGTCGTATCAGTCTCGAACTGGTCGACCCGGCCATGGCCGAACGACTGCAAGCGTTTGACAAACAAGAGCAAACAACTCAGTAATTGGGCATGGCATACTGGCTGTTTAAATCGGAACCCGACTGCTACAGTATTGACGACCTTGCGCGTGAGCCAAAGCAAACCGCGCGTTGGGACGGCATTCGCAATTATCAGGCACGCAATTTATTGCGCGATAAAGTAGCGCTGGGCGATGAGGTGTTTTTCTATCACAGCCGCTGCAAACACATAGGGATTGTGGGAACGGCAAGCGTGGTTAAAACCGCTTACCCGGACCCACAACAGTATCTGCCCGAAAGCCCCTACTTTGACCCTAAAGCAACCCCCGACCAACCGCGCTGGTTTTGTGTGGACATTACATTAGATCAGCGGTTCAAGACGCCGGTGTTGTTATCCACCATCAAAGAGATTCAGCAGCTCGAAGAGATGATTCTTTTAAAGCAGGGACGGCTATCGATACAGCCGGTAACCCAAGAACAATGGCAGACCATTGTTGAACTGAGCCGCTAGTCGTTCTAAAGCTCCATAACAAAACGCCGGCAATTGCCGGCGTTTTTTCGTACCAAGCATGAACGGCTAAGGTTCAGGGTTCCAACCTTCACCACCGTTGTAACCGGCAAACACCGAAGCACGATCCATAAAAGGCGCAGCCTCACCGGCACTCAACACATAACCGAATTCCCGGCTGCTCAAATCTAACGGCACACCATCCAAATCTGTGCTGCCGTACTCACGCCAGCCAGACTCTGCACTGGCAACAACCGGATTAGGTGCGGGCTGGCTGTTAATACCCTCTCCAGCCCAGCCGATAGCATTGATATGGCTGTCCATTGCGCAATTAATAAAAGTGACATTGTCAAAGTAATCGGCGCTGCCACCACTGCGAGCCAAGTAAGATGCGCCGGCAGGAATCACATTGCCGCTCGGCCCTGGCCCCTGAGTTAAACGCGAGTTTAAAAACACAAAGCCCGGATCGGTGATGTTTTGCGTGCGAGCCTGTAACACGTAGCCGCCGTTCGAGCTGCTTTTCGAGTCACCCAGCGAGCGAATCTCACTGTTTTCAAACAGTGACGCCACACTGTAACCCCAGATAAAGTCCACATTACCGGCTACTAAGGTGTCGTAAAACCAGGTATACCCTTTCAACAACAGCGTGTCTTGCTCGCTGATGAAATTCGCATTTTTTGCGATCAAACGATAGCTGCTGTTGAAGTAAATGGTTTCAGCCTGGTTCGAAGCATCATCCACACGCAGGTGATCATTTTTCAGCGTTAGGGTATCCAGCACTAAATTGTCGGCCCCTTCAACCAAGAACACACTGCGACCACCACCCGGTGTACCCGGCCCTGGTGCTGCACTGCCGCCAGAACCACCGTTGAACGACTCGTAATTATCGTAGTGAATAACCACACCATCGCGGCTTTCGCCCTTAATGGTCAGATTGTTTTTATTACGCAAAAACAACATCTCTTGATAAGAGCCGTTTTTCACCGTAATCACCGCCGCGTCATCTTTACCCACGTCCGCCATCATGTAGTTAAGCGCGCCTTGCACTGAACGGAAATCAGCGGCGCCATCGTCATCGACAATCACCTCGGTTCCCGTCGGCTTTTCAGCTTTAGTGCTAAAACTCCAACCCGCCGTTTCGCCTAAACCGGCAAACGCTTTGCCGTTCAAGGTTGCGTTCACAACGCCGTCACCAATGGCCACATAATAATCCGCCCCATACTCCAGTACTCCCGTATGCGGCTGAATGTGCAAGGTGTTGCCGTCAATCATAAAGGGCTGATAGTACACACTGCGCACCCGATCCTGACCGGGGTAACCGATGTGATTGATCTCTGGCCCCAGATTAATAACGTCCACCAGCGCATTGTCGCTGCTACGGAATATCCGCACAGATCCGATATCACCCAGTTGCGGAGTATCGTCAAAGGTAATTGAAAGCGGCTGATCAATATGCACATCGGTCGCTGCGACAGCCGGCATTACTTTATTGGCCAGGTCACCGTAGGTCTCACTGGGCATAGTAAAGCCTTCAGCCACAACCACATCAATGCTGCGCGTAATGCTGCCATCAGAGCCACTGGTAAAAGTAATACTCGCCTCACCTTGGGCGAGCGGCGTCAGGCTTACCAAATTACCGTCGGTGCTCACGCTCACCACCGCTGGATCGGACGACTCGACGCTAAAAGTATCAGCCGTGACACCGTCATCCTGTAGCGCTGCGACCGTAACCTGTAACGGAGAGTTACCGGCTTCTACTTCCCATGTGGGCTCTGCATAATCAATGGTGAGCTGTACAGGTTTGACCGCTGGGTCGCCGACCTTTATGTCGTCGATTTCAAACGAGCGGTTGTAGGTATAAAGACCAATCAGGCCTTTTTCTCCGTACAGGTTTTCTTCGCTGGTGCCGAGCTTCTCACCGTTTAAATAAACACTCAAAGCATCGCCAATCAACTCAAAACGCACGGTATACCAAACGCCATCCGTCTCGCCCGCTTCACCCAGTAAAATTGGTTTGCCTGCCTGCACCGGGCGCGAAATAGAGCCGGCTTCACTTTTGGCAACTTCAACCTTGGTGCTGCTGGAAGAGTTTTGCACATTCAAACCACCGGCATACCAATTTCCAGGGCTGTCGTAACGCGCCATCATGTAAAGAAATTTACTCGCGGTATTGCTGTTTTGCCGTGGGCGAATGCGCGCCTCAACAAAATAATCTGCTGACGGGACATCGGCGAATGCCTCTGGAGTTACCAGTAACAACTCCCCGTCTACTTTATTCGGCCCCGCGGTAGCGGCGGTATAGCGCAGAACATTGTTGCCATTATCGTCAAGAATATCGAACTCACCGGTCGCACCTTCGGTGTTTTCAGGGCTTGCCAGAATATTCCAGCGCGACAAATCACCCGAGGCAAAATCTTCACAGAAGTAAAGGCCGGTTTCCGGGCACACAAAAGGCCCACTCGGGACTTCAGGCTCGGGTTCGGGTTCGGGTTCGGGTTCGGGTTCGGGTTCGGGTTCGGGAGTAGAGTCTTGCTCGGAGGGTACTTTGATAACAATAGGGTCATCGTCATCACTGTCACTGCCACATCCGGCCAGACTGCCCATAAGCACCACCGCCGACACCAATAGCATTCTATTCATACGCTGTTCCTTATTATTGTGTGATTATTATTTGCCCACGCAATACCGCGTTGACCACAAGCCGTTATTTGGCCTTACCAACTATACGACACAGTCATACCAAAAACAATCGTATGATAAATTCATCTTGGCACACCTAAGAAGATTCTTGTAGATAATCGCTTAAGTCACTGTAAAAGCTACAATTTCATCTTATTTCTCTGGATAAAACATGATCTAAGTGTCGATTCTAAAAGCACTTACGTGACCGAATACACAAACCAAACCGGGAACTGCCCCCCTGGCCCACAGATTGCTCTATAGTTCGCAACCCAATTTTAAGCGACTAAGGAGTCACACAATGGTCAAACCAATTCGTTGCATTGCCCTTTCTACCGCCGCCCTACTCAGCTTGGGCGCCCACAGCACCCAGGCTCAATCGGCTAACGGTGCGTCGGTCAGCTACACCTACGGTGGCCTGGAATATGTGGAACAGAATCTGGACGATTATGATTGCAATCAAGACGGCCTGAGCGCCTACGGCAGCTACGCTATTGATGGCCCCTGGTTCGCAGTGGGCAGCCTTACGGATGTTAGCGGTGATAAGAGCTGCGGCTCTACCACCATCCAGCTTGGCGCCGGCTATCACACCCTGCTAACACCCGGCTGGGACCTGTACGGCACCTTGAGCGCAGAGCGCACCGACCCAGATCACGGCGATAGCGACACTGGCTTGGTTGCCGCTATTGGCGCGCGCGGCTGGATGTTTCAGCAACTGGAAGGCAAAGCCGAAATCGCGCACCACACGGTGTTTGATGACACTACTGAACTGAACCTGGGCGCCAACTATTGGTTTACCAAGGCTATTGCTGGCACTTTGGACACCAGCTTCTCAGACGAAGGCGAATCTATTGCCCTGGGCGCACGAATGAACTTTTAGTACGCTGCCGGCAAAGCTACAATAGTGGCTTTGCCGGAACCCTTCCCATGGCCCAAATTGGACAGTTCGCCCGCCTTCCTATTGTTAAACTTGTCGATTTCGGCGCTTATCTCGACGGCGCAGAACTGGGCAACATCCTACTACCCAAGCGCTATCTCAATGATGAGCAGGGCTTGGGCAGCGAGATGGATGTTTTTATTCACCTGGACAGCAATGACATACCCGTCGCCACCACCCTAAAGCCCCGCGCCTGTGTCGGCGAAGCGGCGTACCTGCCCGTTGTGGACATTAACGATGCCGGGGCGTTTATGGACTGGGGGCTGCCCAAACATTTGCTGGTACCTTTTAACGAACAGCACAAACGCTTTGAACTTGGCCGCTCCTACGTGGTGACATTGTTTCTCGACCCCTACAGCCAGCGCATCGCCGCTTCCTCTAAGCTCAACAAACACCTGGACGAAACCAGCCGCCAGCTCAAAGTTAATCAGGCGGTAGATTTACTCATCTGCGGCAAAAGCGATATGGGGTACAAGGCGATTATTGACAATCAATATCTGGGGCTTATTTTTCGCGACGATGCCTTTCGCCCCTTAAGCTATGGAGAAAGCACCCGTGGCTATATAAAAAACATCCGCCGCGATGGAAAGATTGATGTAAGCCTGCAAGCACTGGGAGATAAAGGTCGCGATCGCTTGCAGCAAAAAATTCTCGATCACCTCAGCGCCAATGGTGGTCGCAGCGAGTTAAACGATCGCGCGCAACCGGATGATATTTACCGCGAGTTTAACGTCAGTAAAGGCGCTTATAAAAAAGCCTTGGGCGCACTTTACAAGCAGCGCCTGATAAGCATTGATCCCGACGAAATTCGTTTGAACAATTCTTGAACCGTCTGGGCGGCGCGCTGGCAACAAGGAGCTGGCGCGCTGTAACTTAGCCTCATCATAAGAAGCCATAGTTCAAAGTCGAAAAAACTATAAAAATAACGTCATTCTACGTCGCCACTCTTCTCGCTTGACACGCGAATGCAACACGCCAACTTTAGTATCTCTGCCCTCGCACTCGAGAACCCACAGGGTCGTTGGGTAGCTGAAGACGATAAGAAGCTCTGCACCAAGGGTTGGATATTGCGCAAGACAAAACGTTTGAATCTAACCAAACCCGGCTCTTATATGTTTATTAGAGTTTCAAGCCTTATGTAATAGCGCGTAATAGTAAGGCTGACTAAGTCATCGCTAGGGTTAGTTTTTAGTAGCGCCGCGAAGAACCGAAGGAATGGGATAATGACTGCAATTAACGAACAGCCAATCCGGCTCGCCACAGATTTCGCCAAACACTGTAAAGGCATGCTGGATGCGTCCGCGTTAAGCCGGGCAGTACAACTGTTAGAAAGTACCACTGAAAACCGTCTGCGCACGCAAACACCACTTGACGCCGAGGGCAGCCTTAGCAGTCTTATTTATTACATTAAGGTGAGATGCTGCGTTGCCGGCGGCCGCTGTTTTAGCGGTCGAGTATGGGGGCAAGGACTCGCAAATAGCGGCACCCTTTGCGGAGATTTGTACCCCGCCGAAGGCTGCTCTCTCGACGATGTCTATTGCCGCACCTGCGAGTTTACCTATACCGCCACACCTGCCTACACGGCGGTGTATTTTTTTGATTTCAATGAACTCTTATTGGGGCACTTTCAAGCCGGCGCGGTTGACAAGGTGTATTCCGCCGGCAAGGGAGAAGGCGGTTGGCGATAATTCTCCACCTGAAACTTTACTACCGCTATTACTCATTAAGCATCTCGCTTGCTTGTTAACAAAGTAAGAACAATATGGAAACAGCCATGAACTCGAGTGACCTAGAGCTAATTGACCAAGTATATGCCGCCACCACTCGTGAGGGCTCGTTAAAAAATGCCACGCGAACATTTCTCCAGCAACAAAACGATTTAGCCGGAGCAATACTTCATTACGATCCTATTAAAACCTGCACTCACCATTACGAGCCTGTAAGCCGAAATGCGGACCAGGAGGCGTTAATTCGCGCCCTACTCGACCAGCACATTAATAAGACTGGCCAACTCCGGGACCCTCTTATTCTCTCGGCGAGTCAAAAGCTCAAAGCCGGTGAGCTGCTGTTATCAGACGAGCTACTCTCCTACGATGAGTTCAGCCAAACTGACTATTACCAAACGGTGCTCAAGCCTCTGGGAGCGCGTCACTCTATGGGATGGGTTGCCTGGGGAACAGACCAGACCTGGCAAATATTCACCAGCTCCAGAGATGCCTGCGCGGGAAAATACGGCCGTGAAGAGCGCCACAGAGCAAAACTTTTTCAGCGCCATTTTGCGCGGGCTATGTACACGCTAGAGCTACTAAGCGAAACCCGTAACACCCAGCTGGTATTTGAACAGGCTATCGATAAAGTGCCACAGGCTTTGATGCTGGTGGATGAGCAACTAAATGTGTTGTTCCATAATGCGGCGACGCACCAGCTGCTAATGGCGGACAAATCTATTTCCATCATGGGCAATAAGCTTCGCCTTGGTACCAGCGCCCATGAAAAATCTCGTTTTGACAGCTGGTGGCAACTGCTTAACCATACCCGTATCAATGACGGAGCAAGGTTCAACCCGAGCGACGCCAGCAATATCTGGGAGCTAGAAGCGAGCCGCGTATCCAGCAGCCCGATCGGTAAATCAACCGGGCAACATTGGCTGCTGACGCTAAAACAACAGCCCACTAAGGGCGAGCGCCCCATCCCCTACCTGACCCAAAAATACGGTTTGAGCGAGGCCGAAGCCAAGGTGTGCTTCGCACTGTGCGACACGGGCGACGCCGTCTCTACCGCGCAAATCCTGGGTATAGCTGCCAACACCGCACGTATTCACCTCAAACATATCTTTAAAAAAACAGGCTATAAAAACCAGGTTCAGCTAGCGGTAAATATCACTGCCGAGACGACTTAGCCCACTCAATTTAGCCCCCACTTATTAATCCCCCTCCCTCCAGTGACGAAGGCGCTCTTTTAGGTTTTCGTTGTTCTGGCTTCACCTCTGCAGGTCCTGACTCAACTCTAGATAAAAGCACAGCGCCGTAAAAAAACCTTGAGAAAAAGCAAATTTCTCCCCCTCAATAACCCATCTGGGTAATGCCCAAAAGATATAGATACTGGATACTAATTCCAAAAGCGAATTACCTATTGCAGATACAACAGTACTCAAAGCTCATAAACCTGCCAGCTCAATCCAGCTCGCAGGCGTAAACAACCAGCCTAAACAAGCGCGACGAGCGAGATCATTGCGCCCTGAGTGAAATACCGCTGGTTAACCAGAACGTGCGCGCGGGGGGGGGCGCCACGGCCTGATAAATCTCTCAGGCGTTACACCCCAACACTAACGGCTCCTTGAGCCAATAAAATTCATGTTTAACGTAAAAGGATCTACCCATGAAAAAGCTACTTTTGACTTCCGTACTGCCTCTGGCTGCCCTGGTATCTACTTCGGCCTCTGCCACTCCAGACACCGACAGCTTGAAGCTGGAAGGTAAAATTGACTACCAGTGCACCCTGACCCTGTCTGGACAAAACGGCAGCAGCGTAAACCTGGTGATCGGCCAGCAGAGCGTAGGCAACTTCGCCGTTATTTGTAATGACCCCGACGGTTTCGAAGTATCTGTCACCTCGGCCAATGGCAGCAACTTGCAAGACGATGGCGGCAACTACTCGGCTCCTTACAAAATGAAGTTCACCCCAAACGCCAACCAGCCATCAGTCAGCCTGTTCAGTGGCGGCTGGGAAGCTCTGGATGTGTCTGACCAGGTGAATGGCTTTGTTGCCGACTTCGCCGACGCTGACGGCGCGGCTTACGGCATGATGTTCAAGATTGATGATGGTTTTAACAACGCTCTGCCTGGCGGCGTTGCGTTGAAAGATACCGTTACCTTCTCTATCGACGGCTTGTAATCGTCCGCTCGTCCTAAGCAGCCGCCTGCTCAGGCGGCTGCTTAGGAGTCGTGCTTAACAGATAAGTTTTTACCGTCATTCGCGATCCCAGGTAAACCCCATGACTCTCATTAATCGACACATCCGTCTCGCCGTTATTACGGCATTCGCTCTGCTGCTAGCCAGCCACAGTTTCGCCTACAGCGTATCGCCCTTACGCACTGAACTGACGCCTATCGGTAAAGGCAGCACTCAGAGAATCACCATTACCAATACCGAATCCAAGCCTATCACGCTGGCGCTAAATCCTGAGAGGATCACTACCGATAGCGAAGGCAAGGTTTCCCGCGAACCGGCCGCGGATGACATTCAGGTGTTTCCGCCCCAGGTGATTCTCGCCCCCGGCAAACGTCAAATGATACAAATTCGCTATACAGGCGATGCCAATACTTTGTCGTCGCTGTACACCATTCATGTCAGTCAAGTACCCATTTTGGCCACAGAAGGTGCCGCCCAGATTAAAGTCGCCATGGATTTTCACGTCGCCGTATTAGTCCAGCCTGACGATGGAGCGCCGCAATTGTCAGTAGAAAATATCATTCAGGACGAGACGAATTCTGGCTGGAAAGTGAACGTGGTCAATCGCGGCAATGCGGCGGGAAGATTCAATTGGGGCGAATGGTCCGCGCAAACCGATAGCGGCAAAGTAAACATTCCCCACAATGATCTTGAAATTGGCGAGAGTGGTTACATTCTTCCGGGCGACAGTCGCTGGATTACCCTGCCCCCTTCGCAGTCACAGACCTTTTCTCAAATTCACTCTATTACTTTCACGCCGAATACGGCCCTGGCCAGCCAATAAACTGTGTGCCAAGCGAGTCGGCTTTGTTTTACTTTCACCTGCATCCTTGTGTCAATCTTCCTCGGCTTGGATGCAGGTGCTAACGAGCCCAGCGTGAGCGCAACTGACAATTCAGATGCGCTGTTTCAACTGACCGGCCCTCTTTACCTTGATGATCGCTATCTTGGCGATATTGATCTGCAAGTTGACATGTCGGGCAACGGCGTTGTCGATGCGAAAAGATTCTTGCAACTGCTTCAACCCCTTGTGTCGCAGCAGCTGTATACCGCATTCGCCACCATAGCCGAGTCAAATGACTTTGTGACGTTTCAGTCTCTCAGCGTCTTCGGTGCACAAGTGAGTTACGACTCCTCGACTCTGGGCGTGAATGTGGCCCTGCCGGCAAGTCAGCGCGGCGGGAAAGTTCTGCGCCTTAGCGGAATGCAAGCCCCCAAGCCAACCAGTGCCGCCCAGCCTGCACCGGTCGCTGCTGGATTGCGCTTGTCAGGCCAAAGCTCTTGGGTGTATGGCGATATTGACTCGATGCAAAGAGATATCGGGCGCGCCGAAGGTTTTATTACTCTGGGGGGATTTGAAGGCATAACCATTGAAAGCGCGGTGAATTACAACTCCACCTTGACCGATAAAACCGATATCGAAGGCTGGAAGCTCACCAAAGATTTTTTCTCCAGCGCGACACGTTTGCAGGCGGGGGAAATACCCATACTCGGAAGCGGCTTACAATCGTCCACAACGATACAAGGTTTCGGTGTCTACCGACAGTACCAAGAGATTCGCCCGTTTCAGAATGTACGCCCTACGGGCCGACAAAGCCTTTTACTTGAGCAGCCCTCTACCGTAGACATTTATGTCAATGGCACCAAACTGCAATCCATAAATCTTCCTCCCGGGCCCTATGATCTTGATGATTTCCCGCTGCTGGACGGTTTTAACGACGTACAATTTAGGATTCGCGATGCCTCGGGCAATGAAGAGATCATCGATAAATCCGTCTTTTACTCTCCCGCAATTTTAGGCGACGGTGTCACGGACTTTGGCGTTTGGGCTGGAGAGCCCGCCTATAACGACAACAGTGGCAATGATTTTGTCAGCTCAGCGTATCTGCTGCGCGGTTTTGGCTTGGCAACCGTGGGCGGCAATATGCAAGTGAGTACAACCGGTTATCAACTGGGTAACTCAACCGTTATTGCCGGTCGAAACGGCTTTCTCGCCTTTGATCTGGCCTGGGGGCAAAACCGATACACAGGTCAACACGGAATGTCCGCTGCGGTAAATGGTCATTTAAATCTTTCCCTGCGCAAAGAAGAGGACTTAAGACTCGACTTTCGCGCCGAGCGAATCGGCCGGACCATGTTCAACCCTATGGCGGGTAATGCACGCAACTCCCAGCTCTGGCAAACCTCCTTAACCGGCTCATGGAAGTACAATCGCGACACATCCTTTTCTTTTGGCGCAACGCTACAGCAGCGCCGCCGGTACGATGAAAACGATTGGTCCACCAACCTCGGCCTGACGCGTCGCTTTGGCGAGCTGAGCCTGAGCGTCAATGCCACCCACACCGAGCGGGCCAATCGCAACAGCGAAAGCTCTTTTCGTTTAAGTCTGACCCTGCCCATAGGGCAGGACTCTCGGGGCGCCAGCCGTTATGATTCACGCTCGGGTCGCACCGAACTCGAATTATCACGTTTAAGGCGCAACGAAACCTCCGACTGGTCTGCCCAGGCCGTGGTAGGCTCTGACTCGCTCGAGCACAGCGCCGACATGGAAGCTGCCTGGTATGGCCAGCGTTTTTACTCCCGCGTCAATCACAACTCGGTCGAACCAAACCAGTCTAACAGCGGCAGAATACACGCCAGCTCAATCCAGCTTTCGACAACGCTCGGCTATGCCGACGGTAGCCTCGGCTGGGGCCGCTCCAGTCCAACGGGTTTTACTCTGGTGGATATTCACCCTTCACTAAAAGAGACGAGCCCCTATGTCGTGCAGACCGGCGAAGTTATGTTTAAACACGATGGCCTGGGCCCCGCACTTATCCCCGCGCCTTTGGCGTATATCATGTCAGACCAAGAGGTGGTGATTGACGACTTACCCCTGGGGTACTCCTTCGCCAACAGTGTAAGACGCATTATGCCCGGCTTTGTGAGCGGCTATAAATTTGCTATTGGCACCGATGCCCACAAATCGGTAACAGGAATATTGCTCACAGCGGCGAATCAGCCAGCCGCGTTGCTAATGGGCAAATTGATTCCGCAAGCCAACGACTCACCGACGGTAGAGTTTTTCAGCTCGACCAACGGCCAATTTTTTGCCGAGGGCCTGGCACAAGGCCGCTACGATATCGTCATCCAAGACACCGTCCGCGGAACAATCGAGATTCCTGATGGTGAAGACACGCTTATTGATCTCGGGAGGGTTCTAATCCATGAATAATCTACGTTCTGCGCTCACGGTAGTACTGTTAACACCGTTTCCCGCTCTCGCCTGTAGTTTAGACTTTGCCCTTAAGCCCACACCTATTTCGGTTAATTACGAGCCCTTTTCCTCCTTGGGTGCGCTGGGAAAAACCACATTTGAATTAAAAAATACCGGCGCCGAAGACGAGTTTATTCTCGAACTTCGCAAGCTTGAGGGCTCCCAGCTTGACGATTTCAGCTTAAGTTTTGAAGCAAAAACCAGTGACGCTCAATTGCGCACGATTGACGAAAATCGCTTTCGACTGAGTATTGATTCGGGCCAAGCCAAGCAAATTAATCTAAATACTTTGGTATCCCATGCCTCAGTGCCCGCTGCTGGCGTCACCACAGCCACTTACGAGCTAGAAGCAACCAGTGCCACCACCGGCTTAAGCTGCTGGGAGGAGGAGTATCTATCGGTACAAATAAACGCGCCTTCTCGCGCACAACTCAATATTGCCGGAACCGATTCGGCCTTTGTCGATGGCCCTGATATTTATCATCTGGATTTCGGCCGACTGGTAGAGGGTTTGAGCCGCAGAATATTCCTGCAGCTGCGAGCCAATGAAGATGTGTTAATGACTCTTGAATCAGAGAATAAGGGGACAATGCGACATAAAGAGTTGGTAAAGTACGCCGTCGCTTATCAATTTGCGTTATCGGGGCAGGTATTGGACCTAAGCAGTAAAACCTCACTTAGTCTACCGGCAGCCCCGACTTTTCGCGGCGTTTCGCTACCGGTGGATATTACCATCGGCGAAGTGGACGGAGTCCCGAGCGGAGATTATGCAGATACCATCACTATTGATGTCTCGGCTCTTTGAGTGTGCTCGCTTAATTGCGGATAAATTCGGCGTGAATTTCTATATCGATGTCATCGCCAACGGCGGGAACAAAACGCCCCATATCGAATGCCGAGCGCTTAAAACTAAGGTTTGCCGCAAAGCCGATAATATAATCGCCGGTTAAGCGGTTAGTAGTGGCACCATTAATTCTTACATCTAACTGCGCAGACTGAGTTACGCCGCGAAATTGTAAAGTGCCGCGAAATATCAAAGTGTTGCCGTCTCGCTCAGCACGCCCATCAGAGACGAATAGCGCTTGGGGATAGGTGTCAGCACAGAGCCAGTCACAGCTTTTTAACGTTTCTGCAAAATCCGGATTATTGACATCCAATGACTGCATATTTACCGACGCGCGAATGCGGCTCGCTGCAGGATCTTCAGGTACATAATCGAGCTCTGCACTGGCCTGGTTAAAGCGGCCGACAAACTCAGAGACATTCAGGTGGGAAACTTTAAAAAGGACACTGGTGTGTTTGGGATCGAGCGAATAATTGCCCTGTTTAAGGGCGGTTAAATCTGTTTCTACATCCGTGGAAAGCACTGCCCCGCAGCTGCACAGCAGCAGCGAGGCAAGCAATAAGAATAATCTGCGCGGCAGACTATTCCCACTCAATAGTCGCAGGCGGCTTGCTGGAGACATCGTAGGTGACCCGGGATACACCCGAGATCTCGTTAATAATTCTGTTAGAGACTTTCTCCAGTAGCTCGTAGGGCAAGTGCGCCCAGCGGGCGGTCATAAAATCGATGGTTTCTACCGCGCGCAGGGCAATCACCCACTCGTAACGGCGACCATCGCCCACCACGCCCACGGATTTAACCGGCAAGAACACGGCAAAAGCCTGGCTGGTTTTGTGGTACCAATCGGCATTGTGCAGCTCTTCGATAAAAATCGCGTCCGCCTCGCGCAGAATATCGGCGTATTCCTTTTTCACTTCACCGAGAATGCGCACCCCCAAACCTGGCCCCGGAAACGGGTGACGGTACACCATGTCATAAGGCAGGCCCAATTCTAAGCCTATCGCGCGCACTTCATCTTTAAACAACTCGCGCAAAGGCTCTACCAGCTCCAACTTCATGTCGTCGGGTAAGCCGCCAACATTATGATGGGATTTAATCACGTGGGCTTTACCGGTTTTCGCGGCGGCCGATTCAATAACGTCTGGGTAGATAGTGCCCTGAGCCAACCAGTGAACGTCTTTAATTTTGGCGGCTTCTTCGTCGAACACTTCAATAAAAGTGTTGCCGATAATTTTGCGCTTGCGCTCCGGATCGTTCTCGCCTTCCAGGCGTCCCAAAAACAGCGCTTCTTTGTCGGCGCGAATCACGTTAACACCCATGTTCTTGGCGAACATGTCCATCACTTGATCACCCTCGCCTTTGCGCAACAAACCATTGTCCACAAACACGCAGGTGAGCTGATCACCAATGGCTTTGTGCAACAGCGCGGCCACGACTGAAGAGTCCACCCCACCGGACAAGCCCAGCAAAACTTTATCCGTACCCACCTGCTCGCGCACTTTGACGATAGCGTCTTCAACAATATTCGCGGGCGTCCACAATGCTTCGCAGCCACACAGCTTTAATACAAAGTGTTCAAAAATACGCTTGCCCTGCAGTGTGTGGGTTACTTCAGGGTGAAACTGCAGGCCGTAAAACTCTTTTGCTTCGCAGTGCATGGCCGCAATTGGGCAAGAAGGCGTAGAGGCCATAACCTCAAAGCCGTCGGGCAGAGCCACAACTTTGTCACCGTGGCTCATCCACACGTCCATCAGCGCGCTGCCATCGGCGCCCACATGGTCTTTAATGTCGTGTAACAAGGGGCCTGCGTCTTCAACCTTTACCTGGGCATAGCCAAATTCCTGCACCGCAGAGCCCTGTACTTTACCGCCCAGCTGTTCAGCCATGGTCTGCATGCCATAGCAAATACCCAGTACCGGCACGCCCAAAGTGAAAACCACATCGGGGGCACGGGGTGAGTTCTCGACAGTAACGGACTCAGGGCCGCCGGCGAGAATAATGCCGCTGGGGTCAAACTCGCGAATCTCCGCTTCGGTCATATCATAGGCGCGAATAATGGAGTAAACCCCCACCTCACGTACGCGGCGGGCAATCAATTGGGTGTACTGAGAGCCGAAGTCGAGAATCAGAATGCGCTGAGCGTGAATGTCCTGAGTCATGGGTGTTCCAGTTTGCTAATGGGAAAATGAAAAACCCCTGCAGTTGAATACAGGGGTTATTGAATCAATCGAACGGTCGAACCTAGCGCCCGCTTACCGGGTAGTTAGGCGCCTCTTTGGTAATCTGCACATCGTGCACATGGCTTTCGCCCATACCCGCTGCAGTTACTCTTACAAATTTGGGCTGGGTGCGCATTTCCAGCATGCTGCGGCTACCGGTATAGCCCATAGCCGAGCGCAGGCCGCCCATCAGCTGGTGCACAATCGCATTGAGCGGGCCTTTATAAGGTACACGCCCCTCGATGCCTTCGGGCACAAGTTTCTCAGCGCCTTCGCTGGCATCCTGGAAGTAGCGATCAGACGAACCTTGGGTCTGAGCCATAGCGCCCAGCGAGCCCATACCGCGATAGGCCTTGTAGGTGCGCCCCTGGTAGAGTTCAACTTCGCCCGGTGCCTCTTCAGTACCGGCGAACATAGAGCCCATCATGACACAGTCGGCGCCAGCCACAATCGCTTTGGCCAAGTCGCCACTAAAACGCACGCCGCCATCGGCAATTACCGGCACCTCGGTGCCCTGCAATGCTTCCACGACATTGGCAATGGCAGAAATTTGCGGCACACCCACACCACTGACAATGCGAGTGGTGCAAATTGAACCCGGGCCAATACCCACTTTCACCGCGTCTGCGCCAGCTTCGGCCAGAGCCACAGCAGCTTCAGCGGTGGCAATATTACCGCCAACCACCTGAACTTCGGGGTATTTTTGCTTGATTGAGCGCACCCGCTCGATCACATTTTTTGAGTGACCGTGAGCGGTGTCGACAACCAATACATCGACACCCGCCTCCACCAGTGCCTTCACCCGATCGTCGGTGTCGGCACTGGTGCCAACACTGGCACCCACACGCAGACGACCCTCTGGGTCTTTACTGGCATTGGGGTATTTTTCTGCTTTGTTAATATCTTTGACGGTAATCATACCGCGCAATTTAAAATCTTCGTTCACCACCAGCACCTTCTCAATCCGGTGCTTGTGCAGCAGCGCGCGAATTTCGTCAGCGCCAGTTCCTTCCAGGGTGGTCACCAACTTTTCTTTGGGGGTCATGATGCTGGAGACCGGCGCGTCCTTGTTGGACTCGAAACGCACATCGCGACGGGTCACAATGCCCACCAGGTCGCCATTTTCCAATACCGGAACACCGGAAATATTGTTGGCCTTAGTCAAGGCCAACAGATCATTAATACTAGCGTTCGACTCAATGGTGATTGGGTCTTTGACGACGCCGGCTTCGTATTTCTTAACCGCGCGTACTTCCTGCGCTTGTTTTTCGATGGACATGCTTTTGTGAATGATGCCGATGCCGCCTTCCTGGGCAATGGCGATGGCCAAACGCGCTTCGGTAACGGTATCCATTGCCGCAGAGACCAGAGGAATGTTCAAAGCGATACCGCGTGTCAGACGGGTTTTTAGCGACACATCTTTAGGTGTCACCTCGGAATACCCGGGCACCAGCAAAACATCGTCAAACGTGAGTGCTTCTTCAGCGATTCGCAACATAGCTATCCAACCTTTGCGCTTGGGAAAAATAAGCGCGAAAGTATACCGCAAAAGTGCCGCACAGGTAAACTTAAAACTATTCATGACAGGACTGTAACCTGCTGAATTTGTTTTATTTTTGTAACACTGCCAGCAAAGCACGGCGGCGCCCGAAAACAAACACTGCCAAGGCGCAAAAAGCCTCTGCTACAATGGCGCGATGAATACGATCTCAAGTGATAACCCCCACCCCGATAACCTGCCAGCCGAGCGCGAAATACTCAGCGTATCGCGGCTTAACTGGATCAGTCGGCAGCTGCTGGAAACCCACCTGCCACTGATTTGGGTTGAGGGCGAAATTTCCAACTTTGCCCAACCCAGCTCCGGACACTGGTACTTCACCCTCAAAGACGATAAAGCTCAGGTGCGCTGCGCCATGTTTCGCGGCCGCAACCAACAGGTGCGCTTTGCAGTAAAGAGTGGCCAGCAAGTGCTGCTGCGCGCTCGAGTGAGCATTTATGAAGGTCGCGGCGACTACCAGCTCATTGCCGAACACATGGAGGAAGCGGGCCTTGGCGCCCTACAGCGCGCGTTTGAGGCGCTAAAGCACAAGCTCGCCAACGAGGGGTTGTTCGCCCCCGAACGAAAACTACCTCTGCCGCCGCAAGCCCACCATATCGGTGTTATTACTTCAGCCACTGGCGCCGCCGTGCGGGATGTACTGGCGGTCATCAGGCGGCGCTATCCATCGCAAAAGGTGACCTTGCTGCCAGTACCCGTGCAGGGCGAGAGCGCCGCCCCCGCGATTATCCGCGCGCTGCAACTGGCCGAGCGCAGCGGTCTATTTGATCTGTTAATTCTGACCCGCGGCGGCGGCTCAATTGAAGACTTGTGGGCGTTTAACGACGAGGCGCTCGCCCGCCAGATCGCCGCCTGCCCTATTGCGCTGATCAGCGCGGTGGGACACGAGACGGATTTCACCATCGCCGATTTTGTCGCCGATCACCGCGCGCCAACCCCGTCGGCTGCGGCTGAGATGGCCGTGCCGGATATCCGCGAACATTTGAACGCTCTAAAACAGAGGGAGTTGGCGCTGGGTAAAGCCATTGCCAACCAGCTGGCGCAACAACACAGCCGCCTCAATGCATTGCAAAAGCGGCTGCGTCATCCGGGCGAGTCACTGCGCCACCAATCTCAGAGGCTGGATCAACTGGAAATTCGGCTGACGCGCTGCATGCAACAACGCCTGGCCAATTGCGCCCAACAGTTTACCGATCTGCAAAGACGGCGACAGAACCAGAACCCCCAAGCGCGCCTGACACAGGCACAAAACAACCTGCACACCTTGCGCCAGCGCCTCGAGCAAAATATGCACAGACAGCTTGGGCAATGGCAGCAGCAACTGCACGAAAAGGCCCGCGTGCTCGACAGTGTCAGCCCCCTGGCAACGTTAAACAGAGGCTTTGCCGTGGTGCGGGATGAGCAGGGTCAGGTGGTGCGCAGCGCCTCAGACTTACGCCCCAAACAGCAACTCAACACCACGCTCGGCACGGGTGAATTTACCTGCGAGGTGATTGCAACCTCGAGCTAATGTCTTTATATTGAGCGCACTTGTCGGGGCGCCTTGACCACCAAAAACCAGACACTGGACCCAGTGCTGCGTGGTACGAAGGCTGAGATCGGTACGGCCGAACCCGTGGAACCTGAACAGGCTGGCACCTGCGGAGGGAACAAGTAGCGCCAGCATCGGCGGCCTCCCTCTGCTCCAGCCTCATGTGTCGAGGCAATAGTGACTCCAGATCTCTCTTATTTAAAACCTGATGCCAAGATAGGCATTGCCGGAGCCGGCCTGCTCGGCCAATTGCTTGCCTGGCAGCTCAGCGCGGCGGGATTTAGAGTGACTCTGTTCGATGCAGCCAGCAGCGCCAAACCACAAAGCGCCGCCCACACTGCAGCCGGCATGCTCGCGCCTATCAGCGAAGCGGCCGAAGCTGGCCCCGATGTATACGCTATGGGCGTTTACGGAATTGAGCGCTGGCGCGAATGGCTGAGCCACATTGGTACACAGGCGAGTTCTTGCTTGCACGAACATGGCAGCTTATTGGTGGCCCACCCGCAAGATGAAAGCGAGCTGGAACAGTTCATCAGCGATACCCGCCCCCTGCAGCACTACGCTGACTGCAGCATCCGCCACCTGCACCGCGACGATTTGCAGCATCTGGAACCCGATTTAAGCGGGCAGTTTCAACGGGGTTTATTACTCTCGCCCGAAGCGCATTTGGACAATCGCCAGCTGCTGCAACAGCTAAGCGCGCAAATCAGTACGCAAGATGTGCGCGTATATGAAAACACCCCCGTGAGCGCCGAGCCTTTTGCCATTATCAGCGAATCTACTGGGCAAAAATTTTCTTTTGATGTAGTCATTGATTGTCGCGGCGCTGGTGCCAGAGCAGCACTTATCCAACTGCGCGCCGTGCGTGGTGAAACTCTACACCTGGAAACATGCGAAGTAACACTGCAGCGCCCGGTGCGCTTGATGCATCCGCGCTATCAGCTGTATATCGTTCCCAAACCTGGCAATCGATTTGTTATCGGCGCCACGCAAATTGAAAGCGAAGACCTCTCCCCTATTTCATTGCAGTCCAGCCTCGAGCTTTCAAGCGCTGTGTACACTCTGGCACCGGCCTTTGCCGAAGCGCGCATACTTGAAGCTGGCGTGAATCTGCGCCCGGCGTTTGCCAACAATATGCCAAGCGTTTGCGCCCAGCGCGGCCTGATCAGCGCCAACGGACTTTATCGACACGGCTACCTGCTAGCGCCAGCGGTAGTCGATCATGTGCTGCATTTGCTCGACGCCCAGCGGCAAAGCCCTTTTGCTCATTTGCTGCAAGCACGGCGACAGAGGAGTGAGCGTAGAGACAATTCTTTCAACAGTGAGCCTGTGTATGAGTAACCGCACCATTGAAGTCTTTTTAAACGGCGAGTCCTGCGAGCTGCCCGCCGGTACCGACCTCGCCAACGCCACTGCTCTTTGGCAGAGTGAGCAACAAATACCAGAAAAGTTTGCCGCGGCCGTCAACGGTGAATTCGTGCCTCGCTCGGCCTACGCTGATACCTTGCTTGGCAGCGGCGACTTGATCGATATCGTAGCCCCTGTAGGCGGAGGTTAACATGCAAAGCGATAAAATCACGCTATACGGCAAGGAATTTAACAGCCGCTTTTTACTGGGCACGGCCCTGTATGAGTCGCCCCAACAAATGCGCGATAGCGTCACTGCATCGGGCGCGGAAATCGTGACTCTGGGGCTGCGGCGGCAAAACCCCAGCGCCGGCGACGGGGAGCGTTTTTGGCAGCATATTCGCGCCACTGGCTGCACTTTGTTACCCAATACCGCGGGCTGCAAATCCGTTAAAGAGGCGGTTAACTTAGCGCAAATGTCCCGTGAATTATTTGCCACAGACTGGATTAAGCTGGAAGTTATTGGCGATGATTACAACCTGCAACCAGATCCTTTTGCGCTGTTGGAGGCAACCCGCGAATTAATAAGCCAGGGCTTTAAAGTATTGCCCTATTGCACCGATGATATGATTTTGTGTCAGAAGCTGGTGGAAGCCGGTTGCGAGGTACTGATGCCCTGGGGCGCCCCTATCGGCACCGGACGCGGCCTGCTGAACCGCTACGCGTTAAAAGCGTTGCGCGAGCGTTTCACATGCCCGCTGATTGTCGATGCGGGCCTTGGCGCACCATCGCAGGCGGCCGAGGCGATGGAAATGGGGTATGACGCGGTACTGCTTAATACCGCCGTGGCGAAAGCGCAAAACCCGCCGCTGATGGCAAAGGCCTTTGCCGGCGCCATCCGCTCCGGGCGCGAAGCTCATTTGGCGGGATTAATGCAAACCCGACAAACAGCAAGCCCCAGCACCCCAACCATTGGACAACCTTTCTGGCACCAACAGCCGGGCAAAGCGTAACGACCTTTTACAGCGCAAAACGCCAAAAAAATAATGAAACAATCGCCGCCGGCAAGCTGTAACCCACCAGGGATGCGGCCAGCCGCGGCGCCAAATTGTAGCGCATCGCCAACACCCCGGCCGATATCATGGCTGGCATACCCGCCTCTAAAACCACCACCTGATGTGCGAGCCCACTGCCGCCATAGAGCGTAGAAAATCCCAGTGCGACGGCGGGCTTTAACACACAAAAGGTTAATAGCGCAGCAACAAATACAGCTACATCGTCACGGCTTAGTTTTAAATGCCAGGAAATACCCACCGCCACCATCACCACTGGCACCAGCGTCCAGGCAATAAATTTAAAACCCTCCTCCAGCCACAACGGGTACTCCCACCACAGTAAAGCGAAAGCCAATAACAAACTGATAAAGGGCGGAAAACTGAGAATTCTTTTTGCGATAAACCAAACCGATGTGTGGCCACCGCTAAAACCTACCGCAATAGCGATACCGAAAGTATTCAGTGCGAGAAAAGTACCAAACTGATCGTACAGAATCGCGTAGCCAATTCCCTCTGCGCCCACCAGGGCTTCAATCAGCGGAATACCTACAAACCCGGTGTTGCCCAGCGGCAGCATCAGTAATAAACACCCGGTGACGGCGCGTGACAGTGAAAACAGTCGTGCCGCCAGCAGTACACCCAGCACCGTCACCACCATCACCGACCAACACACCAGTACCGGCAGCAGGACAGTAGAGTCGAAGGTTAAACGAGGCAATTCGTAGAGAATAAGTGCGGGTAGAGCGATGTTGATGACATAGGCATTGAGCCTGGCGGCCACAGACTCACCGGCCACGCGCGAGAACTGTAACACCAGGCCTATGGCCAAACATAGAGCGATTAAAACAAATGGATTCACAACCTTTATCGACTGCCTTTGCGAGGCGCTCGACGAGCACTGCGCGGCGGTGCTTTTGGCTTTTTGCGCCCGGCAAATGGGTTGTCGCTGGATCTGAATTCAATACGTACCGGCGTGCCGCGTAAATTTAACGCCCGCCGATAGGTTTTTTCCAGGTAGCGCTCGTAGTGCGCTGGCACTTTCGCCGTTTGATTACCGTGAATCACAATAACCGGCGGGTTAGCGCCGCCGGCGTGGGCATAGCGCAGCTTAATACGGCGGCCGTTAATCATCGGCGGCTGATGCTCACTCACGGCGTCTTGCAGAATTTGGGTTAAAAAGCTGGTGGACATCTTATCGGTGGCACTCTGATAAGCCTGCTCAATAGACTTATAGAGATCTCCCACACCCGTGCCATGCAGCGCAGAAATATAGTGAATATTAGCAAAATCGATAAAGCGCAAACGCCGATCAATCTCGTTTTTCACATACTGCTTGTGGCTGTCTTCCAGACCATCCCACTTATTTAAAGCCACAACCAGCGCACGGCCGGCATCGATTACTGTGCCCATCAGATGCAGATCTTGCTCTACCACACCCTCACTGGCATCAATCACCAGGATCACCACATTGGCATCGTCAATCGCCTGCAGAGTTTTCACGATCGAGAATTTCTCAACCGCCAGTGACACGTTTTTGCGCCGCCGCACTCCTGCGGTATCAATAATGGTGTAGGGCTTACCGAAGCGCTCGTACTGAATATAAATACTGTCGCGGGTGGTGCCCGGCAAATCAAAAACCACCACGCGATCTTCGCCCAGCATACGATTTACCAGTGTCGATTTACCCACATTTGGGCGCCCGACGATGGCCATTTTTATACCCTTGGGGGCTTCGGTCTCGGTTTCTTCGGGCTCGGGCGGCACAGCTTCCAGAACCATTTCCATCATGGATTTTACGCCGCGACCATGGGTGGCGGTGGTGGCAAACACTTCGCCAAGACCCAGCTCGTAAAAAGGCGCAAGCGCAATGTCCGGGTCCATGCCGTCGATTTTGTTGGCCACCAGATAGGTTTTTTTACCGCGCTGACGTAACTCTTTGGCAATCATGTGATCGGCAGCAGTCAGACCGTCGCGCGCCGATACCATAAATAGAACAATATTGGCCTCTTCAATCGCCTGCAGTGATTGCCCCGCCATCACCGTGTCTATGCCCTCTTCCTCACCGCTGATGCCGCCGGTATCAATCAACATGCAGCGTCGCTCACCGATAACAGCCTCGCCATATTTACGGTCGCGGGTCAGGCCGGCGTAGTTGGCAACAATAGCATCGCGGGTGCGGGTAAGGCGGTTGAACATGGTGGACTTGCCGACATTGGGGCGTCCGACCAAAGCAATTACAGGGATCATAGTTTTGGTATCTGATAGTGCCGCCCGCAGGCGGCACGAGGGTTATTTGGGCGAAATGCGATAGGCGGCAAGTTTACCGTCGTTGGCCAATACATAAAGCAGCTCGCCATCACTCCACAAAGGTGCACGCACCCCTGAGCCATCGATGTTAGTGCGAGCGGCAAAGCTGCCGTCGCTGCGATTTAGCACATGAATATAGCCGTCGTCATCGGCTACTGCCACATAGTCTCCCACACTGGCCGGGCCAGTCAGCAAGCGGCGCAGCATCTGCTCGTTGCGCCAGGTCTCGGTGCCGCTGTTGGCATCGTAAGCGACTACAGCGCTATTGTCCTGGGTGACGAACAGCTCGCTGTTGTCAAACCACAATTCTTGATAGCTCGACGAATCGACCGACCACAAGGGCCGGCCAGTGCCTCTGCTGACCGCCATCAGCCGGCCCTGATAGCCGCTCACGTACAAAATACCATCGACCAAAACAGGCGTGGCTTGGATATCGACCATTTTTTCCAAGTCTGAGCGCCCTTTGGGCATGGCAACCCGCTGCTCCCACAAAATCAGACCATTTTGTGGGTTAAAGGCCATCAAACGACCATTGGAGAAACCGGCGTATATGGCCGAATCGGTAATGACCGGCGCCGAGCGTCCACGCAGGGTGAGCTTGGGCGGCGGATTATCGTAAAACCACAGCTCTTCACCGGTTTCGGCATCCAGAACAGTCAGACGGCCATCCAGAGTATGCGCCGCGACGACTTGGGCATCACCGGCTGGGGTCGACATAATTTCACTGCTTAACTGGGTACGCCACAGCTCTGTGCCGTCGTTAATATCCAGCGCCAGCACTTCACCTTCATCAGTACCCAGCAGTATCTGGCCACTGCCGATACCCACGCCACCGGCGAGCACTTCATCGAGATCACGATCCCACTGCACTTTGCCGGTAGTACGGTCAATTACCGTCAGTTCACCGCGATAGTCCACCGCGTAAATCAGATTCTGGTGAACCGCAGGCTCTAGGCGGGTATAGCCATCGCCCTGACCCACGCCCGTGCCGCGCTTCCAAACCCGGTCTATCTCGGCAGTCGGCTCAAAATCCACCAGCTCCATGGGCTCAGTGCCGTCCTCTTTGCTAAACAGCGAGCAACCGGCCAGCAGTGCAGTGAGCGACAGGGTCAGAACTAATCTCATGCAGAAGGCTCCTCGGCATTGGCCGGCTTCATATCATCGGCTTTCATTTGCAGCACCAGGCGGCGCTGTTGATCACCGTCGAAATTTTCCAGCGCTTCTTGATAAGCGCTGTAAGCGGAAGCTTGATCGCCGCTCATACGCAAGATATCGCCGCGCACCTCAGCCTGTTCGGCAGCAAAACCTACAGCGGGGGCTGCGCTCACCAGCTGCAAAGCGCTATCGTATTCACCTTTGGCTGCCAGTACGCGAGCCAGGCGCATACGAGCGATCTCTTGAAATGCCTCGGTTTTCGAATTGTCGATCACCCATTGAAGTTGCTGCTGGGCCTGATCCAGATTATCGTTTTGCACCGCCGCCTTTGCTGCGAAAAAGGCAGCCTGAGCCGCGTAGGCGGTATCATCAGCACTGTCTTTTATCTGCGCCGCCAGATGTTCTGTGGTCGCGGCGGACTCTTCCCCTGCAGCGGGCCCAGAGGCGCTGGCGACTATCTCTTCGTAGGTGTCTGAGGCCTGCGCGATACGCTGTTGCTCAGCGCTTTGCCAATAGTTCCAGCCAAAGTAACCGGCGGTAGCAACCGCTACACTCGCTATGATTGTGGTGCCATACTCTTTCCAGAGCCGTTTGAGGTTTTCTAGTTGTTCTTCTTCGGTCAGATGATCGCTCACAATCTACTCCTAGCGGATTCTAATCAATAATATTGTTAAAGCTGGCCCAACAACTCGGTCAGGGCAGACTGTTTACAGGTTTGCTGGGGCTTATCTTCGCGCAGATACTTAACCCCCACTTCAGCGGCTGCCGCTTCGTTTTCACCCAGAATTAGCGCGATAGATGCACCGCTTTTGTCGGCTTTTTTCAGCTGGCTTTTAAAACTGCCGCCACCGCAGTGCATACTCAAACGCAGCCCCGGAAGCGCCCGGCGAATGCTCACGGCTAAATTTAATGCTTCGGCCTGTACATCGCCCACCGCGGCTAAATACACATCTACGGGACGGGACAATGACTCGGGCACATGGCCTTCGCTTTGTAGCAAGAGTACCAGTCTCTCCAGGCCAATCGCAAAACCTACCGCCGGCGTAGCGCGACCACCGAGCTGTGCTACCAGATTATCGTAACGCCCGCCGGCGCATACCGCGCTCTGCGCGCCCAGTTTGTCGGTCACCCACTCAAAGGCGGTGCGCGAGTAGTAATCCAGCCCGCGTACCAAACGACGATTGATCCGGTATGGGACACCAGCGGCGTCCAGCAGTTGCGTCAACTGCGCAAAATGCTGCTCGGACTCCTCGTCTAGGTAATCTTCCAAGCTGGGGCCGGTATCCAGTAATGCCTGAGTAGCTTCGTTTTTACTGTCGAGAATACGCAGCGGGTTGCTGTCCAGACGACGCTTGCTGTCTTCATCTAACTGGTCTTTACGCTCGCTCAAGTGATCTACCAATGCCGCGCGGTAGCGAGCGCGAGCTTCATCGCTGCCCAACGAGTTAACCTGCAACTCGACGCAGTGCTCAAGCCCGAGCGTCTGGAACAGGTTATAGCTGAGCAGTAAAAGCTCGGCGTCGATATCTGGCCCCTGCAATCCATAGGTTTCAATACCCACCTGATGAAACTGACGGTAGCGTCCTTTCTGTGGTCGCTCGTAACGAAACATGGGGCCCATGTACCACAGGCGCTGGGTCTGGTTGTACAACAGGCCATGCTCTTCGCAGGCACGCACACAACTGGCCGTACCCTCGGGACGCAGGGTCAAGCTCTCGCCGTTGCGGTCTTCAAAGGTATACATTTCTTTTTCAACGATATCGGTCACTTCGCCGATGGAGCGCTTAAATAGATCGGTTTGCTCCATAATCGGAAATCGAATTTCGCTGTAACCAAAACCCGCTAGAGTCTGTTTAATCACAGACTCTAAGTGCTGCCATACCGCCGTATCGGCGGGCAGCAAATCGTTCATACCGCGTATTGCCTGAATCTTCTTCAAACTAATTCCTTACTCGACCCGCGCACCTTAAGAGCGCGCAATAATATTCTTTTCGCTCTGTTCTTTCTCCGCCGCTTTACGGCGAATCAGTTTTTCCAAGTCATCCACCAAGGAATCATTGGTTAACTTGCTATCGGGCTGACCGTCCACGTACACCAGGTTACTCGGCGTGCCACCGGCGAGACCAAGATCCGCCTCTTTGGCTTCACCCGGGCCATTTACCACGCAACCGATAACCGCAACATCCAGAGGCACAGTAATGTCCTCTACCCGGGTCTCAAGTTCATTCATGGTTTTGATCACATCAAAATTCTGACGCGAACAACTGGGGCAGGCAATGAAATTCACTCCCTTGGTGCGCAGCTTTAAACTTTTCAGTAAGTCCCAGCCTACTTTTACCTCTTCGACCGGATCGGCAGCGAGCGAAATACGAATGGTATCGCCAATCCCATCCATAAGTAGTGCACCTAAACCTACGGCGGACTTAACCGTACCGGCGCGCAAACCGCCAGCCTCGGTAATACCCAGGTGCAGTGGCTGATCAATTTCTTTAGCCAACAACCGGTAGGCATCCACCGCCATAAACACATCGGACGCCTTAACACTGACTTTGAAGTTCTCAAAGTTCAAATCCTGCAGAATAGCCACATGGCGCAGGGCCGATTCCACCAGTGCCTGGGGGGTGGGCTCACCGTATTTTTTTTGCAGATCTTTTTCCAGCGACCCGGCATTTACACCAATGCGAATCGGGATATTCAGATCACGGGCTTTATCAACAACGGCACGAATACGCTTTTCTCGGCCGATATTACCTGGATTAATCCGCAGACAATCCACACCCAAGTCCGCCACCCGCAGCGCAATGCGATAATCAAAGTGAATATCGGCCACCAAGGGCACACTGACTTGTTTGCGAATGTCACCAAAGGCTTCGGCGGCCTCCATAGATGGCACAGACACCCGGACGATGTCAGCGCCGGCGTTTTGCAGACGCTGAATTTGCCCCACCGTCGCCGCTACGTCGCAGGTTTCTGTATTAGTCATGCTTTGCACCGCAATCGGTGCATCGCCACCGACGGGCACATTGCCCACCATAATTTGGCGCGACTTGCGGCGTTTGATAGGAGACTCGTGCTGCATATAAAACCTATTGATTGTCGCCGACGGTAAAATTAACCACATTGCCACTGGCCGAAACCGGCACGGTAACAGTTCTGCCATTCATACTCGCGGAGACACCCTGAGCATTACCCAAGCGAATCTGAAACGGAGCTGCGCCTGCCAAATCGGCACTGCTGCCGCCTCTTTGCAAAGACTCCAGCAATACCACACCATCAGCATCGGTCACTCTCACCCAGCAGTCTTGCGCAAAAGTCAGAACGAGATTATCACCGCCTGACTCTTGTGGCTGGGAATTTTGCGGACCACTACTTTGCAGCGACACTTCGTCGGCCGGCACGGCAAGCTCTGCGGCCGGAGCATCGGCTGCACTTTCCTCTGCTGCAGCTGCGGGGTCTGAGGGGGATTCTAAATCACCCGCACCGGAGCGAACGGATTCTGCACCACTGTCAGGTTCAAACGAAAGCGCATAAGGGTTTGCTTGCGTATCCTCATCGCTGGCAAGTTGCTGCTCTGGCTCTGGAGCCGAAACGGCGGGGTTACCAGCCGCCACAGCAGGTGATGCCTGGTTAGCAGTGGGCACACTCGCAGATGAGGCTGTGCTCTGCGTCTCGCTCTGCGCAGCAAAATACCAGTACGCCAAGATCCACAGCAGTAAAATAATAATGACCAAAAATATTCGGCCCAACCAGTTGGAGCGCTTGCCGCCCATTTTTACGTTCAGCGACTCGGTCGCGGGCAACGGCTGTTCCGGCGCGGGAGCCAATTGGTCAAAGCGTTCCACCAAAGGTTTACTGTCTAACCCGAGATACCTAGCGTAGCTGCGAATATAGCCACGGGTGAAAACGACCGAAAACATTTTTTCGTACTCGCCCGCTTCCAGCGCCTTAAGCTTATTGGGCTGGATATTGAGGTCGGTGCAAACCTGCTCGGCGCTTAATCCCTGGCGCTCGCGCTCGGCGCGCAAAAGCGGACCAGGTTCAAGTTCGGTCAATGATTCTGGCTGGCTCATACCGACTTAATTCTCCAGCATTTGCTTGTACTCAAGATACTCCGGCGAATAGGGATATCTGTTCTTCAACAACAAAGCGTAACTCGCCTCTTTATTCTGATTACCAAAAATACGTTCTATTTTTATCCCCAGCAGCAGGGTTTGCGGCACAGGGCGGGCGATCTGCTCGTAGGCATCTAAATATTTTTTCGCCTCAGCATAATCTTTCTGAGTGAAATTCAACGCAGCCAACTCGTACTTCACCGTCGGCAGTGCCGGATCGAGACGATTGGCGTGCTCGAACACGGACTCGGCCTTTTCCGGCTTGTCCAGCTGGATCGCGGTGCGCCCCAGATTCACCATAGCCTGGGCGCGATTATCGTAGTCTAAATCTTCTGCGGCGATTTCAAATTGCTCGTAGGCATCCTGATAGCGCTCGTGGTTATACAGGAACACACCGTAATTGTTACGCCCACGGGTGTAGTTCTTATCTAGCCGCAGAGTTTTCTTAAAGTACTCTTCGGCCATTTCCGGCTCACCCTCTAACTGGTAGAGCATCGCCATGGCAAAGGTGGCATCAACCGAGCGCGAATCGATTTCAAACGCTTTACGTAAGTGGTGGCGTGCGGACTCACGATTCTGCGCTTCGATATACTTGAGCGCCAAAGTAACATGACTGTCGAGCGCTTTTTCTTCGTCCACCTGATACTTCGATGGCGGCACAGTACTGACGCACCCAGCCAGCAAGGCTGCGCAAAATGTCGCTATTAACCATTGAATCAGTGCTGTTACTCGCAAGTGTTTTTTCAACACGACTTTGCCTCTAGTTTTTATTGACTGACAATAGTAACCGGCTCTGCCTGGGAAAACTGTGCCCTGTATCTCTCAGAGCGTTTGGTTCGGTCGTTTACCTCACCGGCCAGCTGACCACAGGCCGCGTCGATATCATCACCGCGGGTAGTTCGAACCGTGGTGATGTAGCCTTCCTGCATCAGAATGTCCTGAAAACGACGCATGGCATTATTGCTCACCCGTTTGTAGTTGGACAAATTAAACGGATTGAACGGAATTAAATTAATTTTCACCGGCACGTCGCGCAGCAACTCGGCGAGCTGTCGAGCGTGCTCAGGGCGGTCATTTACGTGATCGATGAGGGTGTACTCGATGGTGATTTTGCGGTGAGTATCCGGCAGCGACTCGATATAGCGTTTTGCCGACGCCAGCAACATTGCAATAGGATACTTTTTATTAATGGGCACCAGCTCGTTGCGCAGCTCATCGTTCGGCGCGTGCAAAGATATCGCCAAACAAGCATCGGTGTACTCACCTAAGCGGTCTAGCTCGGGCACCACACCTGAAGTGCTCAAGGTCACCCGGCGTTTGGAGATACCATAGGCATTGTCGTGCATCATTAAGTTCATGGCATCGACAACGTTATCGAAGTTCATTAACGGCTCGCCCATACCCATCATCACCACATTGGTGACTTTGCGCGGCCCATTGGGAGCCAGCTGACCAAAGGATTTTGCCGCGATCCACACCTGCGCGATAATTTCTGCCGCACTCAGATCGCGGTTAAAACCCTGCTTGCCGGTGGCGCAGAAGCTGCAATCCAAAGAGCAGCCTACCTGAGAGGAAACGCACAAGGTGCCGCGCTCACCGTCGGGAATAAATACGGTCTCGACAACACTGCCGCCTGTGACACGAATCAGAAACTTGCGCGTGCCATCGGCGGAATCCATCTGACGCAATACTTCAGGAGCGCGAATTTCGCACTTGGCTTTTAATTTCTCCCGCAGCGCCTTGCTGATGTTGGACATCTCATCAAAGTCATCCACGCCCAACTGATGAATCCACTTAAGCACCTGGGCCGCGCGAAAGCGCTTCTCGCCCATGGTTTCAAAAAACGCCACCAGCTTGGCCTCGGTCAACCCCAAAAGGTTCACCTTGGTCTGCTCTGCGCCAGATGCGGCGTTTGTATTCATGTCAGCGTTGGTCATGGTGTCACCTTCGCGCTTAGCGCGGGTAAAGCTCCTGAGCATTGAAAAAATAATCGATCTCGCGCGCCGCTGAGGCTGCAGAGTCCGAGCCGTGCACAGCGTTGGCGCTCACCGCCGTGGCAAAGTCAGCGCGAATGGTGCCTGGCGCAGCCTCTTCTGGATTGGTTGCCCCCATTAACTCGCGGTTGCGGCTGATGGCATTTTCACCACGCAGCACTTGCACACAAACCGGGCCGGACATCATAAACTCCACCAGCGACGCAAAAAATGGACGCTCTTTGTGTTCGGCGTAAAAACCCTCGGCCTGTTCGCGGGTCAGCTGCAGCATTTTCAGAGCGATAACCTGCAAGCCTGCTTCCTCGAAGCGAGCGATAATCGCACCTATGTGATTGTTACCCACAGCGTCTGGTTTAATAATCGATAAAGTCTGTTCTACGGCCATTTGGCACTCCGTTCTCGCGTCTTTAATCGGGCATTACGCCCTTTAGGCTCGCCCTATATACCCAAAACCCGCGGATTATACGCGGGTTTTGGGTATATTTATACGAAATCGCACCCGCGGGTACAGTTTAGGCGGAGGCGATTGCCTGGATGCGCTGCACCATGGCTTTTAGGCCATTGCCGCGGGTGGCGCTAAGGTGATTGAGCAGGTTTAAGCGGCCGAAATAAGCGTCAATATCAAAGCTGGTGACCTCGGCCGGTGTTTTGCCATTATAGGCTGCCAAAACCACCGCCAAGAGCCCCTTGACGATAAAAGCGTCGCTGTCGGCATGAAAATACAATTTGCCGTCTTTGGCGTCACTGACCAGCCACACCTGGCTCTGACAACCACGCACCAAGTTCTGCTCAGTTTTGTAGCCATCGTCGAGCGGCGGCAGCTCTTTGCCCAAGTCAATAATGTACTTGTAGCGCTCCTCCCAACCGTCAAAAAAACCTAGGGTTTCGACGATATCGTCGGCAGTTACTTCAACACCAAACTCAGTCACTCAGTCCTACCTTAAAAACCATAGCGGCTTAAAAAAACATTCCGGTTTCAAGCTGCGCTTCTTCGCTCATCATGTCGCGGTTCCAGGGCGGATCGAACACCAGCTCGACGTCCACCTCGCGCACATTGGGCACCCGCCCCACCCGGTATTCGACATCCCCCACCAAGACCGGGCCCATACCGCAGCCAGGCGCAGTCAAGGTCATGGAAATACCCACATGACCTCGGGCTTGATCAATGTCGAGCGCGTAAATCAGCCCCAAGTTAACCAAATCCACCGGGATCTCGGGGTCAAACACGGTTTTCAGTGCTTCCCAAACCTGGGACTCGTCGATCTGACCATCGCCAGGGTCATTAAACTCAAGCTGTTCCGGCTCTTTACCGATTGCAGCCGCATCCAGGCCGTCCACCCGGACCATCTGGCCCTGATAGCTAAGGGTGTAGTTCCCCCCCAGCGCCTGAGTAATGGTTACGAAAGTATCCTTGGGAATCGTCACCGGTGTACCATCTGGCACGCGACGCGCCGGGCAGTCAGCCTGGGTGACCACCATTTCTCTCTCTGCGGCCATAAGCTGTCCTAACCGATGTTAAAGCTTTCCCCACACCCGCAGTAATCGCGCGCATTGGGGTTCAAAAAGGCCAGCTGACGATTGACACCCTCAGTGACAAAATCAATGGTGGTGCCGCGAATCACCGGCAAACTGGCCGGATCCAAATAGACCTCGACCCCGTCCGCGAGATGAATAATCTCGTCGCCGTCGCGGGCTTCGGGCACCAAATCAAGCACATACATATAGCCAGTGCAGCCACTTTCTTTGATGGAAAGGCGCACACCACGGGCTCCATTGGAGTCCGCCTGTAACTGCTTTTTAAAATGCGCCGCCGCTTTGTCGGTTATCTCGACTGTAACGGCCTGCGGATCAAAACTCTCTACACTCATAAGCTCCCCTTAAGCGAGAAACATTTTGGCTTTTGCCAAGCCTGCCATCAGCGCGTCGATATCCGCCTGAGTGTTGTACAGACTAAAACTCGCGCGCACGGTTCCCGGCAAGCCGTACTGGTCCATAATGGGCTGGGCGCAGTGGTTACCGGTGCGCACCGCGATTCCCTGCTGATCGAGAATCATGCCGATATCCTGCGGGTGCGCGAAATCGGCGACAAAACTCATTACCGCCACTTTATCAGCTGCGCGACCGACTATCTCAAAGCCGCCGAGTTCGGCCAGCGCCTGTTCCGCGCTCTGCAGCAACTGCTTTTCGTGGGCATCGGCCGCCGTCCGCTCAAGGCTGTTGAGAAAATCCACCGCCGCGCCCATACCTACGGCACCGGCAATATTGGGGGTTCCCGCCTCAAACTTGTAGGGCAATTTGTTGTATACGGTGCCGGCAAAGCTGACCGACTCAATCATTTCCCCACCGCCCTGATAAGGCGGCATAGCCTCTAGCAACTCGCGCTTGCCATAGAGCACACCCATGCCAGTGGGGCCAAACATCTTATGGGCGGAAAAAGCCAGAAAATCGCAGTCGAGCTGTTGCACATCGATAGGCCAATGAGCGATTGACTGAGCCGCATCCAAAAGCACCTTAGCGCCAACTGCGTGGGCTTTGGCAATGACCTGCTCGACCGGATTGATAGAACCCAGCGCATTGGATACATGCCCCAGCGCCACCATTTTCACCCGTTCGTCCAGCAGACTGTCCAGCGCCTGCAGGTCAATCACACCCAGCTCATCCACTGGTATAGGCTCGACATTGGCGCCAACCTGCTGCGCCACCATTTGCCAGGGCACGATATTCGAGTGATGCTCCATAGCAGAGACCAGCACACGGTCTCCAGCGCCTAAATTGGCCCTGCCCCAACTACTGGCAACCAGGTTTACCCCCTCGGTGGTGCCGCGCGTCCACAACACCTGAGAGGAAGCCGGAGCATTGATAAACTGCGCCACCTTGTTGCGCGCACCTTCAAACTGTTCGGTCGCTCTGTCGCTTAGGGCGTGTGCTCCGCGGTGCACATTGGAATTGTCATAGCGATAGTAGTTGGCAATCGCCTCAATCACCGACTCTGGCTTTTGCGTGGTAGCGGCATTGTCCAGATACACCAGCGGATGGCCGTTTACTTCTTGCTGCAGAATCGGAAACTGGGCGCGAACGGTGGCGACATCAAAGCGCGTCAAAAGACTCAGCCTCCAGTTGCAGCAACTCGTTCTCGCGGCCGAACTGCTCCGCCAAAATCGGCAACAGATGATTCATTACCGCTTCATTGTCGATGGTTTGAATCAGCTCGTTGATAAAACCAAAGCTCATCATCACCTTAGCTTGCTCTTTACTGACACCGCGCGTTTGCAAATAGTAAAGAGCGTCATCGTCCAGCTGCGCCACAGTCGCGCCATGGGCACACTTCACATCGTCGGCGTAAATTTCCAGCTCTGGCTTGGTATCGATTTCGGCGCGGTTGGAAGTCAACAGGTTTTTGTTTGACAGCTCCGCCAGTGTTTTTTGCGCGTCTTCAAAAATATGAATTCGGCCGTTAAACACCGCTTTGGCGCGATCGCCGATAATGCCGCGAAACACTTCGTTGCTGGTGCAGTGAGGCACGCGGTGCTTGATGTTGGTGTGGTAATCCACCACCTGGCGCCCGCGCGGCATGTAAACGCCCTGCAACTCGACATGAGCGCCCTCGCCACAGTGCTCGAGCACATAGTCGTTGCGTATCAGTTCGCCGCCTTTGGCAATAGCAAAGCCGTCAAAATTAGCGTCGCGACCCAGCTCCACGAACACACCGCCCATGTGGGTTACGCCTTCGTGTTCGAGATTGAGGCGGTAATGTTTGACTCGCGCATTGTCGGCGAGAACAATTTCGGTCTGCGCGGCAACCAGGTTAGCCTGCTCGTTATCACTGGAGAGAAACTGCTCGACAACTTCTGCTTCAGCGCCAGTTTCCAGCACCACCAGCAACCGTGTAGCGGCCAGCTGTGCAGCCTCGCCACTAGAATAATTAACCAGATATAATGGCTTATCGAGCTTCTGCCCCGCCTTAATGTGCAACAGCACACCCTCGCCAGAGGCGGCTTCACCTAACGCGGCAAACAGGTGCTGAGAACTGTCGGCAATCCGGCCGAGATGCTTTTGCACCTGCTCCACTTGCGGCCCTTCGGCATTGGCAAAGGCGACCGCTCCTGCCGGCAACTCATCCGACTGAGCCGTATCTAAAATGCCGTTTACGAACACCAGTTTGTAGGCGTCAAAGGCGATTAAATCTTGCTCCGGCACGGTTGTGGTGGCCGCAGTAGGCGCACTCAACTCTTTGTTGGCCAGCGCCGCGAGGGAAGTATACTTCCAGTTTTCAGTACGGCGATTGGGCCAGGCGGTAGCGGCAAATCGCTCTGCGCCGCGACGACGCACATCCGCAAGCCAAGCGGGCGCGGATTGCGCCTCGGCAAGTTTTAATGCCGCGGTTTGCAAATCTCCCATTAAGCCACCTCTCCTTCGAGCCAGCTGTAGCCTTTTGCTTCCAGCTCTTTCGCCAGAGATTTATCACCGGATTTAACAATCTTGCCATCGGCCAGTACATGGACAAAGTCGGGTACGATGTAGTCCAGTAGGCGCTGATAGTGAGTCACCACGATAAAACTGCGCTCGGCACTGCGCATGGCATTTACGCCATCGGCCACGGTTTGCAAGGCATCAATGTCCAGCCCCGAGTCGGTTTCATCAAGAATGCACAGTTTGGGTTCGAGCAGCATCATTTGCAGAATTTCATTGCGCTTTTTTTCGCCGCCCGAAAAACCTTCGTTGACGCCGCGTTTTAAAAATGCCTGATCCAGCTTAACTTTTTTGCTGGTTTCGCGAGCTAGCTTCATAAACTCAACGCTGGATAACTCGGGCTTACCCTGATGCTTGCGCACGGCATCTACGGAGGCTTTCAAAAACTCCATGTTGCTAACACCCGGGATTTCTACTGGGTACTGAAAGGCGAGAAATAAACCTTCGCGCGCGCGCTCTTCCACGTCCATGTCTAACAGGTCTTTGCCGTCAAAGCTGGCTGATCCCTGCGTCACCTCAAAGGCTTCGCGACCCGCCAGCACACTGCCCAAGGTGCTTTTTCCTGCGCCATTGGGGCCCATAATGGCATGAACTTCACCCGGTTTAACGTCCAGATTCAAACCTTTAAGAATGTCTTTCTCTTCAACGCTGGCGCAGAGATTGTTAATACTCAACATGATTTCATTCATCTCTTTTCGTTCAGGCCGCAGCCTGCAATTCGATTTAACCCACCGAGCCTTCAAGGCTCACTTCGAGCAGTTTGCCGGCCTCAACCGCAAACTCCATGGGCAATTCTTTAAACACTTCGCGGCAGAAGCCGTTGACGATCATTGATACAGCCTTTTCCGCGTCTAAACCGCGCTGCTGACACAGGAACATCTGATCATCACTGACCTTGGAGGTGGTCGCTTCGTGTTCGATAACCGCGCTGGGGTTTTTACTTTCAATGTAAGGAAAGGTGTGCGCCCCACAGCGATCGCCAATCAGCAGCGAATCACATTGGGTATAGTTGCGCGCGCCCTCGGCGCCCGGATTCATACGCACCAAACCGCGGTAGCAGTTTTGACTTTTGCCCGCCGAAATACCTTTAGAGATAATGGTCGAGCGCGTATTTTTACCAATGTGAATCATCTTGGTGCCGGTATCGGCCTGCTGATAATTATTGGTCAAGGCAACCGAGTAAAATTCGCCGACACTGTTATCGCCACGCAGCACACAGCTGGGGTATTTCCAAGTCACGGCCGAGCCGGTTTCTACCTGGGTCCAGCTGATTTTGGCACTGGTGTGGCAAACACCGCGCTTGGTCACAAAGTTGTAAATACCGCCTTTACCGTCTTCATCACCCGGGTACCAGTTCTGTACCGTAGAGTATTTGATTTCGGCGTTGTCTTTGGCAACCAGCTCAACCACTGCGGCGTGCAACTGGTTTTCATCGCGCATGGGCGCAGTGCAGCCCTCAAGGTAACTTACGTAAGCGCCCTCTTCGGCAACAATCAAGGTGCGCTCAAACTGACCGGTATTTTGTTCGTTAATACGAAAATACGTGGACAACTCCATCGGGCAGCGCACACCTTTGGGTATGTACACAAAAGAGCCATCGGAAAATACCGCCGAGTTAAGCGCAGCAAAATAGTTATCTTTTTGTGGCACCACCGAGCCCAGGTGCTGCTTCACCAACTCCGGATATTTTTCCACCGCTTCGCTGATAGAACAGAACAGCACGCCAGCCTCTTCGAGCTTTTCGCGAAAGGTGGTTACCACGCTAACCGAATCAAACACGACGTCCATAGCCACCCCGGCGAGCATTTCTTGCTCGTGCAACGGAATGCCTAATTTTTCATAGGTTTCGAGAAGCTTGGGGTCCACCTCATCAAGGCTTTTTGGCTTATCGTCCATGCTTTTGGGCGATGAGTAATAGGAAATCGCCTGGTAATCCACCTTGGGATAATCCACATGGGCCCACTCGGGCTCTTCCATCTCCTGCCAGGCGCGAAACGCCTGCAGACGCCATTCGAGCAGCCACTCGGGCTCATTCTTTTTCGCGGAAATAAACCGCACCACCTCTTCGTTCAAGCCGGGCGGCAAGGTATCTGTGTCAATCGCCGTATGGAAACCGGCGGCATACTCTTTTCTGATTAGGTGTTCTACCTGTTCAGACATGTTTCACCTCTTCTTCACCTGTGTGAAGTGGCGAGCTTTGCCCGCCTGCTAATCACTTGCAGCTAACGCTGCCCAAAAGCGGTTTGATTGCCGTCTTAACTTGCTTTGCTTTGTAACTTGCCCACCACCTCGCAAATATGCGAGATGGCCTGTTCTATATCTGCACTACTGGTGTCGCGCCCAAGACTGATGCGCAGCGATGAGAGCGCCGCGACATCATCAAGACCAATGGCCTTAAGCACGTAGCTCGGCGCCATAGTCGCGGACGTGCACGCCGAGCCCGTCGAAAGCGCCAAACGGCGCAGACTGAGCAGCAGCATTTCACCATCAACGCCGCTAAAAGCGACATTTAAATGAGTGTAGAGCCGCTTCTCTGGGTGACCATTCAAGCGCACACCAGGCAGATGTTTAATTCCTTGCCAGAGCTTGTCGCGCAAGGGCTCCAGACGTTGCCGATCCGACTCCATTTGCGCTGCTGCCAGCTCACAGGCCACACCAAAACCCACACATTGATGGGTAGGTAAGGTGCCAGAACGCATACCGCGTTCGTGGCCACCACCGTGAATCTGGGCTTTTACTTCAATATCTGGGCTACGGCGCACATACAATGCTCCGATGCCCTTGGGGCCATACAATTTGTGTGCAGACGCCGACAGCAAGTCTACGTCCAGAGCTTTGACATCCACCGGCATCTTGCCCACCGCCTGGGCGGCGTCCACGTGCAGCAGACAACCATTGTCGCGACAGACTTTGGCAATTTCCGCAATCGGGTTAATGGTGCCCAATTCGTTATTCACCAACATGACACTGACTAATTTGGTATCGGCGGTAATGGCATCGGCTACCGCCTGTGCACTCACCAATCCGTTGGCATCTGGCCTAAGTAGATCGAGCTTTACCCCCTGGCCGACCAACCACTGGGCCGGGTCGAGCACCGCTTTGTGCTCAATCGCGCTCACCAGCAGGTGATCCCCCGATTCACACACACCTTTTAAGGCGAGGTTATTGGCCTCTGTCGCGCCGCTCGTCCAAACAATTTCACGAGCATCGGCGCCCAGTAGCGCCGCGACCTGGCCTCTGGCGGCCTCTACTGCCTCTTCGGCCTGCCAGCCATAAATGTGCGAACGAGAAGCCGGGTTGGCGAAATTGCCTTCACGGGTCAAACACTCGGCCATAGCGGCTGCGGCCTGCGGCGCCACGGGCGTTGTGGCGGCATAATCGAGATAAATCGGCTGCATCAGATCACCCTAAATCGCTACAGAGAATCTGCTGGCCGTCGCGGCGCAGATCCTGACGCTGACAGACCGTCTGAATATCGCGCCGGGCCACTAAATCTGCGAGAGTGATACCACTGAGAAACTCATGTATCTGACTGCTTAGATCCTGCCAAAGGTGGTGGGTGATACAAATCTCACCGTCCTGACAATCGCCTTTGCCCTGACACTTGGTGGCATCCAGTGACTCGCTTACCGCATCGACTACCTGCGCCACCGAAACCCGGCTGGCTTCAGCCGACAGACGATAACCACCACCCGGACCGCGAATACTGATCACCAGATCTTCGCGGCGCAATTTGGAAAACAACTGCTCAAGATAAGACAGAGAGATGCCCTGGCGCTCGGATATATCCGCCAGGCTCACAGGCCCCGCATCGCTGTGCAGCGCCAAATCCAACATTGCAGTGACCGCATAGCGGCCTTTGGTGGTCAGTCGCATGGTGTTTCAAGGCTTTCAGTGAAACGGCGTGCAGTGATTTTGATCCCGCACCATAATAACTGAGTATTTTACTCAACTATTCGCAAAATTCCAAGTCTCACGGGGCCTGCGGGCTTACTCTTGCTCCCCAACGTCGCTTTTTTCCAGCTTGCGCTCGGCGTGATAGATATAATTCTGGGTCGCCGTCAGCACACCTCGCAGAATCGACAACTCCATTTCATCCATACGAATTCGGTTATACAAACGACGTAAACGCGTCATGGTTTGACGCGGATTATCCGGCTCTAAAAAGCCCAGATGCTCAAGAGTTTGCTGCAAATGCTCGTAGTAGCGCTCCATCGCCTCGACCTTGGCAGGGGGCACGTCCCAGTCATCGAAGGTGGGCGCCTTGCCATCTTTAGCGGTCAGCCAGGCCATGCGCAACTCGTAGGAAATCACCTGCACCGCTGCGGCTAGGTTGAGCGAGCTGTATTCGTCGTTGGCCGGAATGTGCACGTGATTGTGGCATTTATGCAGCTCTTCGTTAGTCAGGCCGCGGTCTTCGCGCCCAAACAAAATTGCCACCTCGTGCTGCTCAGCCTCGTGCACCGCCTTTTCAGCGCATTCGCGTGGATTCACCAGCGGCCAGGGAATACGGCGCTCGCGGGCGCTGGTGCCGACCACCAGGCCACAACCTTCGATCGCCTCATCCAGGGTCTCCACCACCACGGCATTGTCCAGTACATCGAGGGCGCCAGCGGCGCGCCATACGGCTTTTTCCGCGGGAAATTCTTTGGGCGCCACCAGATACAAACGAGACAGCCCCATATTTTTAATCGCTCGGGCAGCGCCGCCGATATTACCTGGGTGGGATGTGTTGACCAGTACGATGCGTACCTTATCCAGTTGATTATCACTCATGGAACTGCCTCGGGTTGCGCGCCACAGGCGCCAAAAGCGCGGCATTTTAACAAACTTGTCGCCCTAGGCGTAGTAGCCTGCATAGGCTTGCCGAGTTTTCCTTGGTAAGCGGCGCAGGCGTTGCTATAATCGCCGCCTCGGCCGCCCCGGCCCCCGTTCTTTAAACCCTCTTTCGTAACTGGTGCCCCCATGGAACCCATGCTGACAATTGCCCTGCGCGCGGCGCGCAAGGCCGGTGAAATTATCGAGCGCGCTACCGAGCGTTTGGATGTTGTTGCTATTGAAGAAAAAGGCCGCAATGACTTTGTCACCGAGATAGACAAAGCCGCCGAAAAGGAAATTATTTACCACCTGAGAAAAGCCTATCCCGACCACAGCATTGTCGGCGAAGAAGGCGGCTCGCAGCCGGGCAGCAACACAGATGTTGAATGGGTTATCGACCCGCTGGACGGCACCACCAACTTTATTCACGGCATTCCCCACTTTTCCGTTTCCATCGCCTGCCGTATTAAAGGCCAGCTGGAACACGCCGTGGTTTACGACCCCATTAAACGCGAAGAATTTACCGCCAGCCGCGGCCGCGGCGCCGCCCTTAATGGCCGTCGCATCCGCGTCAGCAGCCGCAAAGGTCTGGCCGGTGGTGTTATCGGCACCGGCATTCCGTTTAGCGGCTACGCCCTGGAAAATATTTCTGCATACCTAGCAGCGGTGCAGGAAATTGCCGGCCAAACCTCTGGCATTCGCCGCCCGGGTTCGGCGGCACTGGACTTGGCTTATGTCGCAGCCGGGCGCTTTGATGCCTTTTGGGAGATGAACTTAAACCAGTGGGATATGGCCGCAGGCCTGCTACTGGTGACAGAAGCCGGCGGATTGGTCAGTGACTTTAACGGCGGTAATACACACTATGAAACCGGGCATGTAGTGTGCGGCAGCCCCAAGGTGTTTAAACCGGTGCTGCAAATTGTGAAAAAACACATGGGCCATATTCGCTAGAGTCCTGTTGCCGGCACCTAGGTGCCGGCTAACCCGCATCGATCAGATTGCCTTCAGTACGACCTTCATCGCCAAGCAAGCCATTCAATACCTCAACCAGCTGCTCAATCTGTAGCGGCTTGGTCAAATACTCATAAAATCCCGCCTCACGGCCCTTCTCGACATCGATTGACATCACATTGGCCGACAAGCCTATCACCGGAATATCCCGCGTCGCCGGGTCACTTTGCAACACGCTCAGCACTTCGTAGCCATCCAGGCCGGGCAGATTAATATCCAGAATAATCACCGCTGGACGGGTCTGCCGCGCGCGGTACAAACCAATAAACGGCTCTTCGGCTACCTCCAGCGAGAGATTTTTGTAACGGTAAAAGAAATGCTCCATCAGACGGATGTTGGTCGCATTATCCTCAATGTACAGTATGTCGTGACGCCCGGTTATTCGTAATTCAGTACGCTGGCTTATCTCTGCCAAGGCATCGCCGGGCTGACTCACAAACTGCGCCCGTCCGGCATCGCGCAAGTCCACCCAAAAGCAAGTACCCTCTCCGGTGACGCTGGAAAAATCGATACTGCCATCCATTTTTTCAATTAGTTGCTTGGTAATGACCAGCCCTACACCTGAGCCCTCTACCTTGCTCATTTCGGCATGCAGGCGATTGAACGGCTGAAAGACCTCTTCGCGACGCGACTCTTCAATACCCGTACCCGTATCCTGCACCAAAATTCGCAGCATACGCTCGGGGCGTAACTCCAACTCCACATTAACTTCGCCACCCACGCGGTTGTACTTGATGGCATTGCTCATTAAATTTAAAAGCGCCTGCTTTAAACGGATGGGATCGGCGTGTACGCACACTGAATCCAAACCGTGAAAATCGACTTTTAACAAAATACTACGGGCGTCGGCCTGCGGCTGCAGGAGGGTGACACAGTCATTCAGCAAACGGCTTACTAGAACATTTTGCAAACTGGTTTCCATGGCTCCGGACTCAATTTTAGCGAGGTCTAAAACATCGTTAATCAAACGCAACAAGTGCTCCCCGGCCGCATGAATCTCGCGGATATTCCCCTTTTGAACTTCTTTTAAATTACTGTCGTACTCAAACAGTTGAGCGTAACCGAGAATGGCATTGAGCGGCGTGCGCAACTCGTGGCTCATGCTGGAGAGAAATTCGCTTTTTGCCGAGTTGGCCTTTTCCGCCTGCTCTTTGGCCTTGACCACCCGAGCCTCAGCCCGCTTGATATCGGTGATATCCATATTGGTACCCGACATCCGCATGGGCCTGCCATCGAAATCAAAACTGGCCTTGCCACGGGCACGAATCCAGCGAATTTCGCCATCTTTAGCCCGCACCCGGTATTCCACATCGAACGGCTCCTGGGCGGTTAAGTGACGCTCCAGCGCGCTGTCGAAAAGGGGTAAATCTTCACTGAGAATATGGTTGCGCCACTGTCGCATGCGGTCCCGACCAGTGCTGATTAAATCATCTTCACCGCCGTAACCTAAATGCTCCCAGCAGCGGGCAGAAAAATGGAAGGCGTCGCGATCGGCGTACCACTCCCAGATACCATCGTTAGAGGCCTGAATAATCCTTGCCTGGCGCGCCTCACTTTCACGCAGCGCCGCCTCGACATCTTTGAGTTCAGAGATATCAAAATTTACGCCAGAGATATACATGGCTCTGCCGGACTCGTCGCGAATAGAGTCCGCCCGCACCTGAGTCCAGATATAGTCGCCGCATTTGGTGCGCACTCGGTAACAGGTGTACAGGGGTTCGGCAGTGCGCAAATGCTCGCGCACCGATTCAAACATCTGTTCGACATCGTCCGGGTGAATAAAGGCGGGCAGTTCGCGGGCGTCGGTCAGGCGCTTGCGGTCTTCATCATCGTAGCCGATGGACTCCCAGAAGCCACCCGACCAGTCGATATAATGGGTATTTAAATCCCACTCCCAAAAGCCATAGCCACTGCCGCAAAAAATGCGACGATAACGCTCAACCAATGCCTTGAGCTGATCCGCATTGAGATCATCCAGGGGTTGGGACATGCTGATAGTGGGCTGGTCGTTTATCATTGCGCTCTCCGTTCTGCGCCAAGCATACCCCTAACTTGCCGTTAAAAAAAAGCCCGCACGTTATCGTGCGGGCTTTTATTGGGTAGTCCAGATCAGGGCATTTCGTCGACTTCGCTGCCCTCTTTCTCCGGTGGTATCAGGTCTTCTTTCTGCAGATGCATCCACATCAAGGTGTTGGCCGACACATAAATAGATGAGTAGGTACCCACCACCACACCGACAATCAATGCCAGGGCGAAACCGCTGATCAGCTCGCCACCAAAAACAAATAACATAACCAACACTAACAGCGTGGTTAAAGACGTAATAAAGGTACGCTCCAGTGTCTGAGTCAGTGACGCGTTAATAACCTCGCCAGTGGTGCCTTTACGCATTTTGCGAAAATTCTCGCGAATGCGGTCAAACACCACAATGGTATCGTTGAGGGAGTAACCAATCACCGCCAGCACAGCGGCCAGTACCGTCAAGTCAAAATCAATTTGCAGCAAGGCAAAAAAACCGAGCACGATGATCACATCGTGAACCAGAGCTAACACCGCACCGACCGAGAACTTAAACTGAAAGCGCGCCGCCACATACAGCATTACCACAGCCAGGGCAATCAGCATCCCCAGACCGCCTTCGTCACGCAGCTCAGCACCAATTTGCGGGCCGACATACTCACTGCGGCGCAGCTCCACTTCACTGCCGGTTTCGCGCGACAGTACTTCAAGCAGCTCTTGGGTGTAGGCATTATCCAGTGAATTTTCCACCAACACACCTAACTGCTCGCCATTGTCGACAACACGAGTGTCGCCAAAATAACGCGGCGGAAACAACTCAGACGAATCAAGCTGGACGGCGGTAGCACCGCTAAACACCAGCTCTTGAGCATAATTGCCTTGATCGCGAGGCGCGCGGTTTACCGAATCTAAGCTAGCCCCCGGCACCGCCTGTTGCAGACGCTCCTGCAGCGCGGCCTGGCCGCCGTCGCCCATCGCACCCTGAGTGCGGATAAGCACTTCAGTATCCGAACCAAACAGCACGGCAACGGGATTCTTAAGACCCTGCTCATCCAAAATGGAGCGAATCTCGGGAATATCCGCAGGCTCGGAAAAACTAACCTCCACCTGGGCACCGCCGGTAAAATCCAAGCCGAGCTTGAGCCCATTCATTACCAGTGCGCCTATGGCCACTACCAGCAAAATCACAGACAGAGCGGTCGCGGGGATCCGGGCCCCCATAAAATTCAATATTTTTTGTTCAGACATGACCGGCTCCTTAAATCCAAAGCTTTTTCAGGTTTTTGCGACCGCCGTACACCAAGTTGGTCAGGGCACGGGTACCCATAATGGCGGTAAACATGGAGGTAAGAATCCCGATGGACAGTGTTACCGCAAAGCCTTTAACCGGCCCGGTGCCAATGGCATAGAGAATCACCGCGACAATTAAGGTGGTGATATTGGCATCCAGAATGGTGACATAGGCGCGATCGTAACCTGCGGAAATCGCCGACTGCGGACTGGCTCCGGCCTTAAGCTCCTCCCGTATTCGCGCAAAAATAAGCACATTGGCGTCCACCGCCATACCCACAGTGAGCACGATACCGGCAATACCCGGTAAGGTTAGCGTGGCACCCAGCAGCGACATAACTGCCACCAACAGCAACATGTTTACGGCCAGTGCGATATTGGCAAAAATACCAAACACCTTGTAGTAAACCAGCATAAACAGCAGCACCAAAGCCAAGCCCCACTGCACAGACTTAACCCCAAGCTCAATGTTCTCTGCCCCCAAAGAAGGGCCGATAGTACGCTCTTCGACAAAATACATAGGCGCGGCCAGTGCGCCCGAGCGCAGCATTAGCGCAAGCTCTGAAGCGGCGCGAGGTGAATCCAGGCCGGTGATACGAAACTGAACCCCCAGAGCCCCCTGAATCGTCGCCAGGCTGATCACGCTGCGCTCTACATATTGCTCGGGCACTTGCACTTCTTCACCGCTCTCGTTGACTTCGGTGTTCATGCGAGTCTTGTACTCGATAAACAACACCGCCATGCGGCGGCCTATATTCGAGCGGGTGGCGTGGTTCATCTTGGTACCACCCAGGCTGTCCAGGGTGATGTTGACCTGGGGCATGTTGGTTTCCGGGTCCACCGAGGCATTGGCATTGGCCACATGGTCACCGGTTAAAATCAACTTGCGCTCAAGGCTTGCGGGATAACCATTGTAGTCAAACTCTTCGGTCGCCGCTGACAGCGCATCCGGCTCGGCCTCAAGGCGGAACTCCAGGTTAGCCGTCTTACCGATCACCCGCTTGGCCTCGGCGGTGTCCTGAACCCCGGGCAGCTGCACAATGATTCGGTTGCGCCCCTGGCTCTGCACAATTGGCTCGGATACGCCCAATTCGTTAACCCGCTTGCGCAGGGTTGTGAGGTTTTGCGTCAGCGCATCCTGCTCCATTTGGCGCTGCGCGGCCTCGCTCAGAGTGGCGGTAAAGCGGTAGTGGCCGTTCTCCTCGGGAAAGTCGTTATCAAACAGCATCTGCCGGTATTCGCTACGCAGCGCGCTCACCGCCTGGTCGCGCAAGTCTTCAGAGCGGAAGTATGCGTTAATAACGGTGTTTTCAACGTCAAACTTCAAGTAACGAATACGCTCATCGCGCAATTGATCTTTCATTTCATCGGCGCTGGTTTGCTGGCGTTTGGTGATCGCCGAGTCTACGTCCACCTCCAGCAAAAAGTGCACCCCGCCGCGCAAGTCCAGGCCCAACTTCATCGGGCTGGCTCCCATCGACACCAGCCAATCGGGCGTGGTCGGCGCCTGATTCAGTGCCACTACATAGTCACTGCCGAGTGCCTGCTGCACCACTGTTTTACCCTGCAGCTGATCTTCACCATTATTGAAGCGAAGCTCGGCCGAGGTGTCGGAAAACTCGCTGCCAAAGTAGCTAATGCCCGCATCATTCAGCGCCTGTTCGGCACGCTTGAGGGTGGCCGCGTCTATGGTCAGATCGCTGGAGCTCCCAGAGATTTGAATGGCGTCATCCGGCGGGTAAAGGTTGGGGGCCGAGTAAACAAAGCCCAGAACTGCTACCAAAACGATCAGCAGATATTTCCAGAGTGGATAGCGGTTTAACATACGAAAATCCGTCAAGGCGCTGACTTAACCACGGGGGGACATCAGGCGTGTTATCAATTGTGCCCCTGTATATGGGACTGAACGCTGTAATCTCAAGTACGGAGGCGGATTATACCGAAACTCACCGCCACCACAATGACACCCGAATCAGGGGGCTGGCGGCACCTCTAAGCCCTGGCGACCGTAAAAATCTTCTAGAAACTCGTTCATGCTGTCTTCATCGATGGCGCGTCGCAGATCGGCCATCAGGTTCTGGTAGTAACGCAGGTTGTGAATCGTGTTGAGCTGGGCGCCAAGAATTTCGCCGCATTTATCCAGGTGATGCAGATAACTGCGACTGAAGTTAGTGCAGGTATGACAATCGCAGCGCTCGTCCAGCGGACCAGTATCATGGCGGTGGCGGGCGTTGCGAATTTTAATCACCCCCTCACTGGTAAATAAATGGCCATTGCGAGCATTGCGAGTGGGCATTACGCAGTCAAACATGTCGACACCCCGGCGCACGGCTTCGACAATATCAGCCGGCTTGCCTACACCCATTAAATAGCGGGGACGGTCGGCCGGCATTTGCGGGGCAAGATGCTCCAACACCCTCAGCATATCTTCTTTGGGTTCGCCCACAGACAAGCCGCCGATGGCATAGCCGTCAAAATCTATCTCGGCTAAACCTTGCAAGGATTCGCTGCGCAGGTTTACATACATTCCACCCTGCACTATGCCAAACAACGCCGATGGGTTATCGCCATGGGCCTCTTTGGAACGTTTGGCCCAGCGCAGGGATAGCTCCATAGAGCTGCGGGCCTCGGCTGGGGTGGCCGGGTATGGGGTACACTCGTCAAAAATCATAACGATGTCCGAGCCCAAATCGCGCTGCACCTGCATGGATAGCTCGGGATCCATAAACACCTTGCTGCCATCAATAGGCGAGCGAAAAGACACACCCTCTTCGGTAATTTTGCGCAACTTGCCCAAACTAAACACTTGGAACCCGCCCGAATCGGTAAGAATAGGCCTATCCCACCGCATAAAGTCGTGCAAATCGCCGTGGGCTTTGATGACCTCAGTACCCGGGCGCAGCATCAAGTGAAAGGTATTACCAAGAATAATTTCAGCACCTATTTCTTCGATTTCGCGTGGCGCCATGCCTTTGACCGTGCCGTAGGTGCCCACCGGCATAAATGCCGGTGTCTGAATATCGCCACGGGGAAAGCTCAGAGTGCCGCGCCGGGCGCCCTGCTCTTGTTTATGCAAGGTAAACGTCATTTTGCATTGTCGGGTCATATCTTGCTCACTGCTTAACGGTTGGGCACGACGAAGGTCGATTAACGATCGGAATTTGGTGCATCCGGCTCTGGGTTGCGGGTAATAAACATGGCATCGCCATAACTGAAAAAGCGATATTCATGCTCAACGGCCTGACGATAGGCCTCCATGGTGTGACGGTAGCCGGCAAATGCGCTTACCAGCATCATCAACGTTGACTCGGGTAAATGAAAGTTGGTTACCAAGGCATCCACCACGTGAAATTGATACCCGGGGAAGATAAAGATATCCGTCTCTCCCTGAAAAGGCGCCAGTTCACCACCATTAAAATATGCCGCACTTTCCAGGCTGCGCACACTGGTGGTGCCTACGGCAATAACACGACCACCAGCTGCCTTGGCCGCCGCCACCTTGCGACAGACCTCAGCACTCACCTCAGCTACCTCGGAGTGCATGGTGTGCTCGGCAATATTGTCCACTTTCACCGGCTGGAAGGTTCCCGCCCCCACATGTAAGGTGACGAACGCGCGCTCGATACCTCGATCTTCCAGCTCCTGCAGCATGGCCTCATCAAAATGCAGACCTGCGGTGGGCGCGGCGACCGCCCCCTCGCGCTTGCCGTACACGGTTTGATAGCGCTCGCGATCGTCCGCGGCGTCTGCGCGGTCGATATAGGGCGGCAGAGGCATATGCCCCAGGCGGTTTAGCACCTCGAGCACAGGCTCGGGAAACTCAATGGCAAACAGAGCGCCTTGACGGTCTGTCACGGTCAAGCGGGTATCATCTTCCAGAATTAACTCGGACTCTGGCTTGGGCGAGCGACTGGCCCGCGTGTGGGCCAATACTGTGTACTCGGAGGTCACCCGCTCAACCAATATCTCCACCTGGCCACCCGAGGCCTTTTTACCAAACAAACGCGCGGGTATCACACGGGTATCGTTAAACACCATCAAATCACCGGGCCGCAATTGCTCCAGCAAATCGGTGAATTGAGCATGGCGAGTATTGCCGCTGGGGCCATCTAGCATCAATAGCCGGCTACCGCGACGCTCGGCGGCAGGTTCTTTGGCGATTAATTGATCAGGCAGAGAGTAGAAAAAGTCCTGGCGCTGCATAAAAAACGTCCGGAGCCGATTACAAGGCGCGCAAGAGTAGCCCAATTAACCTCTTCTTGCCAGTATTTGGTTGACGAAGCAAAAGTCGCTGATATAATCACGCCCACTTCGCCAGAGTGATGAAATTGGTAGACATGAGGGATTCAAAATCCCTTGCCTTCACGGGCGTGCCGGTTCGAGTCCGGCCTCTGGTACCATATCTAAATAAGGCCCCGCCATGCGGGGCCTTATTTGTTTCCGCCTCCCAGTTTATCCGCGCCGCTGTTTTATTTATCTCTTCTTCTATTGCAGCGGACTTTAAATCGTCGCATTTGTTGCCTATGCTGAAACATCATTCCGCACAGGAGGCACGCTGTGTACCGCGACAATCTCGCCCACACAGAGCAACACTTATCGGATACTTTTTCCCGCATTCGCCAACGCAGCCTAGAGCTGGTGCGGGGCTTTAGCGCCGAAGACTTGCAAATTCAGTCGATGCCTGACGCCAGTCCGGGCAAATGGCACCTGGCTCACACTACCTGGTTTTTTGATCACTTCATTCTCCGTCAGCACCAGTCCGAATACCGCCCTTTTAACAGCAGCTTCGATTTTCTCTTCAATTCCTATTACGACGCGGTAGGCAGTCGTCACCCGCGACCCGAGCGGGGCTTGCTAAGCCGCCCCAGCCTGCAGGAGATCTTGGACTACCGTGCGCACGTCGATCAGGCGCTACTGTCTTTATTAACTCCTGCTGCTCCCAGCCAGCAGCTGCAGTCACTTGTGATTACCGGACTGCATCATGAAATGCAGCATCAAGAACTGTTGCTGACGGATTTGAAGCACGCTTTATCGCGCAACTGGTACGCGCTGCCCGAGCTAAGTGCAGAGCCTTCCACCGGCAACAGAGATACATCCATCGCGTTCAGCCGTTTCGATGAAACCATTACCCAGGTGGGCGCTAGCGCTGAAGGCTTTAGCTACGACTGTGAGCAACCGCGCCACCGGGTATTTCTCGAACCCTATGAGCTGCGGCACGGACTCGTCAGCAATCGTGAGTGGCTGGCCTTTATGGCCGATGGCGGTTACCAAAACCCCGCACTCTGGCTGAGCGATGGCTGGACCTGCTGCCAGCAAGCTAAGTGGCAAGCACCTTTATACTGGCAACAAACCGATGACGGCTGGCAGGAGCTGACTTTTTATGGCCATCAAGCCGTAGCGCTCGATGCCCCTGTATGTCATATCAGCTACTACGAGGCCGACGCCTTTTGCCGCTGGGCCGGCTGGCGCCTGCCAACGGAATTTGAATGGGAACACGCCGCGCGCCGCGAAGCCGGGATTACTGGTCATTTTGCCGAGAACGAACCCTGGCACCCGCAAGGCCAAGCGTGCGACGGGCTATCGCAGATGTACGGCACCGTCTGGGAATGGACCTGCAGCGCCTTTGCTCCCTACCCCGGCTTTACCCCTTTGCAGGGCGCGCTGGGTGAATACAACGGCAAATTTATGGCCAATCAATTCGTACTTAAAGGCGGCTCTTGTGCCACACCCGCAGAGCAAATGCGGCACAGCTATCGCAACTTCTTCCACCCCTATCAGCGCTGGCAGTTCAGCGGTGTCAGGCCGGCGCGAGCCGCAAAATAGCACCAGGTATTCATTACCAAGACACAATCGTCAAGGAGTAACTATGCAGCAGGCACAGGCAATCGAGAGCGCGACCCAACCCGGTAGTGAGTTTTTAATTGATGTTCTGCAGGGATTGCAGTCTAGCCCCAAGCATTTGCCACCCAAGTATTTTTACGACGCTCGCGGCTCAAAGTATTTTGACGAAATTTGCAATTTGCCAGAGTACTACCTGTACCACGCCGAGCTGGAATTACTGCCCATTGTCGCCCATGACTTAGCCAAATTTATCAAGCAGCGCGGCCAGCCGCCGTTAGAAATTGTCGAGTTTGGTGCAGGCTCATTGCGCAAAATAGGCATATTGCTGCGCGCCATTCCTCACCTACATCACTTTACCGCCATCGACATCAGCCGCGAGCACTTGATCGATGCCTGCCGCACCCTCGAGAGCCAATACCGCGAACTGACCATTACCCCCTGCGTACACGATTTCACCAAGCCTCTGGCACTTTGCGACAGTCAGCGCACCAGAGTGGGATTCTTTCCCGGATCCACTATCGGCAATCTAAGCCACAGCGAAGCGCAGATGTTTTTGCGCAATGCGGCGCAAACTTTGGGCGCGGGCAGCTATTTGCTAATTGGCGTCGATACGAAAAAATCCGAAGCGGTACTGCAGCGCGCTTACAATGACTCACGCGGCGTTACCGCGCGCTTTAATAAAAATATTTTACAGCGCATTAATCGCGAATTAGATGGCAATTTTGTGCTGGAAAACTTTGGTCATCACGCTTTTTATAATGAAGAGCAAGGCCGGGTAGAGATGCATTTGCGCAGCCTTAAATCCCACGCGGTAGATGTCGGCGGAGAATCCATTGAGTTTCATCGCGGCGAGAGTATTCATACCGAAAACTCCTATAAGTACCGCCCATCTGAATTTACTCAACTGGCCAAACGCGCCGGCTGGAGCACCGAAAAACTCTGGTTGGCCCCGGATGATCAGTTTGCCATTAGCCTGCTTAAGCATGACGGATGAGGCTTTTGTCTGCCAAAGCTTTTGCGGCCCCGGGGCCACGGGCAACATACACCAGATAGAAGCGGGCGTCTCTTTGCGCCGCAATTGCCCAACTGACATCCCTCTTGTACAACTAAGCATCACCAAGCAAGGCTACCGGGTAGACTTTTGGCAAAACGGTCGCCCGGTGCGCCGCTGCGGCTCGGGCACCATAGCGCTGGCGGCCTATCTCTATCATCGCCGCACTGATGGCGATTTTTTTCACACTCGTGTTCATACCCACACCGGCACCATTGAGCTGGGCTACGACCCACTGGGGCCTTATTATGTAGATCGTGCCCTGCCCCAACTGCCGCTGCGCCAACCGCGTCTGTGGAGCCATCTCGGGAACCTCAGGATTATCCACGGTGCCTATGCCGGTGGCCGCGGTGAGTACTGCATCGCCCTGTGTCAGAACCGGCAGGAGCTAATTGCCGCCAAGCCCAGACTGCACCAGTTTGCGCTCTATACCGGACGCGCACTTATTGCCGCCTGTAAGGCCGGAGATTCAACTCACATGCGCTATTTTGCGCCTCAGTACGGGCAGCAAGAGGACGCCGCAACAGGCTCAGCCAGCGTGCAACTGGCTGAATTCATCTATCGACTGGCGGGCCAGACGCACCTTGATATTCAGCAGCTCTCATCGCAAGGCGGGCGTATACAGTGCCGACGAATTAGCCCGGCAATGATAAAGGTGCGCGGCCAATATCGCATTTGCTCGCAATAACACAGGCAGCGGTCCCCCAATGCAGCCGTGATATACTTGGCCGCGCAAAAAACCACGAGACTTAGCCATGCAACCCACGCGAGTATCACAAGCTGTTATGTTTGCCGATGTATCCGGCAGCTCGCGCCTGTACAAAAGACATGGCAACACCCAAGCCAAGCTGCAGATAGACAACACTTTGCTGGGCACTCGGCAGATTATCGAACAGCATGATGGCGTCGTGGTGAAAACCCTGGGCGATGAAATTATGGCCCGCTTTCTCAGTCCTCAAATGGCCTGCCGCGCCGCCATTGCATTGCAGCGCCGCGCCCAGGAAGAGGACAACCTGGCGCTGCGAATCGGCATCTCATATGGCGACACCCTGATGGACAATCAGGGCGATGTTTTCGGCGATGTCGTGAATGATGCCGCCGATGTCTCGCACATCGCCCGCGGCCGGCAGATCGTCATTACCGACAATCTGAGAAGTGAATTACCCGAGGTATTTCAGCATCAGTGTGAGGCTTTTGACTGCATCGCCCTCAAAGGCGCCTCCCACAGCAGGGTTGTCTACCGGCTGTGCTGGGAAAGCCAAGCCCAGCCACATAAGGCTACAGCAGTGATGGAAGTGGCCGAAATCAATCAACTATTGCAAGCACACCGCCTGAGTTTGAGCGGCCCTGATCGCTCACAGAGCTATAGCCCAGATCAGCTGCCGCTAAGTATCGGTCGCGATGCCAGTGCCGTGAACTGGCTGGCGAGACACGAGCGGGTCTCGCGCGAACATTGCGACATTGTTTTTAGGCGAGGCAAATTTGTGCTGCGCGATCACAGCACCAACGGAACCTATGTGTGTATCGAGGGTAGCGAGCCTGTTTACATCCGCCGCGAAGAAATTCCACTGATGGGATCGGGTTTCGTCGCCTTGGGGCAAAAGCCCAGTGAGGCAAACAGCTACCAGCTGCAATATTGCGCCCAGGCCCCAGAAACAACTGAATAGAAAAACCGAGTTCTGCATCAATGAATGAAACCCAACCTCTTCCCTCTGTCGCCAATGCTGGTTTGGCCAAACGTCTTGCGGCCGCCGTGTACGACTGGTTACTTTTACTTGCCATTAGTATTGGCTACGGCGCTGCGGTGTTGGCCGTTAAAGTCAAACTATTAGGACTTGAGCTAGCAGAAGGCGAAAAGGCCAGTATGGGGCTTTTAGGCTTTGCTGGCTGGCTGCTGGTGCTAATGGCGTTTTACTGTCTGTTCTGGCGCCGTTTCGGGCAAACTCTGGGAATGAAAGCCTGGCGACTAAAGGTCACCGATATAAACGGCGAAAACATCACCCTGGCGCGGGGCATGCTGCGCTGCTGCTGCGCAATACTCAGCGCCCTACCCGCCGGTCTCGGCTACTGGTGGATGTTGGTTGACTCACAACGCCTGACATTACACGACAGGCTCTCAGGCACTCGGGTCTGGCAACTACCCAAGGGCTTATAGTTAGTTTTAAGTTTTAGCCCGCTCGCTTTAACAGCACCCAGCCAACCAGCAAACAAACTAGAATCGGTATGGCCACCGCGATCAGCGGTGGAAAACCAAACACGATACTCGATGGCCCCAGCAGACTTTGCAATAAACGAAAACCGATACCAAAAGCCACACCGGTAAAGATTTTCTGCCCCATGCTAACGCTGCGCAAGGGACCAAAGATAAAAGAGATAGCAATTAACACCAAGCTGATGGTGGCAAGAGGCTGTAACAACTTTTGCCAAAACGCCAGGGCGTACTCGCCGGCGTGCAAGTTTTGATCGGCCAAATAACGGCTGTAGCTGCGCAAACTGCTGATGGACAACACCTCGGGCTCCATCGCCACTACATTCAACAGTGCCGGGGTTAATTCAGTATCCCAGCGACGTTTCCGCATCCGCTCGGTAGCTATGCTAGCGCCTGAAAAGTTAGTAATAGACACGCCGGTTTCTTCCCAGTGATCACCGCGATACTCAACTTCGCGGGTAAAACTGGCGCTTGTCAAATCACCATTGTCAAACTGGTAACGAGTCACACCGAACAGCTTGCCGTCTGGCTGAACCACATTAAAACGAATGTATTCATTGGCCTCGCGATGCCATACGCCCCGCCTCGCCTGATCTTCATTTGTGTAACCCAAGGCCAGTGAGCGCCGGCTGTCGGCTGTCTGCTCCGCGTAGGGCACAACAAACTCGCCTAAACACAGCGCCAGGGCAATAAACACCATTACCGGCTTTAGCACGATCCAGGTTATCTGTAGCACCGAAACCCCGGCCGCACGAATAACCACCAGTTCACTGCTGCCGGCGAGGCTACCAAGGCCGATCAAACACCCCACCAAGACCGCGTAGGGAATAAACTCGTAAACACTGCTGGGAATACCCCAAACGATGTAAACCAGCATTTCATAAAAGGTGTAGTTCTCGCGCAGACTATCGAGCTGGTCGATAATTTTACCGATAAAATCTAATCCCAGCACCAGCGCCAACACCATCAAGGTGGCGACGAATACCTGTCTGGCAATATAGCGATTGAGTATTCTCAACGGGTCCCCCGCACAGCACTGAGCAATTTTCCCGGGCCGGTGAACAAAAGCACTGCCAAAGCGAAAAAGCAAAGGTGCACCAACCACAGACCTGGCAGAGGCGGAAACTTGCCTTCTTCAACGGCGCTGCGAACAGTGCTTAACGCAGCAACGTAAAGCAAATACAAAATAATCGCTGGCAGCATTTTCATAAACCGCCCCTGGCGCGGACTGGTGCGACTTAAAGGCACCGCCAGAACCGTCACCACCAACACCAATATAGGCATGGACAGGCGCCATTGAATGGCCGCTTGGCTCTGCACCGAGCCGTCGGCCAGAAGAGTAAGCGTATCGCGGGCGTCCGCCTCGACGGCAAAAGAATCGGCGACACTAGGCTCGGGAATGTGTTGTCCCAAACGCTCGAACTCAGTCACCTGGAAGTCAGCAGCACCTGGGCGCCCCTGATAGCGCACCCCATCATGGAGTTCCAGATAGCGCTCGCCAAATTCCGGGTGCACTATCTGATTGCCGCGCTGGGCGAGTGATACCGCCGGCAATTGATCAGCGCCGCCAACCTGAGCGACAAACAAATTGTTTAGCTGGCTGTTGTTGTGACTCACTGTTTCCACGTAAGTCACCTGACGGCCGCCGTTAAGCTTTTGAAAATGCCCTGATCGCAGCATGGTAAATTCACTGCGTGAGGCCTGCTCCGCAAACAGCAACTCCGTCTGCGCCGCTCCCCAAGGACTAACCCATAAACTCATGGCTCCGATCAGCACAGCCACTAAAACGCCGGGTACAGCAGTAATTACCAACAACTGCCGCTGACTCATACCGCAGGCAGACAACACGACCATTTCGCTATCCATATGCAAACGCCCGTAGGCGAGCAAGATAGCGATCAAAAAACCCAATGGAATGATAAGTTCGAGAAACCCAGGAAGACGATACGCCATAATGGCGAACAGCACATCTACCGCTATTTTGCCCGCAGCGGCATCGGCAAGGTATTTCACAAAACGCCCGCTCATAATAATGAGCAGCAGAGTTGTGCTTACCGCCAGCATGGTCAGCAAGATTTCTCGGGATAAATAACGGTAGATGATCAAAATCTAAACACCCATCCTTTAACCGGCGGTTTAAAGGACTTTAGCTGTGTAATAACTTGGCGCGCTCTAGCGCCGTGGTAAACTCTACACCAAGGTTGAGGCCATTACGACCAATCCGGCGGCGCTATTATCCCGCAGCCAGATGCATTTGTCTTGCAAATGCGGCCCTTCTCTCATTCACATAGCGAAGACAGAGGATAGACATGCAATTTTACGCCAAATCCCAAGATGCACTCGCGCTCAAATCCGACGTACTGGTTGTGGGCCTTTTTGAAGGCGGCTCACTGAGTGAAACTGCCGCGGCTGCAGACAAAGCCTGCCAGGGCGAGCTAAGCAAAATCATCGAGCGGGAAAAATTCAAGGCCAATGCCGGCGCCAGCCTACTGCTGCATCACAATCTGGGGCAAAGCGCCACTCGTCTTTTGCTACTCGGCTTGGGCAAACAAAGTTCGGGCAAAATTTCAGCAGAGAGTTTCAGCAGCGCTCTGCAGGCATTAGCCAACAGTATTAAAAGCTACCGCAGCGCTACCTTCGCGCTGAACGGTATTACCGTCGAAGAGCAAAGCCCGCAATGGCAAGCCCAGCAACTGGCGCAAACCCTGCAAACCAGCCTGTGGCGATTTGACCAGCTAAAGAGCCAAAAGCAACCTCGTCCGGCCCTGAGCAAGGTCACCCTGTGTACCGACAAAGCCTCTCTCAGCACAATTAAAAAGGGACTGAGCGAAGGACAGGCGCTCGCCGAGGGCATCAATTATGCGCGCGAGCTTGGCAATCTGCCGGGCAATATCTGCACCCCGACCTATCTCGCGCGCCAAGCAAAATCTCTGTCACGCAACCGTCCCGAGCTGTCGGTAAAAGTTCTCTCAGAAAAGCAGATGAAAGAGATGGGCATGGGCGCTTTTCTATCGGTGTCCGCCGGTAGCGATGAACCCGGGCAGATGATCGTCATGGAATATAAAGGCGCCGCAAAATCCACTGCGCCCTATGCATTGGTGGGCAAAGGCATCACCTTTGATACCGGCGGCATTAGCCTCAAGCCCGGCGCCGGCATGGATGAAATGAAGTTCGATATGTGCGGCGCGGCCAGCGTTTTCGGCACCATGAAAACCCTGCTGCAATTAAAGCCCAAAATCAATGTGGTGGCCGTGGTCGCGGCGGCGGAAAATATGCCGTCCGGCGGCGCCACCAAGCCCGGCGATATTGTCACCACTATGTCTGGGCAGACCGTCGAAATTCTTAACACCGACGCCGAAGGTCGTCTGGTGCTCTGCGACGCTTTGAGCTACGTGCAAAAATACAAACCCAAAACCATTGTCGATATCGCCACATTGACCGGCGCCTGCGTTATTGCCCTGGGCAGCCACGCGCACGGTTTGTATAGTAACGATCAGGCACTGGCCGACTCTCTGCTTGCCGCCGGCGTACGCAGTGGCGATCGCGCCTGGCAAATGCCCCTATGGGACGAGTATCAAAAACAACTGGACAGCAACTTTGCCGATATCGCCAACATTGGCGGTCGCGAAGCGGGCAGTGTTACCGCTGCCTGTTTTCTGTCGCGCTTCACCAAAGAGGCCAAGTGGGCCCACTTGGATATTGCCGGCACAGCCTGGAAATCCGGTAGCGCCAAAGGTGCCACCGGGCGCCCGGTGGCCATGCTTGTGAACTACCTGCTTAACCCGGCATGACCCGCATCGATTTTTACGTGCTAAAAACTGCCAGCAGCGAAGCAGAACGCTGGCAGTTTGCCGCGCGCGTTATTGAAAAGGCGATAAAGCAAAAGCATCAGCTTCTAATCACCCTAGACACAGAAGCCCAGTGCGATGCACTGGAAGAGACTTTATTAGCGCTCAAACCCGAGTCTTTCCTTCCTTTTCGCCGCACGGAGGAGCAGAACTTGCAACAACCCATAGTGATCAGTTGTGGCGAAGACTGCGCACAGCAACACGATTTACTGATCAATCTTAGCCGCACCCTGCCGGCATTTTTCAGTCGCTTCCAGCGGGTAATAGAGGTAGTCGTACAACAACAAGATGTTTTAGAGTATACCCGCGAACACTGGGCGTTTTTAAAAGAGCGCGGCTACCCTATTCACCATCATCCACTATAGGCGCCTCGGGAGCACTGGCAATGGACCGGGAAAAAGAACAAACCAAAACCGAACTGCTGAGCGAGCTCGAATCTATTCAGGGCCTGCTGTTGGACGATATTCCATTGCTGAATGAAGTTATCGATAAAGCCGAAACCGGCACCAGAGTTCAGGTTTCGTCAGCAACAGACGCGCAGCCATACAGCTCTGAGTCTGTGCAGGGCAGCGAAGAACAAAACTATGAGCTGGATCTGGGAACAGCACCAACACTAACCCCACAACAAGATTCACCGGACTACGGCGACCAACCTGCGACAAACCCACGCCCTGAATCGACCCTCGACAACCAACAGCCACTGTTTGCACTAGCACAGAGTTCGGTTGACTCCAGCCGCGAACCTCACACCGCTAGCACAAAAGCCATGGGCGAGAACCCGTTTTTGCCCCAGCATATCCGCGAGCGTTTGAAAGGTAACCGCGCCGCCGAATTCAGTCAGTTATCCGCCAGCCAGGCGATGAGTCAAAATGCCCTGGTAGAAGAGCTGATACAGTCTGTTATGCCACAACTGGAAGCCCAGCTGCGACTGAAACTCTCCAGCATGACCGAAGATCAACTGCAGCATTTGTTGCAAAATAAAACCGATTAATCGCTTGCGCGCTCGCCCCCTGCCCCGGTCTTTTCTACCCGCACGTAAAAGAACAGCAAGGTTGCCAACAACACCAATACCATATTCGCAGCAAAAACACTGTGATAACCAAAAGCCTCGGCCACACTGCTCACCAACGCACTGCTTATTAGCGTCCCCACATGGGTGGTATTAGTATAAAGTGCCGACGCACTGCCGGCTCTGCCGGGCAACATTTGCTGCACTACAGAGACACCCAAGCCTGCCAAAATCCCGATAAACACCGCATTAGCCAACTGCAAAGCAAACAACTGCCAGAGTGCGTCTGCCCAGTAAATGCCAGCGTACAAAATCAAACCTGCGAGTCCGCTGGCGCGCACAATAAACATTGCACTGACCCTGGCGGCCAGTACACCGGACAACAGCATTACCGGCACTTCAAGGCCAGCAGCGGTACCCATAATCCAGCCTACCCAGCCGGTATCCAGTTCCAGATTGCGGGTAAGATGCAAAGGCAAGCTGATCAGGTAAGCGTTGTTAACGCCCCACATTAAAGACAGCGCCAGTAAACACAGCCACAAATTGCGCCCCCCGGGGCCACGGATCAATTGCAGAAAAGATATCGACGCCGGTTTAGTTTTCTGATGATGTTCATCCAGTGCCGGTAACAGTAAAAGCGTTAGTAGAGCTACCACTACAAATAAGACAGCCGCACTCGCATATAAGGTGGTAAAACCAAAATGACTCACCAACAGAAAGCCCGCGGGCGGGCCCGCTACCCAGGCAAAAGCTATTTGCGCCCGCACCAATGCATTGAAAAGCGCAATACGCTCAGTGGCAATTACCGTTTCGGCATACTCCAGGCTATAGGCCAGCACCTGGGAGAACGACACCATCGCTAAACTGAGTAAACCGATGGCGCAAAGACAGGTCACCCAATAGTCCCGCGAGAGCGCGAACACGGCACAGGCGATTAAGCCGACCACGCAGAGCGCCAGCACCAACAACCGTCTGTCGTGTAAGCGATCAGACCAATCCCCTAACAGTTGATTGTAAAAAATACTGCCAAGCGCGATACCCGCGTAGGGAATCCCCACCCAGAACGGACTGACGTCGATTTCGTCGGCAAAGAAGATACTTAGCGTAGGCAACAAGAGCGCGCCTATGACCCCGGTTGCGAAAGATAAAAAATAAATCCCCAACGCTCTGGGGCGCCACAGTGAATTCACACTGCCTCCACTCTAATACTCATCATGTAACCGATTACCGGCCCTATAAGAAAAAAGCCCCGCCTATGTAGGCGGGGCTTTTGGCATTACATAACCTAAGACTAATTACAGCAGCAGACGACGTACGTCTGCAATTACTGCAGTCAGGTAAGTAAAGAAGCGCCCTGCATCAGCACCGTTAATAGCACGGTGATCATAAGACAGAGACAGAGGCAGCATATTGCGTGGCTCGAACTCTTTACCATTCCATACAGGCTTCATTTGCGCGCGTGAGACACCCAAAATAGCCACTTCAGGCGCATTCACGATGGGTGTAAAGCCGTTACCGCCCATGGCGCCCAGGCTTGAGATCGTAAAGCAACCGCCCTGCATATCGGCGGCGGTCAATTTACCATCGCGTGCCTTTTTAACCATAGCGCTGAAGTCGTCGGCCAACTCCCACAAACCTTTTTTGTCCACATCGCGAATCACCGGTACAACCAAGCCGTTAGGCGTATCTACCGCAACGCCGATGTGCACGTATTTCTTCTGCACAATGTGCTCGCCATCGTGGTGAATCGAGACATTAAAGCTTGGCTCTGCTACCAGAGCAGCCGCGCAGGCCTTCAGCAAAAACGGCAGCGGCGTTAATTTGCTGCCGCGCTTTTCGGCTTCGGCTTTAAGTCCTTTGCGGAAGGCTTCCAACTCGGTGATGTCGGCATCATCAAACTGGGTAACATGAGGAATGTTCAACCAGTTACGCACCATGTTATCCGCGGTGAGCTTTTTGATTTTGCTCATTTTCACGGTTTCAATCTCGCCGAACTTGGCAAAATCAACCGCCGGAATTGGTGGAATACCACTGCCGCCAGTAGCCGTACCTTTACCTTCCTGAGTAGCAGTGACGATGTTTTTCACATAGCCGCGCACGTCGTCTTTGGTAATGCGCCCGCGCGGGCCAGAGGCCTTCACCTTAGCCAAGTCGGCGCCCAACTGACGCGCCAGTTTGCGCACCGCAGGGCCTGCGTAAACGCCGGCATTGCTGCTGGCCACTTCGACGTTATCGGCCGTCACCGGAGAACCCGCAGAGGTGGTTGCCGCTGAAGGAGTTTCAGCTTTGGGGGCAGCCGACTCTGGCTCAACTTTTGCTGCTGGCGCAGGCGCAGCTGCGGCTTCGCCTTCAAGCTGACAAATCAGATCACCCTGAGAGACTTTATCGCCCTCTTTCAGTGCCAGCTTGACAATTTTACCGGCCGCCGGAGCGGGGATTTCCATGGAGGCCTTGTCGGTTTCCAGTACGATCAGGGTGTCGCCCTCATCCACTTCGTCGCCTTCAGCTACCGAAATTTCAATAACATCAACACCTTCGGCGCCGCCAATATCAGGCACAGGAACGTCCTGCACACCGCTAGCGGCAGCAGGCTCTGACGCCTTCGCTGCAGAGCTGGACGGTTGCGCTGCGGGCTCTTCTGCCGGGGCCTCGCCACCGGCTGCAGAACTCATAACACCCAAGGTATCGCCCTGGGAGACTTTATCGCCCTCTTTCAAGGCTATGCTGACAATCTTGCCATCGGCGGGAGCCGGAACTTCCAAAGAGGCTTTGTCGGTTTCCAGCACCACCAATGAATCGCCTTCGGAGACGTCGTCGCCTGCAGCAACACACACTTCGATGACATCGACATTCTCGGAGCCGCCCAAATCAGGGATGGTAATGGTTTGTTCCGCACCACCACTGGATTTTGCCGGCGCAGGCGCTTCGCTTTGTGCTTTCGGCTCTTCTTTAGCCGCTTCAGGCTCAGCAGCGGACTCGCCCGCTGTTTCCACTTCAACGATCACATCGCCTTCAGAAACCTTATCGCCTTCTTTGACTTTGATGGCGGTCACCTTACCGGCCACGGTGCTCGGCACTTCCATAGAAGCTTTATCGGTTTCCAGCACCACCAAAGAATCTTCAAGCTCAACGGTATCGCCTACGGCCACCGAAATTTCAATGACGTCTACGTTTTCCGAGCCACCAATATCGGGGACTTTTACTGATTCAATTGCCACTGTAACTCCTCGCTACTTTTTGCTATCCGCCCGGGCTTTTGGCTCGGGCGTAGTGTTATCCATTGATCTCGCAGCCGCCAGCGCGGCTACTGGTCGCGGTAGCGACTATACGGTCAACGGATCGGCTTTATCCTGGTCGATACCAAATTGCTTGATGGCTTTGGCGACCACGTCTGCTTTGATTTTGCCTTCATCGGCCAGCGACTTAAGCGCGGCGATAACCACAAACTCACGGCTCACTTCAAAGAAGTGACGCAGTTTCTGACGCGAATCGCTGCGGCCAAAACCGTCGGTACCCAGCACGGTGTATTTACCGGGGATGTACGGACGCAATTGCTCGCCGTAGTTTTTCATGTAGTCGGTGGCAATCACAAACGGACCGTCTTTGCCTTCCAACTGCTCAGTCACATACGCTTTGCGCGGTGTTTCGGTTGGGTGCAGCAGGTTCCAGCGATCTACCGCCTGACCTTCACGGGTCAGTTCGTTAACGCTGGTCACACTCCACACGTCAGCTTCCACGCTAAAGTCTTTGCGCAGAATTTCCGCCGCCGCGCGAACTTCATTAAGAATGGTGCCAGAGCCCATCAACTGTACGCGGTTTTTCTTCTTGCTGGTGCCTTTCTCCAGCTGATAAATACCTTTGATGATGCCCTCTTCGGCGCCTTCAGGCATATCAGGATGAACGTAGTTTTCGTTCATCAAGGTGATGTAGTAGTAGCAGTTTTCTTTGTCCTGATACATACGCTTCAGGCCATCTTGCACAATCACCGCCACTTCGTAAGAGAAGGTCGGATCATAGGTGTGGCAGTTAGGAATGGTGTTGGCCAAAATCAGGCTGTGGCCATCCTGGTGCTGCAAACCTTCACCGTTCAGAGTGGTGCGACCGGCGGTACCACCTAACAGGAAGCCGCGCGCCTGAGCATCACCCGCCAGCCAGGCCAAATCACCAATACGCTGGAAGCCGAACATTGAATAGTAGATATAAAACGGCAGCAAGGGCTTCTCGTGGTTGCTGTAAGAAGTTGCCGCAGCAACCCAGGCCGCCATAGAACCTGCTTCGTTAATACCTTCTTCGAGGATCTGACCTTTCTCGTCCTCTTTGTAGTACATGATTTGACCGGCATCCTGCGGCGTGTACTTCTGGCCAAAGCGCGAGTAAATACCCACCTGGCGGAACATGCCTTCCATACCAAAGGTGCGAGCTTCGTCCGGCACGATAGGCACTACCTGCTGACCAATTTTCTTGTCTTTGATCAAGGTAGTCAGCACGCGCACGAACGCCATGGTGGTGGAAATTTCACGCTCGCCCGTCGATTTAAGCTGCGCTTTGAACGCTTCCAGGGTTGGAATTTCCAATGCTTCAAAGTCTGCCTTACGCGCAGGTAAATAACCATTAAGCTGCTTGCGACGCTCCTGCAGGTAGCGCATTTCGGCGCTGTCTTCAGGCGGACGGTAGTACGGAATTTTCTCCAGGTCTTTGTCTTCAATCGGAATATCAAAACGATCGCGGAACGACTTCAAGGCCTCGATATCGAGCTTCTTAACCTGGTGAGCGTTGTTCACCGCTTCACCGGTGGGGCCCATACCATAGCCTTTTACGGTTTGGGCCAAGATAACAGTTGGCTGGCCTTTGGTGTTAACCGCATTGTGGTAAGCGTTGTACACCTTGTGCGCATCGTGACCGCCGCGCGCCAGACGCAGAATTTCATCGTCCGACATATCTTTAACCAGCTCCAGCAACTCCGGGTATTTACCGAAGAAGTGCTCGCGGGTATAGGCGCCGCCATTGGCCTTATAGTTCTGCATTTCGCCGTCGCAGACTTCGTCCATACGCTTTTGCAGCAGGCCGGTTTTGTCTTTTTCCAGCAGCGCATCCCAGCCGCCGCCCCACAGAACTTTAACCACGTTCCAGCCGGCGCCGCGGAATACACCTTCCAGCTCTTGCACGATTTTGGCGTTGCCACGTACAGGGCCGTCAAGGCGCTGCAGGTTACAGTTGATCACAAAGATCAGGTTTTCCAGTTTTTCGCGACCGGCCAGTGCAATCGCGCCCAGGCTTTCTGGCTCATCACACTCACCGTCACCCAAGAATGCCCAGACCTTGCGGTCAGCCATATCAGACAGACCGCGCTGGTGCATGTACTGCATCACATGGGCCTGGTAAATAGCGCCAATTGGGCCAAGCCCCATAGATACGGTGGGGAACTGCCAGTAATCGGGCATCAACCAGGGGTGCGGATAAGACGAAAGACCTTTGCCGTCGACTTCGCGGCGGAAGTTATCGAGCTGATCTTCGCTCAGGCGACCTTCAACAAATGAGCGAGCGTACATACCGGGCGAGCTGTGGCCCTGGAAGTAAACCAGATCGCCGGGGCCGTTTTCGTTGCCGCGGAAGAAATGGTTAAAGCCCACTTCGTACAATGTGGCGGCCGAGGAGAATGATGCAATGTGACCACCGAGCTCATCGGCACTCTTGTTGGCACGCACCACCATCGCAATCGCGTTCCAGCGAATAATCGAGCGGATTTTCTGCTCGATAAAATGATCGCCGGGGCTTTGAACTTCTTTGGAGGGGGGGATGGTGTTGCGGTAGGGAGTGGTGATGGCTGAAGGCTGATCAATACCATGATCGGCAGCGGATTCTGACAGGCTCTTCAGAAGAAATGCAGCACGCTCTTTACCGACGTGGCGAACAACAGAATCGAGGGCGTCACGCCACTCTCGGGTTTCCAGAGCATCTTGATCTTCTATCATTTAATTCTCCTCAGTCATGCGCCTTTTGAGCACATATAGACAATGCGTTAGCACCAACGCGGACCTAGCCTGGCAGGATAAATACCAGTGGCCTCGCCCCCATTTAGCACTGACTTTCGCAGGGTTTACCCCCAAGTCGGGGGCCGAAAAATGCGCGAATTTTTACACATTTACAGTGTTTTTACTAGCCCCGGCCCGGGTGCGCCCTGGGTTTGCACGAGCGGCAACAGGTATCGGTATGCATTTTGCTCACAGCGTTCAATTTTCACTCAAACGGCACCAATTCAGGGCAGATTAAATCCTACTCCCTTTAGCTGGTAGAGCCCTCGGTAAGCCTCCATACTGCCGAAAGAGTCTAAATTTATCGGCCTGGGGGCAAACAATTGCTTGATATAACGCTCCACGGATGAGGAGTTAAGCGCCGCCACCGCTGTGCGTTCATCGCCGCGATAGCCTTTGCGCAACTCCTGCCAGAGTGAGTTCGAGAGCTCAAATTCGCTATGGCCCTGCCCCTGGTGCCGCCAACGGCGTTTGATAACCGCCAGCTTTGAGCCAATGTCCGGCTCAGCCAGACGCAGGCTAACAGCCTGCAACAGCGCCTCCACCGGCACCTCGGCAGAGGCAGCCAGGCGCAGACCCGGGCGTCCCGCCAGAGGGGCCGTGTGAGCGCGCACAGCAATTGGCGGGCTCAGTTGCTCACCAGCTTCATTAACTTGAGAGACCAGCTCACCGTCAATCAATTGCGCCAAAGCGCTGGTAAATACCCGGTCGCGCTCTTGATTGCCAGGCGCCTGCAGATAAACCTGCAGCTCTGTATCCCTCACGGTGGCAATAAGAGCGCCCTGCTCGGCCGTCAGCAGCTGAGCCGCCTCGGCACCCGGAGCATCCTTGGGCAGAAAGTAATACTCGGCAAGTGCTGTAAGGCGCTGCGCCTCCTGGCGATAAATATCGCCAGTAAAGAGCGACTCCAGCCGCAAGGCCTGAGGAATACGGCGCACAGCATCTTCGCGCTGCCCGGCCAAGGCCTCAAGCAGATCGCTACGCGGCCAGGATGGCAAATAGTGCCATTGAGCTATCTGATCGAAATAGATCGGGTGCAGCATTTCGCTACCGCCTTTACTCAGGCTCGCAACCAATGCATCGCGGGCCTGCTGCCAGCGCTCCAGCAACGGCCAGGGATCAGTGTACACCTGCCCCATCCTATTCAACATTAAACCTAACTGGGTGTTGTAACCGGCCAGCTGGATATCCAGCCCCAGAGGGTGCGCGAGCAGTCGGTAATCGGCACCGGCGACCTGCGCGTCGTATAAAGCCTCATCCAGCGCATCGCGGTACAAGCGCGACCAGATTAACCCCCGCGCCGCCGCCTCGGCATCCGCGCTCGGCCTGTTGAAGATCAGACGCAAATGCACGCTGGCGGTAGGCGTATTGGTATTCGCCGGACGAAAGTACCACGCCTGCAATGTCGGCTTTTGCGCCAAGACATCAACTCCGTCAGTTCTGGCGCCACCCAGCAGGGAGGTTTCTTTCATGCTCAGGCGCTTGGGTACAAAATTGTTGCTTTCGGGAAAGGCGAGCTTGCGCTTAACCGACAGTTTAATATCGGGGTAGGTCTCACCAGCGTCGCTTGCGGTAAAACGGGTACGGGTGACTACGGTTTGACGGCCACCCGTCAATCTCTCTACAGGATGCAGCAGCAACGCATTATCACTGCGCAAAGCGTCGACAAAAGCGCGGTTGAGCTTTTCATCGTAAGCCCCATACTGGTAGGGGGCAAAAAGAACATTTTCCGCGTCTACGTGATGCAGGCGGCGGGCTAACAATAGGGGCGAGCGCGCTTGCTCCCAGTCGTGATAGCGAAACTCATACTCAGCCGACTGCGCCAGCTCGTCAAAACGCCAGGCTTTAAGCCCCTTCTGGCGAATCTGATCCAGCTGATAGAACACCAGTGCGGCAATTTGATCGCGAGCCTTGCTGCCCAGCTCGGTCAGACGCACGGTTACCGTGTAAACGCCCTGATTCTCGGTCAGCTCACTAAACCCGGTATCGATGCTATCAGCCCAGCCCAAGGAGCGCAGCAGCGCCACCAAGCTACCCTCACCGCGATGCTGCAACAGGTAAGAAACCAGTTTATAAGGTTTGGTCGTGCCGCGAAAAGACTCCAACTGCACCGGAAAGTGCAGCTGCAATTGAGGCTCGGCATCCAGCTCCGCCTGTACCGAAAGGGGCAAATCTTCGCTATCGACCCTGGCCTCAATATCAACCTCAGTGGCTTGCGGCGCAGGCGGTAACTGACCCACGCCTTGCCGTAGCGCACTCTCCAGGCTGTCGAGTGGTGCCGAGGTGCGCACCACGAGGCTCGCCCGCGCAGGCCGGTAATAGCGCTGGGTAAAGCTCTGTAGGTCCTCAGCGATATGTTCTAGCTGTACCAGGCTTGCTGAAGGCGTGACCAGCACGCCAGGACTCTGCGGTTTGCGCAACAACAGGGTGTTAAGGATATCGCTGCGCCTGTCATCGGCGCTGATCGCCTTAGCCGCGCGCATTTCATCGGCCAGATTTTGCTGCGCACGCGCAATGTCAGCCTGTGCCGGTGCGTAACCCGACAGAATGGCTGCGACATCAGCAACTGGCGCATTTCCTGAGCGATGGAACACAAAATGCGTGTAGAGATTATCGGTTTGCGCCTCCCAGTCGCGTCTCGCACTGGCGCTAGTCACGCTAAGAGCGGCAAGACGGGCAAGATCGGGAACCTGAACAGGATCGTGCAGACTACCGGCATTGATACTGAGCACCCAGGTGGGCGCCCCTGTGTCTCGAATCAGCAGTACCTGCAAGCCATTGGCAAATCGCAGCGCTCGGTACTCGCGCGGGTCATACTCACTGTGGCGCACAGCTACGGCAATATCGTCCTGTGAACTGGCGGTTTCAACTTGTGCCTGAACGGGCCCCACGCTTACCAACGCGCAAGTGAACAAGACCCACAACCACTGCCGGACCACCACTGGGGTCAAACCTCTTCTCCGGCGTGTGGGTGTTGCGCTTCTTGTACCCCGATGGGCCAGGCGTACAGAATCGCTTTAACCAGGGTGGCCAAAGGAATGGCAAAAAATACCCCCCAAAACCCCCACAGGCCACCGAATACCAGCACCGCCATAATAATCGCCACCGGGTGCAGATTCACCGCCTCGGAAAACAACAGCGGTACCAGTACGTTGCCATCCAGCGCCTGAATAATGCCGTAGGCGAGCATCAGGTAAAAGAACTCCGAACTCCAACCCCACTGAAAAAAACCAATCATCGCCACCGGCAAGGTGACCACCGCAGCGCCTATGTAGGGAATGACCACCGATAAGCCCACGGCGATTGCCAGCAGTGCGGCATAGTTAACCCCGAGCAGAGTGAACACCAAGTAAGAAACGGCGCCGACAATTAAAATTTCGATCGCCTTGCCGCGCACATAATTGGCAATTTGCTGGTTCATTTCCTGCCAGATCTTGCTCATAACCGGCCGCTTGTGGGGCAAAAAGCTCCCCACCCAGTTGACGATCAGCGAGCTGTCTTTAAGGAAAAAGAACACTAAAATGGGCACCAGAACAAAATACACCAGCATGGTCACCAGCACCGGCAAACTGCTTACCGAAAAGCTCAATACGCTTTGACCAAAACGCCCAAGCTCGGCGGCCGTCACTGAGATCAGCTCCTCGACCTGAGACTCGCTGATCAAGTTGGGATAGTTTTGCGGCAGCAATAACAATAACTCTTGCCACTCGCCCAGCATACGCGGCAGCTCGGCAACAAAACGCGCCGACTGATGCCAGATAACGGGCAGCAGCACCAGCACAATGGAGGCCAGTATAGCGATCAGTAAGATAGAGGTAAGGGTAACCGCAAGCCAGTGTGGCGCCCCCCAGCTGCGCAATCGTACCACCACGCCCTGCATTAAAAAGGCGATAATCACACTGGCAATCATGGGCGCCAGCACCGTACCCAGGGTAAGCAGAATAATTAAACTGGTGGCAATCAATACCACCAACAGCACCGCCTCTTCGTCGGAAAAGTAGCGGTCAATCCAGCCGCGAAAAACCTTTAGCATACTCTTCCCTTACGGCCTGGGGCCGGCTTCGCCTTTGCGTACAACATGATAGTAAACCCCCTGCTCCTGCCACTGCTGTAACAGCTCGTGAGCGGTTAAATCCACATAGGCGCGAAAATCTCTCACAGAGCCCTGGTCGGTCGCCAACACCTGCAACACGGCGCCGACAGGCATCTTATGTAACGCCTGTTTCGCGCGCAGCAGGGGCATGGGGCAGGATAGATCGCGGGCATCCAGAATTTCATCCACGCGAGCGGAACTGCTGCTGGTAATCTCGGTCATAGGCTCGACTTACAGTAACGATTAAAACGGCTAACCACATAGAGACGCCCGCAACACCTCTCGGCCCTGCGGGACGAGACATGCTATTGAACAATCCGCCCGTGCACAAGTACATAATCCCGCCTGACTAGTGGTAACATGCGCTCAGCCCGCCCGGCGGTATCGGCGATGCAGCGGGCGTACAACGGAGTTTAGAGCCCAAGTGAAACGCAAAATTACCTGTGCACTGCTGTCACTCACTCTCGCACTGCCCATAGCCCCGGCAAGTGGCAACGATTTGAATCTGCCGGATTTCGGCGACACCTCATCGGGTATTGTGTCCTTCCAAGAAGAGCAGCGCCTGGGCGAGCTGTTTATGCGCAGCTACCGCAGCCAGATACCCACGTCATCCGATCCATTGCTGATTCGCTACCTCGAAACCCTGATTGGCCAGCTCGCCCAGCACAGCGAACTGCGCAACCGCAACTTTCACTTAATCGTGGCCGAAAACCCCACCATGAACGCTTTTGCCGCACCGGGCAATATTATCGGCGTGCATACGGGTCTGTTTCTCTATTCACAGAACGAGGCGCAGCTGGCCTCGGTACTCACCCACGAACTGGCCCACTTAAGCCAGCGCCACTACGCGCGCCGTTTGGAGCAGCAGCGCAATATGACCCTGCCCTTTTACACCGCCTTGCTGGCCAGCTTGGTGTTGGCCGCCAGCGGCAGTGGCGATGGCGGTATGGCGGCGATGGCCGCCACCCAGGCAGCGGCGGCCGATGCCCAGCTGCGCTTTAGCCGCCAGAATGAGCAGGAAGCGGACCGCTTAGGTATTGAGACACTGATACAGGCGGGCTATGACCCCTATGCCGCGGCCGATATGTTTGAACAGATGCTGCGTGCATCACGCTACTCGCGCCGCCCGCCCGACTTTTTGCTAACCCACCCGGTTACCGAAAGCCGGGTGGCCGATGCCCGCGCCCGCGCCATGCGCTACCCACGCACCTTAAAAGAGGACAGCCTGGAGTTTCATTTAATGCGCGCCCGTGTTCGCGTGCTGCAAGCCGAAAGCCCGCAGCGCGCGGTGCAGCAATTTACCGGTGAGCTGGAAGGCGACAGTTTATCGGACGACGCCAGCCGCTACGGCCTGGCGCTCGCTTACTCACGCGCGGGCAACGCCAGCAAAGCGCGCGAAGCCTTTGCCCCACTGTGGCAGAAGGACTCGTCGCGCCTGACTTATCAAGTAATGGATATTGATATTGATATTGCCGCCAAGCAATACGATAAAGCCCTGGAAAAACTGCAGACGGGTTTGCGCAAACTACCCAACTACTACCCGTTTATCGTGCGCTACGCCGAGGCCTTGATGGACTCGGGCCGCTACCAGAGCTGCGCCGATTATCTATCGCAAGTGGTGCGCGATCGCGATGACGACCCCTACCTTTGGTATTTACTGGCGGAGGTGGAAGGCCTTGCCGGCGATGTATTGGGCGTGCACGAGGCGCGGGCCGAGTACTTTATTCAGATAGGCATTTACGATAAAGCGATTATTCAGCTGCGCAACGCCCTGAAACTGACCAACGATAACTACAAAACCGCACTGCTAACCGAAAGGCTGCGCTACGTCGAGAAACTAAGGTCCGAGCTGAATTATTAAGGCATTAGGAAAGTATCTGACAGCCAGGCTTTAGTAATGCGGCGGGACCTCACTCGCCGCAGTCGCTGTACTCTGCTGTGCATCGTAAGCCATGTCGTCCAGCTTTTTAGCCAGACGCGTCAGCGCATCGGTAAGCGCTTCTATCTGGCGATCCTGGCGTGCGACAATCGCGTTTAATTCGCTCAAGGTGTCCTCCTGAAACGCTAAACGGCTCTGTAAATCTTCAATTTCTGTGCTCATTTGGCTTTATACCTCTATGCGATCAATTGCGGCGATAAGTCGCTGCGCCCTGGCGTCAATCAGCAGGCTTTGGCCGAGCCTTGCGGTGACATAACCAAAACCAATACCCCTGTGCGGGTCGGCGTAGCCCAGGCTGCCGCCCGCCCCCGGGTGCCCAAAACCCTGCATACTGCCGTAACGGCAATCGTCCACATCCCGCGACAGCATCACACCCAAGCCAAAGCGCAAGGGAACGCCCAGCACCGCATCCTTGGCGCTGCTGGACTCGGCGCCAAGCTCGCCCAGGGTGTCTTGTCCCAGCCAGTCACTGCGGTGTAGCAGCGCATCGTAAAAACGCGCCAGAGATTTTGCATCCGTATGGCAGTTGGCCGCCGGAATACAGGCGCTGCGCCAAGCCTCAGTGTTGGTGCTGTTCATCAAGGTCATCGGGTTGGTAAACGCGCGATTGGTGACACCGCGTGGGTCCGCCTTCATCAGCTGCCCCAGGGCAGCGCTGTTAGCCCCCTCGCTGGCCGAGCCCAAACTGCCCAATGGCTTTTTCAGTGGCGCGACATCGGCAAGCGCACCTTGGCGCTCGGCGGGCACACCGCAAAAGGCGTTTAGGCCCAGCGGCTCGACAACTTCAGCCTGAAACACCTCGGCGTAGCTAGCCGCGCCTACTGCCCTGCCAGCGCCCACAGCTTTACAAGCAAGAGTCGCAAGAATCCAGCCATATAAAAACGGCGAGTAGCCCTGCTTTGTGCCCGGCTCCCACCAGGGCGTCTCATAGGCCAGCAACCCTTCGATGCCGGGGAAATCGTAAATCACCGGGTCTTTCACCCGCGGATGAAAAGCGCTCAACCCGCTGGTGTGATTCAGTATCTGACGCAGGGTAATGGCTTCTTTACCGCGGCTGGCAAATTCGGGCCAGTAATCCCCCACAGGCGCGTCAAGGCGTAACAAGCCCCGCTGCACCAGGCGCAGGATCACGGCGGCCACCAAAGGCTTACCCGCCGAAAACACATTGACGCAGGTATCCTCGCACCAGGGCTCGATAGCGCCTCGATCGCGGGTACCGGCACACACACTCAGCAAAGGCTCACCGCGCCGGTAAACCGACAGGGCCGCACCCTGCTCATCAAACTCGGTAAAGTTTTGCCGAAAAGCCTCTACCAGCGCCTCGGCACCCGGTTGCCACCGCCCTCTGATTTCAATATCCGTCACCGGTCACCCCCGGGGCTTGGCTGGGCGGCAAAATAAGCCGCTAGATGCTGCATATCAGTCTCACTTAAATTGACTGCCATGGCGTTCATCATCGGGTTTTGTCGCTGCTGGGATTTAAAAAGCTGGAGCTGCTCGACCATATAGTCTTCATCCAACCCCGCCAGAGACGGGTAAGACGCAACCCGTGACACGCCTTTGGGACCGTGACAACCGATACAAGCGCGGGCTTTCTTTGCCCCCATGGCGACAGGATCGACCGGCCCGGCATCCGCATCAGAAGTCGATGGTTCGCAGCCGGCCAAAGCAAACAAAGCCAGGGCAAGAAACAGCATTCGCACAGTGACAGCTCCTCCGGTTGAAAGTGACGGCATTATACAGATAATGCTCGGGTATACTTGAGAGCCAACTGAACACCGGAGACCCCATGAGTAAAAACTCCCGCCTGGTTTACTCCACCGACCAGGGCCGCATTAAAGAGCAACAACCCGAACCCGAAGCGCCCAGCGGTGACGGCATTGTGCGCATCTGGCGCGAGAGCAAAGGTCGCGGCGGCAAAGTGGTCAGCGCCGTAAAAGGACTGCCCCTGCAAGGCGCTGAATTAAAAGCCCTGGCGAAAAAACTCAAACAGGCCTGCGGCACTGGCGGCGCCGTAAAAGATGGTGTGATTGAAATTCAGGGCGACCACCGCGACACACTAAAAGCGGCGCTGGAAAAGGCGGGCTATCAGGTCAAGCTGGCTGGCGGCTAAACCCTAGCCACAACAAACCAATGGCGCGCTTTTTGCTCTACAGGCCTTAATGCATACTAACGCCATTATTCTGACAGCTTGATTCGAGGCCTTCATGGAAACCAGCTTGGTCTACTCATTTTTCGACACTGCCCTAAAAGTAGGCCTTGGCGCCGTTGTCGCCGTTGCCACCCAGTGGTGGTGGAGCCGGCGCAACCAAAATCCGGGGCCGCGCTCGCTGCGCGAACAAAAACGCCTGGATGTCCTGGAAGAAACCTCGAATTTCGTCGGCAAGGTCACCCACTGCTTCAGCAAATACGCCTCGCTCGCCACCGAATCGGTAGAGTTCGGCGAACGCTGGCCCGCCGAGCGCAAAATGGAGCTGGCGCAAGTAAGCGAAGAGCTGGTAGCCAGCTTTCAAAAAATGGCCGACGCCGAAGCCAAACTTTTAATGCTGGGTGAAAAAAACCTGGAGCGCAGTTTAAAGATTTACGCCGGACAAATCGTCGCCTTCCGCCGCCAGGTATACGCCGGGCGTAAAGACATCACCAGCGAACAGGCCACCGCCCTGCGTCAGGGAGTGCTGCAAGCGCGGGAGAGTTTTTACGATATGTTGAGCCGGAAGTACGACAAGGTTTTGTCGGGAACAGGTTAGTTTTTTTCGCCTTTGGCGTATTCGCTTTAAAAGGTTAAAACTTACGTTTTGTTTTTTGTTTGCCCGTGTCGCCGGGCGTGCGAGTTACTTTTTAGGGGCAAAAAGTAACCAAAAACCCTTCCCCGGAGATCCCGCCCTACGGGTTCCCTCACTCCAGCCTGTTTTTGCGGGCCGCATCGACAGGCCGTCCCTGGCCTGACGATGCTTGCGCAAACGTCCTGTTTGCTTACCCCCAAAAAGCAGGCTTCCGTTCGGCGGGCTCTACGGGGCTAAGAACGGCACTTCGCAACCACGGCCTTCAACGATTGACGATTATTGGGTCAAAGACGCAATTGCTTGTATATATAATTCACCCTCGATACCTTGGACTCTAGACTTCAGGCTTTCTATGGTGTCTCCACGCAGGACTGGTACACTTTTCTGAAAAACAATTGGACCTTCATCATATTCCTCATTGATGATCTGTACCGTAGCTCCTGACACCTCATCCCCGGACTCCAGTACCGACCTATGAACTCTGTCACCATACAGTCCTTTGCCTCCATGCTTAGGTAATAATGAAGGATGGATGTTAAGAATTTTTCCATTAAAGCGGTTCAATGTTGCTGAGCCAATTTTTTTCATGTAACCGGAAAGAACTACAATGTCAGTTTTGGCTTCTTCTAACGCGAACTTTATTGCTAAGTCTTTCAAAAGCTCGTCGGGATGAGTATTCCCGCTAATGTGAGCAACTGGAATGTTATTCTCTATGCACCACTCATATATTTCTGAATTTTTATTGTTGGTAATAATCACGCCAATTCGAGCATTCAACACTCCAGCTTCAGTAGCTTCGATAATTTTCTTCGCCGAACTTCCCCCGTGCGAAGCTAAAAAGCTAACAACCTTCATACTGAGCCCTCTTAAATTGATTTCCCCCGCCAAAAGTGGGCACTGTTTTAAATGAAAATAAGCGTATATTGATCTGCATAGGATCTTGATCTCGAAATAGATCTGACACCTTTTACTTATCAGGGTTTCGCCCTCACGGGCGAGTGACTTTTTAGCGGTAAAAAGTCACCAAAAACCGCCCCCCGAAGATCCAGCCCTACGGGTACCCTCGCTCCGGCTAATTTGGGCGGTCGGAAAAAACCGCGGTCCACGCGTTTTTCCTCAATCGCGCGTCCATGCACGATTGACCACCCAAATTAACCTACACTCGGCTGGATCTATGGGGATTTAAGCTCGGCACTTCGTAGCCTTAGCTTTCAGCGATTAACACTTAAATAAATCCACCACCAATAAATAAATCTGTCACCCTTTCTCAACATCTGGCCCTGCCGCCCCCCTCTCTCCGGCCTATTTTAGAGGGCCGCATAGACTCGCCATCCATGGCGAGACCATGCTTGCGTGAGCGTCCTGCTCACTTACCCTCTAAAATAGGCCTCCGTTCGGCTCAGATGTAATCGGGCAAAACCCAGCTCATACAACGTTCATTGCAAAAAAGTAAATTTGTCACCTATTTCTGAAATCATAGTTATTATTTTACTATGACAATCACAGCCACAATGATAATGACCCAAGCGAGCATGCCGACGAATAACGCAGTAAAACCGTCAGGGTCTACTTTCTTAAATGGGCGACAAAGAAGATAACCCAACCCTTTGATTAACACCTCTACAACAACATCAAGAAGAAGCCACCCGAAAAATCTGAAAATAGCGCCTATCAAACCTGATCCAATTTCATCTATTGGCATTTTACATTCTTCTTGTATTGGCTCCGGACTTGAAATCACGTAACACAGTGAGCTAAGCTGACCTTCTAGTAGTTAAAAATCAAAGAATTCAAAAAACAAGGTCACAGCTATTCGCAATGAGCAACCCTTTCACGCTTATAGCGAGCATAATCCAGATTGGACGCCTGCCCCCGAAGGTTTCCTCTGCTGGATCTAAGAAGATTTAAGCTCGGCACTTCGTAGCCTTAGCTTTCAGCGATTAACACTTAAATAAATCCACCACGCAATAAATAAATCTGTCACCCTTTCTCATTTTCCGGTGGGTCCGTTTGTTAGCTCTTTTCCCAGAGCTTCCATTTGGAACTACCATTCTCCAGTACAGATTTTCTGTTTAGTTCAATACGATGGTAAACACCTTTTTTCTGAAGTAATTCGTGTATATGTTTCCGACCTTCAGCTCTTTTCTCGGCCACGTAATCAAGCTCATCAGGTGTTAGAATTTGAACCGTAACTAATGTAATTTCTTCTGCTGGGAAATTAACGGTTTTTGGCATATCTGGACTTTCAACACCAAGAATTACCCCTACCATACCATTTTTATTCTGAAACTCTTCAAGGCCGCAATCTTCAGCATATAGCTCCATAGTAATGACACCATGAGTTGCAACAAAATCCGCTATTTGGCTACTGTGGGCTGCTTGTTGAGATATTGCGTAAACTAGCTTAAACAGCCAAGTGTTATATATGTCAGCTTCAAGCTTCTCTGCCGTTTCCGCAATAACCTCTAACCTGAAACCATTATTAGGCTCAGCCATATCTTCGAAGGGATCAGACAGCCCATTGCTAGCAACCTTTATACTTTTATTAGTTCGAATGATGCTAAATGCCTGACGAAGAGAAGGCCACTGAGGCCCACCCATAAACGCTGGATTGATCATGTGCCCAATAACATCAGGGTCAACATTGCCTAATGAGCTAAACAAAGTGTCACGGACTTCATTAGTTTGATCATAAACTTCAGTGCTCATAGGTATCCTTTTGATCTAACGCCAAGGTAAGGCGTGCATGTGCGAAACGACGTGTAGCGCGTCCCGCTCAGGCTGCGCTTTTTTTTGCAGCCGAATTGAGCTTACCCGCCTTGTTAGCTTGCATACAACCTCGGTATAAACCAAGTAAAATCGGCTGGGGCACCTCTTTCCCAAGGCCAAACTCCAGACTTGCTAGGATATATTAGTTGGAGAGCATTAAAGTTATTACCCTTATACAGCCACTGAGCCCAGCCGAAGTATTCTTGGTAGTGTTTTTCTTCTACTTCTTTGAACGTTACGTCGAAGCCACCAACAAACCCATCATAAAAGTTGCCAGGAGAGAATATTTCACCAGCTTTAATGCGGTTGCTATATTCGTTAATTATCCAATGCGCCAATTCTTGCTTTAAACCTGTAACAATCAATTCAGGTTGGCCGGTGGATCTTTGGATACCAATTGAATAAGAAAACCGGGGATATTCACCTTCCTGCATGACATGAAGAACGTGACAACCACATTCCTCTATATCTTTTAATGCCTTTTCTTCAACTTTATCCACGACCTATCCTTTGCAAACTGCCTGCGTTTGTTAAGCACTATACCGCGCCACCAGTGATTTACAGTGCTCAAGCGAGAACTCTTTCGCCCATTTCTTTGATTTTTTAATTTCTGTCTCGTTACGCTCGAGTGCATTTGGCGACCAATATTGTCTAACCTTACCGATCGGAAGATGATCTATTTCAGAAGCTATTGCGATAAATTTAATGAAATCAGCATCGTTATCAGGAGCCTCAACTTGAAAGCTTAATGAAGCTAGCTCAATAGAGCCCTCTAAATAATCAACAGATCCATCTAGCATACCTTGCGCCACCTCAATGACTCTTTTCTTCTTTTTATTTACGTAATCTTCGTGGTTCATTATTACTGATGCTTAACGCCCTTGTTCAGCGGCAGACTTGTAAGCGCGAAGCGATGGAAAGTCTGTCCGATGGAGGCACCGGAGGTGCCGGAATGCACTGCAACAGTTTGTTAAGCATTCTTCCTTGGCCGATGAGCTATTTGCATAAACGTCATCCCAATTGAAAACCCTACAATCATCATTAAAGCAAGGCCAATTATTTTTCGCGGTGGCCGCTGCTGATTTACGCTGTCTTGGTATGAAAGTACTTTACTACCTGATACCGTCAGCTCCCACGCACGAATCTTTCCTAGTGGCAAGCGTCTATGAAGCTTCGCCGTCGCAGTATCTCCGACGTGGACATCACGACCCAGTGATAGGTACAAATCCGCCGGAATGTGAAAAACTCGTCTGTCAGCGGGTGATGCCAGCGCGATCTTCCAGCTGCGTGCTTTCTCTAGGTAATTCACTTCTTCCACCTGCCCCGTGAACTCCATTAGAGCGCTTGGCTTTGGTGCAGGCAAAAAGCCATCAGAACCAAACGCCAGCATCAATAAAGTCAAGGCCAACCCAGACAGTATTCCACGTTTAATCTCACTTTTAGTTACGTACATTATTATGCGCTCAACTCCTGCAACAGCGGAATACCTGTAGTAGATTGTTCTGTGCCAGCGTAGCGACAGGCATAAAACAAGTAACGGAAAATATTTCCGACTGATTGGGCTTGTTAAGGCTTTTTCTGGAAGCTAGTATCCATTGCCTCCCGATCGCAATCAAGTAGATAGCTAGAAAACTTATTGTATAGCTCAGCTAGAAAATTGTGATTGGGGCCAACTACATCCATACCCCGGTCATCATACGGACATACCTCGATAGATTTCTTAAGATCGAACAAGTAATACTCCGCCGGCGGACAGGGCTTTATTCCTTGATCGCAGGCCAAACTACACCACAACAATTTGTTCAAGGCATCCTTTGGCAGAGTAAAAGCAACAGTGTGCCAATATTCATCTTCATCTGTGACCCACTCTGGGTCTTCCTCGTTTTTCTCTTTCCAGTGCTCCTTCTTCATAGAAGGATATAAGCCGATACACCTTAACTCTTTCAAAATAGACAAAACGGATAGCAATGACTCTCTGCCGAAGATACGAATGCACAAGACAATTTCATCTTCAAAGATATTTGAGCATATCTCTTGCGCTTTTTTATGAGCGAGCTGGAACTGTTCAAGCCAGTCTCCACCCTCAGCTAGTTCAAATCTTAGGCCGCCCAGATTGTTGTAGAAAATGGGCCTTTCAAAAGCCCGTTCACCAAATATTTTTCTGATCCTTTGCTCGATCTTCATTGGAGCCTTAACAGCTTATTAATGTGCGAATTGAAAAAAACGCCTGGCAATGTATCTTCCCTAGAAAACTTTTAAAAAGTGCTTTCAAGCCTTTCATAACTCTCATATTAGTGGCCACTTGGCGTATTTATTTCAGTGTGTAAAGAAGCCGTCTTACTTTCACACTGGCAATGTATCACTCTTACTTGAGAGTCTTAGCTTTACGCTCTAAACAGCTGAACAGTATCGCTTTTGTTCCAGCAATATCAGCCAAACTGGAAAAACAAAGTGAGCCGGCTCACTTTCTACAGCAACACTGGCTTTGGCAACCAAAAACCAATCGCTTAGAACACGCCATAGTGTGCCTGGAAAAAGTATGGAATTTCAAAACAGAAGGGAGAAGTGCTCGCACATCAGTCCCGATGCACTGTTTATCCTACCTTTCCGCTGGCCTAGCTGTGGGATTGATACGGTTAAGACAAGTCACCCAAACCCACAAGCACTTGATGAAAATAGTGCCATAGCTTTGTCTGTTCGGCAATGGGTTAGCGTCTTACGTCGAACGTCTGAAGTTCGATGGCAAATAATGATTACCGGCAACATAGCTTTGAGCCTACGCTGCGTTTTACCCGTTTACTACAATCTGAGCCGTCACTGCTTTTTAATAAACCAAGGCTTTAGTCATCAGCTACGAAGTGCCGCTTTTGGGCCCCGTAGAGCCCGCCGAGCGGAGGCCTGCTTTTTGGGGGTACGCGCACAGGACGTGCGCACAAGCATCGTCAGGCCAGGGACAAGGTGAATTGCGAAGCAAGAGAAGGCAGCCTGGGCTGTGGCCTGTCGATGCGGCCCGCAAAAACAGGCTGGAGGGAGGGGTGAGGTCTAGCGTTTGCAAAGCACTGCTTTGCGCGTAACCGAACGACAGCAGGCTGTGCTTGCTGGCCGGACGCTTCGCGCCGCAGGGGCCAGATGTTGGGCAAGGTTTTTGGTTACTTTTTACCCCTAAAAAGTAACTCGCAACGCCCGGCGACACAGGCATATAAACAAAAAAGCCCCTTAAGAAAGGGGCTTTCCAAAAAAACAAAAGACTTACGGATTCCCGTAACTCATCAACCTCTCGTAACGCTTCTCAAGCAACTCATCCAACGGCACGCCTGCAAGGGTATCCAACTGCTCGCTCAAGCGAACCTTAAGCGTTTGCGCCATGGCATCGATATCGCGATGGGCGCCACCCAGAGGCTCGGGGATGGTCTCGTCGACAATGCCAAGCTCTTCCAGAACGGTCGAGGTAACACCCATTGCCTCTGCGGCCAGGGGCGCTTTATCAACGGTTTTCCAGATGATGTTGGCACAGCCTTCCGGCGAGATAACAAAGTAAGTCGAGTACTGCAGCATGTTCAGGTGGTCGCCCACGCCAATGGCCAGTGCGCCACCGGAAGAACCCTCCCCGATCACGGTGCAGATAATAGGAGTTTTAAGGCGCGACATAACCGCCAGGTTTTGTGCGATGGCCTCACTAATGCCCCGCTCTTCCGAGTCGATGCCAGGATAGGCCCCGGGGGTGTCGATCAGGGTTAATACCGGCAGCTTGAAGCGCTCGGCCATTTCCATCAAGCGCAGAGCTTTGCGGTAACCTTCGGGCTTGGGCATGCCGAAATTACGCATTACCTTGTCGTTAACACTGCGGCCCTTTTCTTCGCCGATCACCATCACCGGCTTACCGTCCAATCGGGCAACGCCGCCGACAATGGCCTTGTCGTCACCGAAGTGACGGTCACCGTGCAGTTCGTCCCAGTCGGTAAAAATGCGCTTGATGTAATCGGTCGCGTAGGGGCGCTGTGGGTGACGTGCCACCTGGACCACCTGCCAAGAAGTCAGGTTGGTGTAGATACTCTCGGTCAGCTTGGTGCTTTTTTCCCGCAGCTTGGAGATTTCGTCGGTAATATTGAGATCATTGTCGTTACCGACCAGCTGCAGCTCTTCGATCTTGCCTTCCAGCACCGCAATTGGCTGTTCAAAATCCAGATAATTCAGGTTCATAATTCCACTTGAGTTTTCCGAGCCCGCCCGCGGGCAGTCTCACAATAATTTTAAGTATCGGGCTGCATAAGATACGCGAATGTAAAGATTTAGTCGACCTTTAGCGTACCCCCCTGCTCCGCCCAAGGCAGCAACTACCAACTGGCACTGACACCAATCAACAGAAATAGCTTTAACGCAAAAAGAGAATCGTGCCCGGAGCCGGACAAATCGGCCGGGAGCCGATTTAGATAGCGATAGCTAGCCCGCAGGGCCGAGCGCATGGACGCGCGAGTCACTTGACCGGGAACCGGTTCAAGGCCGGCAGGAACCGTCTGGCACGGCATCGGTGCCCAGAGAACTGCTTGATCAAAAAAAGAAGATAATGGTGCCCGGAGCCGGAAAAATCGGCCGGGAGCCGATTTAGATAGCGATAGCTAGCCCGCAGGGCCGAGCGCATGGACGCGCGAGTCACTTGACCGGGGACCGGTTCAAGGCCGGCAGCAACTGTTTGGCACGGCATCGGTGCCCAGAGAACTACTTGATCAAAAAAAGAAGATAATGGTGCCCGGAGCCGGACTTGAACCGGCACGATCAATTAAGATCGGCAGATTTTAAGTCTGCTGTGTCTACCAATTCCACCACCCGGGCGTTGGGCGGGCCCTAGGGCCAAGATCCACAGCAGACCTGTGGAAAAGTGGAGGCGCGAGCCGGAATCGAACCGGCGTAACCGGATTTGCAATCCGGGGCATAACCACTTTGCTATCGCGCCATAAAAGAGGGCGGCATTCTAGCCCAAAAAATCCGGGCTGCCTACCATTAATTCGCAAAAAATGTGTATTTGGCCCTGCTAACTGCTTGATTATTAAGCGGTTAGATCAGCCTTCGTCCGAATCGCTGTCCATCTCGGCCAGCAGAAAGGGTTTCGCTGCGTTGAGATACAGCAACATTGACCAGAGGGTGAGCGCCGCTGCCGCCACCATGGCGATAAATCCAACCCAGCGCAGTGCGGGGATATCCGCCAGTAAGACAATGATCGCCACCATCTGCAAGGTGGTTTTTACCTTGCCAATATAGGACACCGCCACGCTGGCGCGCTGACCTAATTCGGCCATCCACTCGCGCAGCGCCGAGATAACAATCTCGCGCCCCACAATCACAATGGCGCACACCGCAAACCAGGCCGCCGTATGCAAGGTAACCAAGAGTACCAAGGCAATTACCACCATCAGTTTATCGGCGACGGGGTCGAGAAAGGCGCCGAGCTTGGTGGACTGGTTGTACTTGCGAGCCACGTAGCCATCGGCCCAGTCGGTGATGGCGGCGGCGCTGAAAATCAGTGCCGAGGCGAAATGTGCCCATTGGAACGGCAGAAAAAATACCAACACGAACAATGGAATGAGCGCGATGCGGATAAGCGTCAGCTGATTGGCCAGAGTCATAAAACAACTGCTTAGTTACTTGAATTCAATCGCCGATGATACACCAGCGAACACTAAAATAGTGCGTTGGCATCACTGTTCATGAAAATGGTGATAAATATCCTCGGCTAACGCCCGACTGATGCCAGAAGCCTTGGCCAAGTCATCGACACTGGCGCGGGCAATTTCCTGCAAGCCGCCAAAGTGGCGCAACAGCTCGCGCCGTTTCACCGGCCCTACCCCGGCAATTCCCTCCAGGCTGGAGGTACGTCTTTTCTTATCACGCCGGTTTTTATGCCCGGTGATGGCAAAGCGGTGGGCCTCGTCGCGAATTTGTTGAATCACATGCAAGGCGGGCGAGTCCCCGCCCAGCACAATTTCTTGGCCAGTGTCGGCGTTGTACAGGGTTTCAAAGCCGGGCTTACGAGTGGTGCCTTTAGCCACCCCCACCAGCAACACACCTTTCACCCCCAGCTCGGCCATGACGCTGTTGGCCACCCCCAGCTGGCCCTTACCGCCGTCGATAAACAAAATATCCGGCAGCTTGCCCTCGCCTTTTTGCAGGCGGGTGTAGCGGCGCGTTAGAGCCTGTTCCATCGCCGCGTAGTCATCGCCGGGGGTGATGCCTTCAATATTAAAGCGACGATAATCGGATTTAGCCGGGCCTTCTTTATCAAACACCACACACGAGGCTACGGTCAGCTCGCCACTGGAATGACTGATATCAAAACACTCCATACGCGCGGGCACTTCATCCAGGCCGAGCACATCCTGGAGCGCCAGCAAGCGGTCGGTGACGGTTTTACGGCTGTTAATGCGGGCGATTATATTTTGCTCTGCGGCGCGCTGGGCCATCTGTACCCATTTGGCGCGATGGGTGCGCACTTTATGAGTAATACTGACTTTGGCACCACGCGCTTCGGCCAGAGCTTCACTGAGAATATCCGCCTCGGCAAGCTCAACACTGGTGACAATCGCCGCGGGCACTTCACGCCCGCTACCAAGGTAAAACTGCGGCAGAAATTCTCCCAGCACATCGGCCTCGGTTTCGCTCAGGCCCAATTTGGGGTAATAGCTGCGACTGCCAAGAATACGCCCCTGGCGAATAAAAAGTGTGTGCACGCAGGCATTCGCGCTTTGCAAAGCGACGGCCACTATGTCCATATCGCCACTGCCCTCTTCCACACTCTGCTGCGCCTGCACCTGACGTAGCGCGCCAATTTGATCGCGAAGCTCGGCGGCGCGCTCAAACTCCAGCGCCGTGGAAGCGGCTTCCATGTCGTCGGCCAGCTCTTTTAACAACTGCTGATTTTTACCCAGCAAAAACAGCCGGGTATGGTGTACGTCTTTGGCGTAATCCTCGGGGCTGATTAAGTCCACACAGGGGCCGGTACAGCGATCAATCTGGTATTGCAAACACGGGCGCGAGCGGTTTTTAAAAACGCTGTCTTCACACTGGCGCACCTTAAAGGTCTTTTGCAAAAAGTTCAGGCTGTCGCGCACCGCCCCCACGTTCGGGTAGGGGCCATAGTAGTCGCCGCGCTTTTTCTTGGCGCCGCGATGCAAGGCCAACCGCGGGTAAGGCTCGCCGGAGGAGGCGAAAACATAGGGGTAAGATTTATCGTCCCGCAGCAAGATGTTGTACGGTGGGCGATTGGCCTTAATCAGGTTTTGCTCAAGAATAAGCGCTTCGCTTTCGCTGCCGGTAATGGTCACTTCGATGCGTGCAATACGCGACACCAGCGCTTCGGTTTTAGGAGTTAAACCGGTGCGGCGAAAATAGCTCGCGAGGCGCTTTTTTAAATTTTTCGCCTTACCCACATAGAGAATGTCGCCCTTGGCATCGAACATTTGATAAACGCCCGGGGCCTGGGTCTGGTTGGCTAAAAATTGTTTGGAGTTGAATTGAGTTTCTGCCATGAGCGAGAGTATAACGCCAAACACCCAAAGTTTAGGGCTTTATACCACCGCTTCGGGGTCTAACAGGTTGTATTTAACCGCCAGCAGCGCCAGCTCAACATCGGAGTTAATGCTGAGCTTTTCAAAAATGCGATAGCGGTAACTGTTGACGGTTTTAGGGCTCACGGAAAAAGTATTCGCAATGTCCTGCGCTTTGTGCCCGCCCGCAATAAGCATGGCGGTTTCCAGCTCGCGCTGGGACAGACGTTCGAAGGGAGAGCGATCGCTCGCACCGCTGATGGTGCGCAGCGCCAGCTGCTGGGCAATGGTGCTGCTCATAAACTGGCGGCCGGACATTACCGTGTCAATGGCCTCAGTAATATCGGTAAAGCCTGTACCTTTAGTCACATAGCCTCGGGCCCCGGCTTGCAGCAGGCGCGACGGATACACGCTATCGTCACAGGCGGTAACGGCGATGATTTTTACCCCGGGGCGGGCCGCGAGCATTTTGCGGGTGGCTTCTAAACCCCCTATGCCGGGCATTTTGACATCCATAAGAACTACATCGGGGGAGAGTTCGCGGGCTTTACGAACGGCTTCTTCGCCGCTTTTGGCGTCGCCGATTACCTCGTAACCGCTTACGTCGTTGAGCATACGAACTATGCCCATTCGCACCAGGTCATGATCATCTACGACCAGAATTCTTGTCACCCAACCCCCTCGAGCAAGAGATTAATCTCACTCTAATACCACTTGTGCACCTCTAAAGTGCCGTAAAATCTGATTATTTTCAGTCAATATTAGCAGCATTTAAACCCTGCGTGGTACCACTAACTTTTGGGGTATACCCAGCGAAAGGTTAAATTGATCCGAGGTCTGTGAGCCGAACGGGTTTTAGCAAGCTGGTGGACCCAGTTTTTTTGCAGTGCGCCGGTCATCAGGAGTAGATCGCCATGGGCGAGATCCAATGCCACCTGCTGCTTATCACGCTTATGCTTCAGGGTGAAGCGGCGGGTCTGGCCTAAGCTGACCGAAGCGATGGCGGGCTCGGGGCCAAGCTCCGGCTCATCGTCACTGTGCCAGGCAACACTGTCATTGCCGTCACGATACAAATTGGCAAGTACGCTGTTAAAGCGGCAATGACTAAATCTTTCTAACTGCTGTTTTAATGCAAAAAGCTCTGGTGTCCAGGGAAAGGGGGTGAAGCTTGCGCCCGAGTACTGATAGCGGCTGCCGGCATCGCCATACCAGGCGTTTAAACGGGGAATGGGCACAGTCTTGCCGTACATGCTAATCAGGTTCTGCTCCCACCTTAGGGTATCGCGCAGCACGTCAAAATAGTTACTCGCCTCATGGTCCGGTAACCACTGCCCAAAGTGCACCGCCCTGCCGTCGCGATCGATCACACACGCTGGGCCTTGCGAGCTAAAAAGGTCTGCCTGGCTCACGGCGCTGCCGCTGAGTCATCTGAGGGATAAACACGCGGTTCGATTTCCAGCGCCACCCCATAGAGCTCGTTGACTGTTGCGCTAATCTCGCGAGCCAACTCAAGCACATAGCGGGCGCTTTGTTTGCCCGGGTTAGTCAACACCAGTGCCTGGTCTTTATGCACGGCGGCGCTTTTGCGAGTAGCACCTTTAAACCCCGCCCGATCTATCAACCAGCCAGCCGCCAGTTTTACCTGGCCCGAGGCTGAATCCGGGTAGCCGACAATGTCCGGATATTGCTGTTGCAAGGCAGCAAACTGTGCCTGGGGCACCATGGGGTTTTTAAAAAAACTGCCAGCGTTAGGAGTTTGCGCGGGGTCGGGCAGCTTTTCACGGCGGATAGCCGTTACCGCAGCGCTCACCTGCTGGGGGGTTATCTCTGTTTCTGGGATGTCGGCCAAGCGCTCGGCCAGCGCGGGGTAACCGAGCACCAGCTGCGGCGTTTTTTGTAGTTTAAAGGTGACATCGCAAATAATGTACTGATCTTTCAGGCGGTTTTTGAAAACACTGTCGCGGTAGGCAAAGCCGCAGCTGTCGCGAGTAAAGGTGACGGCCAGCTGTGAGCTGAGCTCAATGGCGCTGAGCTCTGCGAATACCGACTCCAGCTCTACACCGTAGGCGCCAATATTTTGAATGGGCGCCGCCCCTACCGAACCCGGTATCAGGGATAAATTCTCCAGCCCATACCAGCCCATATTCAAACAGTACTGCACAAACTCATGCCAGTTTTCCCCCGCCTGGGCTCGCACCCATACCTCACTGTCGGACTCGTCCACCAGCTCAATGCCGCGCAAATTCAGGTGCACCACCAAGGCGTTCAAATTGGCAGCCAGCACCAAGTTGCTGCCCCCGCCTAACGGCAAAACCGGCAGCTTGTACTCTTTGGCATAACCGATGGCCTCTGCCACCTCTTCGCGACTGGCAACACTGGTATAGGCCCAGGCGGTAACCGGAGAGGCCAGAGTGTTGAGGCGGGCGAGGTTAAACTCGGGCAGGATTAAAGGCATAACTAAGACAGATGCTGCTGGCGAATATCGTTCAGCAAACCGGCAGCGGCCTGCTCCACTAAGTTCAGCACATGTTCAAAACCTTCTGCACCACCGTAATAGGGATCGGGCACCTCGCGCTCGGGGCTCTGGGGCGCGTAATCCAAAAACAAGGCCAAGGTGCCCTTGAATCCGGCCGGCTGCATAGCCTGCAAGTCCATAAGGTTGGATTCATCCATGGCGACGATATAATCAAAAGTTTCGAAATCGGCAGTATCCACCTGCCTCGCTCGCAGGGTACTGATATCGATACCTCGCTCGGCGGCAGCGGCAATTGCGCGACGGTCGGGCGCTTTACCGACATGCCAGGCACCGGTGCCGGCAGAATCGGTAGCCACTTTATCCACCAGTTGCCGCTTAGCCAGCTCAGCGCGAAACAAACCTTCGGCGGTAGGGGAACGGCAAATATTGCCGAGACAGACAAACAGTACTTTTACCGGCATCTGGTGTTACTCCTTGGGTGCAAGTTGCTCGCTGCAGGTAAGTTGCTCGCGCACGCGGTCCAGGTCGGCCTGGGTATCTACCCCACCGGGCACGGCGCGGCAGGCTTCGGCCAGATGAATGCGCTCACCATAGGCCAGTACGCGCAACTGCTCCAGCGATTCTATTTGCTCCAACGCCGCTGGCGCCCAGTGCACAAACCGGTTAAGCAAAGACACCCGATAGGCGTATAAACCAATATGCCGGCGCGCGGCAAAGTCTGACGGCAGCGGTTGATCGGTCAATACCTGGGCGTCATCGCGCGGCCAGGGAATGGGCGCGCGGGAAAAATACAACGCCATACCCGTTTGATCGGCGACGGCTTTGACAATATTAGGGTCGCGAAAATCGCGATAGCTTGCCAATGGCTCGCACAAGGTAGCGACACTGGCGGATGTATTGGCCGCCAGGTTTTGCGCCACCTGATCAATCACCTGGGCGGGTATCAAGGGCTCGTCGCCCTGAACATTCACCACGATTTCGTCTTCGCCAAGATTTAACTGGGTCGCTACTTCCTGTAGTCGATCGGTGCCTGACACATGATCATCGCGGGTCATGATCACCTCACCGCCAAAGCTTGTTACCGCTTCCGCAACTCGGGTGTCATCGGTGGCGACAATGACTCGCGATGCCGAACTTTTGCTCGCGGCACGGTATACATGTTCGATCATGGGCCGGCCGTTTATATCGGCCAGAGGCTTACCCGGTAGGCGGCTGGAGCCGTAGCGGGCGGGAATAACAACCAAATAACTCATGGGTTTGTATCACTCTTACAAGGCGTTGATTCGACGGGCGCAAGACTGTCCAGCGCCCTGTCCAACTGCGGCCAAAAACGCTTATCCAGCACCGCGTCAACTTCTAATGCCAGCCAGTCGGGCTTGGCAAAAGCCTGACACTTTACCGCATCTTTGCTGGTCATCACGATGGGCAGCGGCGCCTTAAAGGTAAAGTTGGCAGGGGTAAATTGATGATGATCGCGATAAATATGGCACTCTGGGCGCAGTCCCAATCGGGTTAAGGTATCGAAAAACCGCTGCGGGTTGCCAATACCTGCCACCGCATGCACGGCCGAACCCGCAGGTATCGTCTCCAGCGGCAGCGGCTGTAAGTCCGCCACCCGGTACCAATGCAGAGGCTGCAAGCGCATATTAAAGCTTTGCACTTCGGCGGGCAGAACAGGCGCGGTGTCGCCCTGCAACTGGGTTTGATTGGTTATCACAAAGTCGACCTGACGCAGGCGCGAAGCGGACTCACGCAGTGGCCCCACCGGCAGGCAAAAACCATTGCCCATCCCGCGGGCGGCATCGAGCACCGCAATTTCAATATCACGGCCCAGGCGGTAGTGCTGCAGGCCATCATCTGCAAGTATCAGATCACACCCCGAGCGCACCAGCGTTTGCGCCGCGGCGACCCTATTGGCGTCAATGCACACCGCGCAGTGGGTGGCCCGCCAAATGGATAAAGGCTCATCGCCTGCCTGCTGGGCTGTAGAGGCTGCAGAAATAACATAGGGATACTCGGGCGCTTGCGAGCCGTAACCGCGGCTTACCACGCCCACGGTGTAACCGCGTTGCTGCAGGTATTTAACCAGCGCGATAATCACCGGAGTCTTGCCCGTGCCGCCCACCGATAAATTGCCCACAATAATTACGGGCACGGGCAAACGGGTTTGGCAGAAACGTTCGAGCCACCAGCGCCGGGCTTTGCTGACAAGATAAAACAACCCCGCCAGCGGCAACAGCCAGTACACCCAGCGTTTGCCTTCGTACCAGGCAGTTAGCCAGCGGGTTTCGCGCTCGGCGTTATCAGACATAGGTTATTCGGCCTGGCCCTCGGGACGGCGGGTGGTAATGCTTAAATTGACAAACCCCAGCTGCCCGGCGGCGTCCATCACTCGCACTACCGCCTCGTGGGGGGCTTTAGCATCGGCCGTAATAATCAAAGGCTGATCGGTATTTTCGCCGGCAAGCTCGGTAATGGCTGCTTTTAAGGTAGCCGACTGGTTATTCACCAGCGATTTACCATCGATGGCGTAATTGCCTTCGACATTGACGACAATCTCCAAAGGCTCGGGGGTGTCGGTCGACGCCTCACCCACGGCCTCGGGCAAGTCGATTTCCAAATGGGTTTCTTTGGTAAAGGTGGTGGACACCATAAAAAAGATCAGCAGCAGAAACACCACGTCAATCAAGGGCGTGAGGTTAATGCTGTCTTCTTCGCGCGACTGTCTACGAAACTGCACGGTCTGCCCTCACCTAGCGCTTGGCTTTTACATCGACGCGGCGATCGCTGTGCAGGGCGTCCACCAATTTAATGGCTTCCTCCTCCATGGTGACCACCAAGTAATCGATGTGACGCTGGAAGTAGCGATGCACGATCATCGCTGGAATGGCCACACACAGACCCGCAGCGGTTGTGATAAGCGCCTGAGAAATGCCACCTGCCAATACGCCGGCATTGCCTGAGCCTTTGAGCATAATGGCGTTAAACACTTCGATCATGCCAAACACGGTACCCAGCAAACCGAGCAACGGCGTCACCGCAGCGATGGTGCCCAACACCCCGACAAAACGCTCTAAATCGTGGATCACTTTATTGGCGGCTTCTTCGATGGAGTCTTTCATAATTTCGCGGCCGTAGCGCGAATTGGAAAGACCGGCAGAGAGAATCTCACCCAAGGGTGAAGACTGCTTTAACTCTTTTAAGCGCTCGGCGTTAAGCTCGTTGTTTTTTATCCAACCCCACACCTGCGCCAGCAAATGGCGCGGAGCAATTTTGTTGGGATTTAAACTCCAATAGCGCTCGGCGCTGATTGCCAGTACGGCGACTGAACACAAAATAATCGGCAGCATTAACCAACCGCCAGCGGCAATCACTTCAAACACACACTCATCCTCTTCTGACAGGCTTTTTATGGATCGGGAAACGCGCATAAGACTACCACAGACCTGCAATTTTGGGTGAGCGCCAGAAATATTAACTGTGACAGAGCTCAATCACGCCAGTAGCGTTGACGCTTCTCCCTCCAGGAAATAACCCTGCCTGGGCCCACCGCTGGAAACACAAACTCTAAGGCGCCATCTTCTGCGGTATTGAATAAAGTACTACCTAGTTTGCGATAGCGAGCCACTACATCCGGGTGCGGATGGCCATGACGGTTTTTAAAACCTGCCGAGAATACCGCGTAGCCCGGCCTTACCGAACTCAACAAAGACCAACTGGACGATGACGCACTGCCGTGATGTGGCGCCAGCAACACATCAACGGGATCGAGCTGAGAAACCAATAACGCTTCTGTTTGCTTTTCAATATCCCCCGGCAGCAGCAGTGTCTTGCCCAGGCCGTGAACGGCTAAAACACACGATGCGTTATTGCCCTCAGAACGGCCCCGCCCAGGAGCGGATAAAAACTCAAATCTCACTCCCTGCCACTCCCAATCAGGCGAGGTGTGACAATTTTGGTATTGGGAAATTTCCAAGGATTCAATGGGCTCGCCGGCATACACCTGGTTAACCGACAGGGATTCCATCAGACCTTGCACACCGCCGGCGTGATCACTATGCGAGTGAGAGACTACCAACGCATCGACCTGCGTCCGTCCCTGGGACAGCAAATAAGGCGCGATAATGTCCGCCCCGGCATTAAAGCCTTCGCCAAACCAGGGGCCTGTGTCGTACACCAGAGTTTTACTTTCGGTCATCACCACCGCCGCTAATCCCTGTCCGACATCCAACACAATTAAACGCAAAGGCGGCGCGGGTACCGCCGGCAAACTGCAGGCACTGATCACCAACACACAGCCCAGTGGACGCAACCGCAGCGCTGGGGGTAACAGCAAGAGAATGCAGGCCAGCCCCAGTAGCCAGGGAGCCAAACCGTGCAAATAGATACTCGCCTGCACTGGCAGGCTGAGTGCCTCGGCCGTGTTTAGTAGAAGATCCAACCACCACCAAAGCAAGTTCAAGCCCTGGTCAGCCAAGTACAAACACAGTGCTGCCACGAAGGGCAGCACAGCAGATGAAAGCGCGGCGGCAAACAGCCAGGGCACAACCCATACACTCACTAAGGTAATAGCGATAATGTTGGCCAGTGGCGAGACAATAGACCAGTGATTAAAGAACAGCGCCAAAGGCAGCAATAGCGCGATAAACGCCACCCATTGAGGTCGCCATAACAAGCGCCAAGAGCTGCTTTTACGCAGTGACACCACACCGCTAAACACCATCACCAGCGCACCCACGGCGAGAAAAGACAGCCAGAAGCCCGCATCAAGCACACTGAGCGGCTCCAGGGTTAACACCACCACCGCCGCGAGCAGCAAAATACCCGCACCTCCGGTCAGGCGGCCAGTGCCTCTGGCAAGGTAAAACAACAGCAGCATAGCCAGAGCGCGCTGGGTAGGCAGCGCAAACCCGGCCAAGGCCGCATAGGCCCAGGCAGATAGAGCCCCCAGCAGCATCGCCCAGATCACGGCGGGAACGGGCCACAGCAAAATCAGCCCGCGCCCTAGCAACAACCCCAGGGCGTACCCCAAACCGGCCGCCAAACCAATGTGCAAGCCGGATATGGCGATTAAATGGCTGGTGCCAGTGGCACGAAACAGCTGCCACTGAGAATCGGTAATGAGGTCTCTTTCGCCCAACAGCAGTGCCCGTAATATCGCTAAGTTATTCGGCTTGGCCTCTGCCAGCCACTGACGCAATTGCCCGCGCAGGCTTTTCTTATCGGCCCGGGCCAACAACTCTTGCGGACCATCACTGCGCACATAGCCGGTGGCCCCGACACCTCGGCGCAGCTGCCACAGACGGTAGTCAAACCCTGTCGGGTTGATAAAGCTGCGCGGCCTTTTGAGCCGTACACGAACCGAGATGGTATCGCCCTCTTTTAGCTGCCTTGCCCAATCCGGCGACCCATACCAGCTGAGCTGTAAGCGCGATGGCAATTCCTGCAAGCCAGGCTGTGGCGCCAGTAGAAAACGCAGGCGGCGAGAACTGCTTGAATCAACGTCGGACACCGCCCCGCGCACCTGAATATCCTTCCCGACAAGCGCGCCTGGCAGCAGTTCGGCCACCAGCATTTCACCATAATAAGTCGCCCAGGCGAGCCCCGAACAAAAAGCGACAGCCCCGAACAACAGATGTTTGACACGGCGGGAGCGGTGCACAAATGCCAGTGCCACGGCAAGCAGCTGCGCCGCAAAAATCAGCCACAAAGACAACAGTGAGGGTAAAAAGCCCGGCAAAGCCAAGCCGGCGAGAACAGCGAAAAGCAAATAAAGCATTATCGTCCCTGATCTTATTTGCGCCATAGCTAAACGGGGTATCCACGGCGTTTGCAAAAGTGTAGCAGTTTGCTCACCCTGTCTGCTGTAACCATGAATCTTGACATGGTGCCGGGGCGCATTTGCCGGTAGAATGCGCCACATCTTGCAGTAGCGATGTAATGTCCGAATGGCTCGTAAAGTAATCCGACGCTTTCTCCCAGACGCCGCTGCCGTGAAAGAAAAACCGGCGTTACAGTTTTTAGGTGATTTACTGCACGACCCGAATCTGTTTCACCTGAACCGACACTCGGTGTCGCTGGCCTTCTTTTTCGGCATCTTCTTCGCTTTTCTGCCTCTTCCGGGGCAGATGGTGTTGGCGACCCTGTGTGCCCTGTGGGTACGCTGCAACCTGCCTATTACCCTCGCACTTGTTTGGATTACCAACCCACTCACCTACGCCCCCATATTTTTTGCCACCTATCAGCTGGGGCGCTGGATACTGGACGTACCCGGCCTCGCTTCTTCCAGCGAGCATAACTGGGCCTGGGTAATGGAGGAGTTCGGTCAGATCTGGAAACCGCTCTTGCTGGGCTCGGTGCTGACGGGTGTAGTGGTCGGCGGCTTGGGTTATATCACCATGCAGCTATTTTGGCGCTGGCATGTGGTGCGCGCCTGGGAAAAACGCAAGAGAGAGCGCGAAGAGCGCAGCGATGGCCAGTAACCGGCCCTACTCAAAACGCAGAGCTTCCGCCGGAGGAATACGTGCGGCGCGCCAGGCCGGATAAAGGCTGGCACAAAAGCTAAGCCCCAGGGCCACAACGACAATTAAGCCAACGTCGGCCCATAACAGTTGCGAAGGTAAATAGCTCACCGGGTAGACATCTGAATGCAAAAACTGCACTCCCAAGCCGCGCTCTAGCAACGCCACTGCAGGCGTCACCGTGTAGGACATTAACACCCCAGCAGCAACGCCAATAGCCGTTCCCACCAGGCCGATAATACCGCCCTGCACCAGAAAAATACCCAGAATATCCCCGGTGCTGGCTCCCTGTGTGCGCAAAATAGCGATATCGGCTTCTTTATCGACGACCACCATAATCAGGGTGGTAACCAGGTTAAACGCAGCGATGCCAATTAATAGCAGCAGCAGCAACCCCACCAAGCGTTTCGACATATGGATCGCCTGATACAAGTTGCCGTGGGTGCGCGACCAATCTTTGCCGTAGTAACCGGGCGGCAATAATCCCGCCAGCTCGTAAACAGTGCGCGAGGCGGCAAACAAATCATCCACCTTCAGGCGTATGCCCGACACCCGGCCGGGATAATCCGACAGCTCGGATGCGAGCGTCAGGTTGAGCAGCGCAAAGTTGTTGTCGATCTCTGTGCCACTATCGAGTAAATCTATTACCTCAAGGGTTTGCACCGCCGGCGATGCCCGCCCATCGCCGTGGGGAATGATCAGGCGCAAATGCTCGCCAATGTCCACTTTCAGGCTCTGTGCCAGGGCCGCCCCCAGAATAATGGCTTGGGGCTTTTTAGCTAACTGGTCCAGAGCGCCTCGGCGCAGATACTGGGACGCGCCGGACACTTCCTGCTCCAGTGCCGGCTCAATACCAAATAAAGCCACTGGCGACACTTCGCCACGGTAGGACAAGAGCCCCTGTAAATTGACATAAGGCGCAGCGGACAACACCTGTGGATGTTGGCGCAACTGGCTGATAATTTCGCTGGGGTTGGTAATCCCATCGCGCTTGTAAATGGTGGCCTGTGGCATAACCTGCAAAATGCGCTCGCGCAACTCGCGGTCAAAACCGTTCATGATGGACATAACCAGTATCAGCAGCGCCACGGAAATAATGAGCCCCAGCACCGACATACGCGAGATAAAACTCACCAGGTGGCTGCCTTTTGCCGCCAGTGCATAACGTTTGCCCACTTGACGGCTGAAACGACTAAACACTAAACGTCCTCATCTGTAAGCTCGGTCAATACGCCATCGCTAAGATGTAAAGTGCGATCCATTTTGCGGGCCAAAGCCAAATCATGAGTAACCACCACAAAGCTGGTACCGATACTCTGATTCAGCTCGGCCATCAGAGCCTGGATGTCAGCCGCCGTGTGAGTATCCAGATTACCCGTGGGTTCATCCATCAGCACGCAGGCGGGCTCTGTCACCAAAGCGCGGGCAATAGCGACTCGTTGACGCTCACCACCGGATAACTCAGAAGGTTTGTGACTTATGCGCGGTGCAAGCCCCACCCGCGCCAGCATTTGCTCGGCCCGCGTTTTGGCCTGCTCGGGGCTTTGTTTACCGATCAGCAAAGGCATAGCAACATTTTCCAGTGCGCTAAACTCAGCCAGCAAATGGTGAAACTGGTATACAAAACCCAGGCTTTTGTTGCGCAACCGGCCGCGCGCATCGGCGCTTAAACTGGACAAAGCCTGGCCTGCAACTTCCACCTTGCCACTGTCGGGAGTATCCAGCCCACCGAGAATATTCAGCAAGGTCGATTTGCCCGAGCCGGAGGCCCCGATAATCGCCAGACTCTCGCCTTTTGCAACAGCAAGCTCAACCCCACGCAGCACTTGTACCGCCTCCGGGCCCTGACGGTAAGCCTTTACTACCTGATGGCACACCAGCACCTGTGAATCACTCATAACGCAACGCCTCCGCTGGTTCCACCTTGCCCGCGCGCCAGGCGGGATAAAGCGTGGCAATAAAACTCAACACCACCGCCAATGTGCAAATCACCGCCACATCCTGCCAGTAAAGCTCGGAGGGTAATTGGCTAATGAAATACACATTGGGATCAAAAATAACCTGCCCCGAAAGGGACTCGAAAAACGCCACCAGCGAGCTGATATTCAGCGCAATCAGCACACCGGCGAGCGAGCCTGCGAGCACGCCGATAAGCCCAACTCCGCAGCCCTGCACCATAAATATGCCCATCACCTGCCGCGAGGCAAGCCCCAGGGTACGCAGTACGGCAATATCCGAACGTTTATCCGCCACCATCAACACCAGCGACGAAACAATATTAAACGCCGCCACCGCGATAATAATGCTCAGTAGCACACCGATAACCAGCTTTTCCATTTTTACCGCTTGAAACAAGCTGCCCTGGGTCTGGCTCCAGTCGCGAACCTGAAACTCCGGCCCTAATAGCGCTTGCGCCTCGGCGAGTATCGGTGCCGCTTGATAGATATCTGGCACCTTTACTTGTAACCCGTGGACTTGTAGCCCCAGAGCACCACTTAGGCGCAGCAACCGAGCGGCATCATCCAGGTGAATAAGCGCTAATTGCTGATCCACTGGCGCGCCCACTTCAAACACACCACTGACGGTAAAGCGCTTCACTCGAGGATAGACACCAGCCGGGGTAATGCGGATTTGTGGCAAAGTTAAAGTCACCCGGTCACCGGTCGCCACACCCAGCTGACGGGCGAGTAACGAGCCGAGCACAATATTAAACTTTCCGGCCTGCAAACTACTGAGCTCGCCAAGCATCATGCTATTCGCCACCGCCGACACCTTGGGCTGTTCGGCCGGGTCGATGCCGGAAAACTGCACGCCTTCAATATTGTTGCGGTAGCCCAGCAAGGCGAAGCCACCTATGTAAGGCGCCGCTGCTTGAATGTCGGGCAGAGCCCTCAGGCTGTCTGCTACCGACTGCCAATTTGGCATGCCACCTTGCTGGTCGATAAAGCCGTGGGGAACCACCTTTAAAATGCGTGCTTTCATCTCCCGGTCGAAGCCGTTCATCACCGACATCACCACAATCAACGACATAACCCCAAGGGCCATTCCCAACAGGGAAAAGCCGCTGACGAAAGAGATAAACTGATTGCGACGCTTAGCGCGGATGTAACGCAGGCCGATCATAAGGGGGATGTTTTTCAGCATTCGCGCATTTAACCCCAACCGTCTTACAACCACAAGCGCGGGCTGTGCTATTGTAGATTGCATCAGCCACAATAAAGAACAAACTGCAAATGGATGAGAGACGCGAATACTTCCGCATAGACGTTGAGGCCCGTATCGACCTGGCAATAACGCAGGACTCTGCGCGCCAGCAGGATCCCGCCAGTTATTTTTCTCAAAGCGGTGTACTGCACACTCTGGCCGAACTTAAAAAGCTGGACGGCGAAGGCCTGCAGGTGCAGCAACAAATTAAAGACAACGATCGCGCCCTGGGAGAGTACTTGCATTTACTATCGCGCAAAGTCGATATTCTCGCGCTCTATTGTTTAAGCAGCAGCGCCGAATCATTAGGTGACACGCAAACAGTCACTATCAGTGAAGGCGGTCTCGATTTTACCTACCCACAGCAAGTGGATGCCGGCAGCCCGGTGGCTTTGATGCTGGTTTTCACCCAGCCGCCCATGGCAATTGCCCTGCACGCCCGGGCAGTACGGTGTGAACCAGATCCCACCACAGGTTTTACCATTGCGGCAGAATTCCACTATCAAAACAGCGCTCAACGCCAGCAGATAAGCCAGCAGATTATGCGCGCGCAGATGGAATCTATTCGCAGCAGCAAATCTTGAGCGGAACTTGAGCAACAAAAACCACCGGACAAACGAAACCCACAGGAAGCACCATGTCAAAAATCGTTGTAGCAATCGCTCTAGTCTTTGCCACCCACCTGAGCATGGCAGACACCCTGCGCGTGCCTTTGGGCCAACAAGGTGAGGCAAGCCTGCCTACCCCAACAACTGGCCTGACTAAAGCCAAGGTGCGGGCAGAATACGGTGAGCCACAACAAGAGTCGGGCCCCGTGGGCGACCCCGCTATTTATCGCTGGGACTACAGTGATTTTGTGGTTTATTTTGAAAAGGATCGGGTGATTCACTCGGTGATGAAATTTGAACCCAAGGTCGCTGGCGAGAATTAATAACCAACCGCGCTACCCTTATTTAGGCCGGCGATGCTGCCGCTGCAAGCGCTCACAGGCATCAGCCAGCTCCCGGTCACTATCTGGTATAACACCATTTAACCTAGCCTTAGCCAGACACTCTGCGGCCTTCAAGCTGTCGCCGTCTACCCACGCTTGACGCGCTTGGCGCAAATACTTATCCCGGCGCTGAGCGAACAATCGGGTGGTTTCTCCACCCGAAAACAAAGTACTGGCTACCGTAAACCCAAACAGCAGCAAAAAACCCACGACAATCCAGCCTGGGCTGCGATTTAAAATCGCGTAGCCGATAGACATCAACAAAGCCAGAACACCGATCAAGCCTAAGCTGTTGTTGCCTCCCGAGCCTTTACCCCCAAACTCGCCGCCGTAACGTTTGAAACCCTTCACTTGCCGTTTCGCTCGCTAAATAGGGTTGCTTACAGGTAGGACATTAAAGCGCGAAAACACAACGAACCAGCGAAAGCGGCGCGGTTTTATCAGCTTGCTAAAGAGTTTCTGTTCACAGAAGAAAAAGCACAAAAAAGAGGAACAGTGGGAGGAGCAGACGGCCAGAAAAATTTTACTTTCTGGCCGTCGGGCCGCTTGAGCGGTTAGCGGCGACTGGTACGATTAGTGCCGTCAATGGCGGCCAATCGATAGGCCTCGGCCATGGTCGGATAATTAAAGGTGGTATTGAGGAAAAAGTTAATATTATTCCCCTCGCCCGGCTGGCTCATAATCGCCTGACCGATGTGAATAATTTCCGCCGCCTCGGCGCCAAAACAATGCACACCCAGCAGTTGGCCGGTATCCACATGGAACAGCAACTTCAGCATACCCACATCTTCACCGCTGATTTGACCGCGCGCAGTGTTTTTAAACAGGCAGCGACCCACTTCGTAGGGAACCTTGGCCTCGGTCAGTTCGCGCTCAGTTTTACCGATGGAGCTGATTTCCGGCAGGGTATAAATACCGGTGGGCACACCGGCAACCTCTTGATAGGGTTTACCCAAAATAGCCGCCGCCAAAGCGCGGCCCTGATCAAACGAGGCGCTGGCAAGGCTGGGCCAGCCAACTACATCGCCCACGGCGTAAACATTTTCTACCGCTGTCTGGTACTGCTCGTTTACGGTTAAATTGCCACGATGATCCGGCTCCAAGCCAATGGCCTGTAAATTGAGCTTATCGGTATTACCGCTGCGGCCGTTACACCATAAAAGTGCATCGGCGGTAATGCGTTTACCTGACTCCAGGTAAATCGTTACGCCACGCTCATTCGCTTCGATTTTCTCGTAAGTTTCGCTGTGGCGCACCCGCACGCCGTTATCGCGCAGGTGATAACTGAGTGCGTCGGAGATTTCATCATCCAGAAATGATAACAGTCGATCACGGCTGTTAATCAGATCGACCTTGACCCCAAGACCCGAGAAAATAGACGCATACTCACAGCCGATAACGCCGGCGCCGTAAATAATCAAATGACGCGGGGAGTGGGCCATTTCCAAAATAGTGTCCGAGTCATACACCCGGGGATGAGAGAAATCGATGTCCGCAGGGCGATAGGGGCGCGAGCCTGTAGCGATAATGATTTTGTCCGCGCTGATAATTTCCTCGCGCGAGCCATCCAGCAAATCGATAGCCACGGTGTTCTCGTCAATAAAGCGCGCAAAGCCCGAGTAAAGCTTGACTCGATTACGCACATAGAAGTCTGTGTGCAGCTCAACCTGTTTGGGAATCACCGCATTGGCAGCCGCCAGCACACGCGGATAAGTCAAACGCCAGGTTTCGCCTGTTTCGCGAAACAGATTGCCTGTCTTAAATTGGATAATCTGTTTCACAGCATGGCGCAAAGATTTGGAGGGAATGGTCCCCTTGTGCGCGCAGTTGCCGCCTACCAAAGCGCGACCCTCCACTACGGCCACTTTTTTGCCGGCCTTCGCCGACGCCATGGCGGCACTCTCCCCTGCGGGCCCAGAACCGATAATCAGTACATCTACATCGTATTTCGCCACTCGTATTCCCCTATTACATCGATGAGCGGTGCGGGTATTCTTCGCTACCTCTAAGCACCTATAAGTGAAGCTATAACTGGTTTCTCCCCGGCATTTTATGCGTGCCTGTTCCAACGGGTTTGCCCTAGAACAGAAAAAGGCGCCGCAGCGCCTTGATGGGTATGCTAATTAACTTTTTTTGCGGCCGCGTCCACCGCTAAGTCTGTGCGGGCTTGGGTAGCTGTGCCATCTTCGCTGTTGAGACTTTCACACTTGGCCTCATCACCGCCGCACAATTCGCAGGTATAGTCTTTTTCACCTAGCGCCTGGCCCACACCACCGCACGAGCCCGATAATGGCTTGCGGCCAAAGATAACCCCCACAGCCATACCAGTAACCACCAGCAGCATAACGCACAACGCAACAACAAACATCGCCATATAAACCTCCCGCCCTTAAGGCGCGTATTGCGAAAAAGTGACCGAACGCAAATCGGTAAAACCGTCATTGTCTTTGACGATCATATACACCGCAAGTTGCTCGGCATTAGCCAGCGCCAAGCCTTTTTCCGGCCCCAGTACATTTAATGCTGTGGCCCAGGCGTCAGCATGTGCCGCTGTATCGGCAATCACGGTTACAGAAGCCAAATTATGGGTAATGGGACGACCTGTGGCCGGATCGATGGTATGAGAGTAACGCACCCCATCCACCTCAAAGTAATTGCGATAATCGCCCGACGTGGCCACTGCCTTGCCATCCAGCTCTAGCGCCAACCGGGCACTGCCGCCCAGCGCGGTGGGTTGCTCTACTGCGATTCGCCAGGGCGAACCGCGTGGGCTCACCCCAGAGACTTTCACCTCGCCGCCAATTTCCACCATAAAATTGGTAAAACCGCGCTCTCGTAGCACCTTGGCAACCCAATCGACACCATAGCCTTTGCCCACCGCAGACAAATCCACAAAGATGGGTGCCGTGCGGCGTGCGCGGGTTACGTCCAGCTGCAGCTTATCGTGGCCGGTTAGGGCTAAAGCCTCAGCCAATTGGTCATCACTGGGCACCACCTCGGGGCGCATTTCGGGGCCAAAACCCCATAAATTCACCAGAGGCCCAACGGTAATGTCAAAAGCACCTTCCGAGCGCTGGCTGACATCCTCGCTGATATTAAGCACATGCATTAGCGGCTCGGACAATTCCACCCACTCATCGACAGGCGCCCGATTGAAGCGCATCAACTCTGAGTCTTCAATGTAGGTGGACATTACCTGATTAATAATTTCCAGCTCGTCATCGACTGTTTTCTGCAGCTCTTCGCGGTCAAAGCCAAAGCTCTCACCCGCCTCGGCCACCAGGGTAATGTGATAACTGGTGCCCATGGTGGGGCCTGACAGAGTGACACTTTCGCGCGACGAATCCGCCTGGCCACAGCCGAATAAAATACTACCTATAAACAAAAACGAGGCTAGTAACACCAGCCTCGTTTTTATTTTTGCTATTGGGGCAAAGACCATTACTTGATTAACCACCAAAGTCATCGAGCATGATATTTTCGTCTTCCACACCCAAATCGTGCAGCAGTTTAATAACCGCAGCGTTCATCATTGGTGGCCCACACATGTAGAACTCACAGTCTTCCGGCGCTGGGTGATCCTTCAGATACTCTTCATAGAGCACATTGTGGATAAACCCGGTTAAGCCTTCCCAGTTATCTTCCGGCTGGGGATCGGACATTGCCACATGCCATTCGAAGTTGTCGTTCTCTTCGGCCAGCTGGTCGTACTCGTCTTGGTAGAACAGCTCTTTGAGTGAGCGTGCACCATACCAGAAAGAGATTTTGCGTTTACTGTTCAAACGCTTCAGCTGATCGAAAATGTGCGAACGCATAGGCGCCATACCCGCACCACCACCGACAAAGATCATTTCAGCGTCAGTGTCTTTGGCGAAGAACTCACCGAAGGGCCCGAACACGGTAATCTTATCGCCCGGCTTCAGGTTAAAGACATAGGTGGACATAATGCCCGGCGGAATGTCCTTTGAACCCGGAGGCGGAGTGGCAATACGAATGTTGAACTTAACCAGACCTTTCTCTTCTGGATAGTTCGCCATAGAGTAAGCGCGCTGCACGGTTTCGGTGTTTTTGGCTTTAATGTTAAAGAAGCCAAAACGCTCCCAGTCACCGCGGAATTGCTCTTCGATATCAAAATCAGAGAAGCTGATATCGTAGGGCGGACACTCCAGCTGCACATAACCACCGGCGCGGAAGTCTACGTTCTCGCCTTCCGGCAGCTTTAGGGTCAGCTCTTTAATAAAGGTGGCCACGTTGGGGTTGGACTCGACGGTACACTCCCACTGCTTAACCCCGAATACGTCTTCAGGCACTTCAACTTTCATGTCCTGCTTCACCGGCGTTTGGCAAGACAGGCGCCAGCCTTCTTTGGCCTCACGCTTGGTAAAGTGGCTCTCTTCGGTGGGCAGCATAGAGCCGCCGCCCTCACTCACGACGCAGCGACACTGGGCACAGGTACCACCGCCGCCACAGGCCGAAGGCAAAAACAAACCTGCATTCGACAGGGTGCCCAGCAGCTTGCCGCCAGCGGGTACTGTCATGGTTTTTTCGCCGTTAATATCGATAGTCACGTCACCCGACGCCACCAGTTTTGCACGCGCACTCAGGATCACAAACACCAGCGCGAGCACGATGACTGTGAACATGACTACACCAAGAATAATCTCGCTCATGTGTATCCTCGCTGATTACAGATCAATACCGCCGAAGGACATAAAGCCCAGCGACATGAGTCCTACGGTGATGAAAGTAATGCCCAGACCGCGCAGGCCGTCGGGAACATCGGAGTACTTCATCTTCTCGCGAATACCCGCCAAGGCGGTAATGGCCAGCGCCCAGCCCACACCGGAGCCCGCGCCGAACACCACACTCTCGGCAAAGTTGTAGTCGCGCTCTACCATAAACAGAGAGCCACCCAAGATGGCGCAGTTTACGGTAATCAGCGGCAGGAACACGCCCAGCGCGTTGTAGAGCGCGGGAACGTATTTATCCAGAACCATCTCCAGAATCTGCACCAGAGCGGCAATTACACCAATGTAGGTGATCAGGCCCAAAAAGCTCAGATCCACATTGGGCAAGCCGGCCCAAGCCAGTGCGCCATCGGCCAGTACATAGGTGTACAGCAGGTTATTGACCGGCACGGTAATGGTCTGCACCACAACCACGGCAATACCCAAGCCAAAAGCGGCGCCAATCTTTTTAGAGATGGCCAAAAAGGTACACATGCCCAGGAAGAAAGCCAGGGCCATGTTGTCGATAAAAATCGACCGAATAAACAGGCTTAAATAAGCTTCCACGGTTAGGCCTCCTTCGGCAGTGGCTTGGTGTTAGGTGCCATTTTGTAGTCGACCTCTTCCACTTGGTCTTTTTTCCAGGCGCGGATGCCCCAGATAAACAGACCGATCAAGAAGAAGGCGCTGGGTGGCAACAGCAACATACCGTTGGGGACGTACCAGCCGCCCTCGGTAGCCAGCGGCAAGATCTGGTAACCATACAGACTACCGGTGCCAAACAGCTCGCGGATAAATGCCAGACCCAGCAAAATGGCGCTGTAACCAAAACCGTTACCCACACCGTCTAAAAAGCTCGGCAGGGGTGGGTTTTTCATGGCGAAAGCTTCGGCGCGGCCCATTACGATACAGTTCGTAATAATCAGGCCCACGAACACTGACAACTGCTTGCTGATTTCGTAGGCGTAAGCCTTGAGCACCTGATCCACCACAATCACCAATGAGGCGATAATGGTCATCTGGATAATAATCCGGATATTACCCGGGGCGTGGTTGCGCACCAGCGAGACAAACAGGTTCGAGAAAGCCGTCACCGTGGTCAGCGCGATACACATAACAACGGTCACTTTCAAACTGCTGGTCACCGCCAAAGCCGAACAGATACCCAGAATTTGCAGCGCAATTGGGTTGTTCGAGAAAATTGGCGCGAATAAAAGCTCTTTTACTTTCATGGTCTTAGGCCTCCCCCTTCTTGAGGTTGGTCAAAAATGGCATGTAGCCCTCTTCACCTAACCAGAATTGAACCAGGTTAGCAACGCCACGGCTGGTCAAGGTAGCACCCGACAAACCGTCAACCTTGTGCTCGGCATCTTTGGTATCTGGGCCGACGGCACCTTTAATCACTGTCAGCTGAGCATTACCCTCTTCGTCGTAAACTTCTTTACCTTCCCACAGCGATTTCCAGTTGGGATTGTCCACTTCGCCGCCCAAGCCTGGGGTTTCACCATGCTCGTAAAAACCCAAACCTTTCACAGTGTTCAAGTCTTTTTCCAGGGCGACAAAGCCGTAAAGAGTTGACCAAAGGCCGTAACCGCGCACCGGCAGGACAATGGTTTCCAGACCATTGTCACCTTCAATCAGGTACACCAAGGCCACGTCTTCGCGACGACCGATTTTGGCAATATCCTGATCGGCGCTTAAGTCTTCCGACATGGAAGGATCTTTAGCCGCTTTACGCTGCTCGTAATCGGCAGGATCCACCTCGTCTGTGTAGGTGCCGGAATCCAGATCCACAGCGCGGGTAGTAACTCGCTCGCTGAACACTTCTTCAACGCTCTTGCCGTTCAGCTGGTCGGTCAGACCGGCGGCGGCAAGGATATTGCGTTTAAAGTCCAGCGATTTATTCACTTCCTGCACAGGGCGCAGGTACACGGCGGCGGTAGAAACCACCACCGAGCAGACGATGCACAGCAAAATGGTGACTATGAGCGTCTTTTTGATGGAATCGTTATTAGCCACGTGCCAACCTCCGCTTGATGTTTGCTCGTACAACCAGGTAATCAATCAGCGGGGCAAACAGGTTGGCAAACAAGATTGCCAGCATCATACCTTCTGGGAAGGCGGGGTTTACCACACGGATAATAATCACCATAAAGCCGATCAGGGCACCGAACCAATATTTACCGGTATCGGTCATAGACGCGGATACGGGGTCGGTCGCCATAAAGATCATGCCAAAGGCGAAGCCACCGATCACCATGTGCCAATACCAGGGCAAGGCAGTTGCCGGGTTGCTGGAGGCATCGCCAGTGACATTAAGCAGCAGCGTAGTGGCAATCATACCCAGCATTACGCCGGCTACAATGCGCCAGGAAGCAATGCCCATTACCAGCAGCACTGCGCCACCGATAAAGATTGCCAGGGTTGACGTCTCGCCGATACTGCCCTGAATGTTACCCAGGAACGCATCCATCCAGGTGAACTGGCTGGTGATCGCGTCCACACCGCCTTGCGCGGCTACCGACAGCGCCGTTGCGCCGGTGTAGCCATCCACAGCAGTCCACACACCATCGCCCGACATGCTGGCGGGATAAGCGAAGAACAAAAACGCACGGCCGGTCAGCGCCGGGTTCAAGAAGTTTTTACCGGTACCACCGAAGACTTCTTTACCCAGTACCACACCAAAGCTGATACCGAGAGCGGCGTACAGCAGCGGCAAATCCGGCGGGCAAATCAGCGCAAACAGCACCGAGGTCACAAAGAAACCTTCGTTGACTTCGTGACCGCGCACCGAGGCAAACAACACCTCCCAGAAACCGCCGACAATAAACACAACGGCATAAATGGGCAGGAAGTAAGCGGCGCCGTGTACCAGGCAGTCCCAGATGCTGTTGGGATCAAAGCCGGCAATCGCGCTGATCAGCGCAATGCGCCAGCCTTCACCGGCACCTGAGCCCATCTCGGCCAGAATAGTGTTGGCCTGATGACCGACGTTGTACATACCGAAGAACATCGCCGGAAAGGTACAAATCCACACGGTAATCATGATGCGCTTCAGGTCGAGACCGTCGCGCACATGGCTGGTGGTTTTAGTCACATTGGCGGGACGGAACAAGCCGGTATCGATCGCCTCGTACAGCGAGTACCACTTTTCCAGTTTGCCGCCTTTGTGAAAGTTCGGCTCGATTTTATCGAGATAATTACGCAAAAATTTCATACCTTAACCCTCCAGCTCGATACGGGTGAGGTTGTCGCGCAAAATCGGGCCGTATTCGTACTTACCCGGGCAGACAAACGTACACAGAGCCAGATCATCTTCGTCCAACTCAAGGCAGCCAAGCTGCTGAGCGGTTTCAGTGTCGCCCACAATTAACGCGCGCAGCAACTGAGTGGGAAGGATATCCAGCGGCATGACTTTCTCGTAAGCGCCAACCGGCACCATAGCGCGCTCACTACCAAAGGTGGTGGTGGTGAAGTTAAAGCGCTTGGACGGCATCAACTTAGACAGATAGATGTTCATTACCGAGAAGAAGTCGGTACCGGCGCGCAGGTAGTGCAGCATGGGACGATCGTCGCCCTCTTCCAGTACACTTACCTGAGTGTGATAGCGACCCAAGAAGGCGTAGGGGCCGTTAGCGGTACGACCGCCGAACACCGAACCGGAAATAACGCGGTTGTGATCGCCCTTCAGCTTACCGGCGGTCAGCTCATCAAGGCTGGCACCGACACAGGTGCGCACCAGCGCAGGCTCGTTAACCTGAGGCCCGGCAAGAGAAATAACACGCGAGGTTTCCAAGCGCCCTTCGCTGAACAAAATGCCCACGGCCACAACGTCTTGGTAGTTGATGGTCCAGACAAATTTGGTCGCGTTGACAGGGTCTAGGTGATGAATGTGCGTACCGGCGTTACCTGCGGGGTGAACACCACCGAACTCGTGCACTTCAATCTGGCCTTCAGCTTTGGCGGGAATATCCGCACCACCGGCTTTACAGACAAATACTTTGCCTTCGGTCAGGCGCGTCAACACTTTCAAGCCTTTGGCAAACGCGTCTTCCTGACCCTTCAAAACCACTTGCGGGTCGGCCGCCAGTGGATTGGTGTCTATCGCCGTGACGAAGATTGAATGGGGTTTGGCATCCAGTGCCGGAACCTTGCTGTAGGGGCGCGAGCGCAACGCTGTCCACAAACCCGCTGCATTTAGCTGGTCGCGAACCGCTTGGCCGTCCAGCGAGCCGAGCTCACTGTCGCTGTAACTTTGAAAGCTCTCGCTGTCATCGCCTTCTACATCGATAACAACAGACTGCAGCATGCGGCGCTCACCACGGTTAATGGCGGCAACGGTGCCTGCTGCAGGAGCGGTATATCTTACCCCTTCGGTTTTTTTATCGGTAAACAGAAGCTGTCCGAGCTTGACCTTATCACCCACGGCTACTTCCATGGTCGGCTTCATGCCGTGATAATCTGGGCCAATGACTGCCACAGAGCGAGCCTTGGGCCCATCTTTGATAGTCTGCTCGGGCGCACCGGATATAGGTAAATCCAATCCCCGACGAATCTTTATCATACGTCTCTGCCTAATCACTCGTTGGATTAATGACTTTGCACGGCCTGGTTGTAAGGCCGCAGTGTTGCGCTGGTGTCGTTCCAGCTGCTTCTATTGGGTTGAAGCTCAATCAATCGACGGCCGGGCGGTGGGATAGCGCAAAAACTCTACACAAGAACCCGAACTTTGGGGCATAACACCGAAAAAAACCAAGCTTGGTGGGCATTTTTCAGACGCAAAGTGTCCAACCGGCAAAAAAATCGCGGCAATTATAAAGATCGACGCCACTAAAGACCAGTGGCCCGGCACTTTTTTAGTGCCCTGGCACGTCTCACACAGCCCTGCATTTTTCCGAAAGCCGTCCGCGCCCTGCAAACTGAGCAGCCAAACTACAGGCGCGGGCCAAACAAAGGTACAATCGCGGCCTTTAGTTTTATGCCTACCCAGGGACTTACCGCCGAACCATGACACTTGCCGACCCTTTCGCCCCCGAGATCACCGCCCGCGCAGGCGAGCGCCGCCAGTGGGGGCAGCTGCCGGGAGGCGCCGCAGCGCTCACTCTCGCCAATGCCGCCAAGCGCCACAGTGGACTAAGTTTAGTCGTAACCAGCGATACAGCCAGTGCCCAGCGCCTGGAATCTGAATTGGCTTTTTTTTCCGGCAAAGATTTGCAAATTCTCCATCTGGCCGACTGGGAAACCCTGCCTTACGACAGCATATCGCCCCATCAAGACATTATTTCGCAAAGATTGCGCACCTTGTATCAATTGCCGAGTGTCACTCAAGGCATTTTAGTGGTGCCCGTCACCAGCCTGCTGCAAAGGCTGATGCCCAAAACCTACCTGATGGGCGGCAGCCTTATGTTAAAAGTCGGGGAAGCGCTTAACCCCGACACCCTGCGAGCCAATCTAACCCAGGCCGGCTACCGCACGGTAGATACTGTTTATGAGCACGGCGAGTACGCCGTGCGCGGCTCGCTGATCGACATTTTCCCGATGGGCAGCGAACAACCACTGCGTATCGATTTATTCGACGACGAAATCGACACTCTGCGTACCTTTGATCCAGACACGCAAATGACCGCAGATAAAATCGAAGCGCTTGAGTTGCTGCCCGCGCGCGAGTTCCCGCTGGATAAAAATGGCATTAGCGCGTTCAAGCAGCGCTGGCATCAGCGCTTTGACACAGATCCCAGCGCCTGCAGCGTTTACCGCGACGTGGGGGACGGCATCGCACCTCCTGGTATTGAGTACTATCTGCCGCTGTTTTTCGATCACTGTGACACGCTGTTTGACTACCTACCCCAAAATACCGTCGCCTACACGCTAGGTGATATCAACCAGGCATCCGAACGTTTTCTCAGCGAGCTGAAATCGCGCTACGACTCGCGCGGCGTAGACCCTACCCGCCCGCTGCTAAAACCAGAGGAGATTTACCTGCGCGAAGAAGAGCTGTTCGCAGGGCTCAAAGGTATCAGTCGCACCGCGCTGGCGAGCCATCCACTGGATGATGCCGCCGGCAATCGAAACTTCAGTTTTACACCACCGCCGTCACTGCCAGTGCAAGCGCAAAGCGAACACCCGTTAACGGCGCTGGAAGCGTTTCTAATGGAGTTTGACGGCCGGGTACTGTTCTGTGCCGAATCCGCCGGGCGCCGAGAAACCCTGCTGGAATTGTTATCTCGCATCCGCGTAAAACCCACAGAATTAGATAGCTGGCAAAGTTTTAGCGCGGGCAGCGAAACCCTGGCTATTACCGTAGGCGGTATTGATCAGGGACTCATTTGCACCTCTCCCAATCTGGCTTTAATTACCGAGAGCCAGTTATTTGGTGAGCGGGTACAGCAAACCCGCCGACGCCGCCAGAGCCAGGAAAACGCCGACAACGTCGTCAAAAACCTTACCGAGCTGCAAGTGGGCGCGCCTGTAGTGCATATCGACCACGGCGTAGGCCGGTATCGCGGCCTTGAAACCATTACCATCGAAAACGAAACCAACGAATTTTTAATGCTGGAGTACGCCGACGAGGCGAAGCTCTACGTGCCCGTTACCAGCTTGCACTTAATCAGCCGCTACAGCGGGGCCGATGAAAACGTCGCGCCCCTGCACAAGCTGGGCTCGGAGGCCTGGGGCAAAGCCAAGCGCAAAGCTGCCGAGCAAGTGCGCGATACCGCCGCAGAACTGCTCGACATTTACGCCAAGCGAGCGGCCCGCAAAGGCCTCGCCTTTGACGACCCCAAAGCCGATTATTTGGCCTTTTCAGCGGGCTTCCCCTTTGAAGAAACGCCCGATCAGCAGCTTGCCATTGATGCGGTGGTCAAAGACATGCTCTCACCGCAACCAATGGACCGACTGGTCTGTGGCGATGTGGGTTTTGGCAAAACCGAAGTCGCCATGCGCGCCGCCTTTGTCGCCGCCCACGGGGGTAAACAAGTCGCCATTCTCGCCCCCACCACCCTCCTGGCACAGCAGCATTTTGAATCGCTCAAAGATCGATTTGCCAGCTGGCCCTTTACCATCGAGGTAATGTCGCGGTTTCGCACCAGCAAAGAAGTCGATGCGGTGAAGGAGCGCCTAGCCGAAGGCAAGATTGATATCGTGGTAGGCACGCACAAGCTGATTCAGCCAGATATCAAGTACAAAGACCTGGGGCTACTAATCATCGATGAAGAGCACCGCTTTGGCGTGCGCCAAAAAGACCAGTTAAAAAAACTGCGCGCCGAGATTGATATTCTGACCCTCACCGCCACCCCGATTCCGCGCACATTAAACATGTCTATGGCGGGTATTCGCGATTTATCCATTATCGCCACCCCGCCGGCGCGGCGCTTAAGCGTCAAAACATTCGTACGCCAGCACGACGATGCGACGATCAAAGAAGCGATTCTGCGGGAGATTTTACGTGGCGGTCAGGTGTACTACCTGCATAACGAAGTAAAAAGCATTGAGCGCACCGCGCGCGCCTTGCAAGAGCTGGTGCCCGAGGCACGCATCGGCATAGGCCATGGCCAGATGCGCGAGCGCGAGCTGGAAAAAGTCATGTCGGATTTTTACCATAAGCGCTTCAACGTCATGGTGTGCAGTACCATTATTGAAACTGGCATCGATATACCCAGCGCTAACACCATTATTATTCACCGCGCCGACAAGTTTGGCCTGGCGCAGCTGCATCAGTTGCGCGGGCGCGTGGGCCGCTCCCACCACCAGGCCTACGCCTATTTGCTGACCCCCGAACGCCGCGCCATGACCAGTGATGCCATTAAGCGCTTGGAAGCCATTGCCAGCGCTGAAGACCTTGGGGCAGGTTTTACCCTGGCCACCCACGATATGGAAATACGCGGTGCCGGGGAGTTATTAGGCGACGAACAATCCGGACAGATTCAGACCGTGGGCTTTTCCATGTATATGGATATGCTGGATCGAGCCGTTAAAGCCCTGCGCTCTGGCAAGCAACCCAATATCGATGCACCTCTAGCCGACAACATTGACGTAAACCTGCGCATACCCGCGCTGATCCCCGACGATTATTTACCCGATGTACACACCCGCTTGGTGCTGTACAAACGCATAGCCGGTGCCGATAGCCAGGAGGCATTGCGCGAGCTGCAGGTAGAGATGATCGACCGTTTTGGTCTGCTACCGGAGCAGACCAAAAACCTGCTGCGAGTCACGGAAATCAAACTCGCCGCCGAAAAGTTGGGCATTGTTAAGCTCGAGGCATCCGCAGGCGGCGGCAAAGTCGAGTTTGGCCCTGAAGCACCAATAGACCCACTAAAGATTGTGCAAATGGTACAGAGCCAGCCACAGGTATTTTCACTGGCCGGCGCCAGCGGTCTGAGCTTTAGGATCCCTATGCCCGACGCCGAAGACCGCTTACAAAGAGTGAACGACCTTTTGGCCAGCCTGCATTAAATCGGGTTAGACTTGCCCATCGGCAAATAGGAAGACATTTATGATCGAGGTGAAAAAACTGGCCCGCGCCCTTGCCACCGCTATGGCAGCCATAACCATGACGGCGCCACACTGGACTCAAGCGCAAAGCAATCACGAGGGCTGGTATCAGGTAGAGATTATTGTTTACTCCCGCCCGCTGGACACCAGTGCAGAAACCTGGCCCGCTGACATCACCCTGGACTACCCGGTTAACTGGCAAGAACTGCGCGCCCCAGAGGCGGAAATGGCACGGCGCGAAGAGCGAGCCCGCAAACGACAAACCGAAGCACAAAACCCACAGACGAATTATTTCGGTGACGACAGCGCTACCGGCCAGCAAGCCACTGCAACAGCGATTGACGCACAGCAACCTCTCGCCGTTGAACCTGTCGATTTAGCCCGCGACGCCTTTTTCGAGCTGCCCGCCGACCAGCGTGGACTGAACGCCGTAGCCAACCGCGTTGCAGCCCAACCCGGCTTTGACATTCTGTTTCACGAAGCCTGGCGCCAGCGGGTAACCGCCGAAGCTTCGGCGCCCTGGGTACTCATTTCCGGGGGAGAGGCTTTTGGTGAGCACTTTGAGCTGGAAGGCAGCATTAATATCAATGTTTCTCGCTATCTACACGTTTTTACCGATTTGTGGTTTACCGAGTTTCAAATCAATACCGGGCAAAGTCGCAACCAGTGGCCCAGCCTGCCATTGAGCCCAGTGAAACGACTGCAACAATTAGAAGCGCAAAGCGCTGTGGATATTGACTACTCCAACCTGATGGCCGATGCGGTGCAAACCCGCCCTGAAGATACCTTAATGGAGTTTTTAGAGGCGCCCTATCTGCCCGCGCGAATTGTTAAACTGGAGCAGCAGCGGCGTATGCGCAGTAGCGAATTGCACCACCTGGATCACCCGCGCTTGGGTATGCTGGTAAAAATCACGCCTTACGAGCGCCCTGCAGAGTCGACAGCAGCGCCTAAGGAAAGCAATGAGCCATCGCCAGCCGGGCCCTAGAGCCCGGCACAGACTAAAGCAGAATTTTTAAAGCTGAATCACATCATCGGCCTGCAGACCTTTATCGCCCTGCTGCACCGAAAACTCCACATTCTGACCTTCAGACAGAGAGCGGTAACCCTCGCCGCGAATATTGCGGTAGTGGACGAACACATCCTCGCTGCCCTCACCACGGGTAATAAACCCGTAGCCGCGCGCGTTATTAAACCATTTAACCGTACCGGATAGACGATCAGACATATTTCAACCTCATTATTTTTATGTACAGCGACTCCTGTCGGAGCGCGGCCCCCACAGCCGCAGTACGAATTTGTACTGCATTGAGCGCAAATTGTCCACTTTGTCGACGCCAGCGCCGAATAAATTGCTCAATAATCAGAAAATTCGCACACTTATGCGTTAGAGGGCAAATATACCAGGTGCATTGCGATCCCGCTCAGCGTTGTCCATACCAAAGCCGTACACATAGCGGTCGGGAACCTGTAAGCCCAGGTAATCTGCGGCTACCAGCGCCGGCTGCGGCAGCTGCTTATGAGCCAAGACGGCGGTGGCGACGCTTGAGGCCTGACACTCAAGGCAGTACTTGACCACCTCGCGCAAGGTTATCCCCTGATCCAGAATATCATCCACGATCAGCAGATCGCGGCCGGACAAATCCGTTTGGGGTTTAGCCAGCCAGCGAAGTTGATCGGCGGCGCTGTTGTCGCGATAACGGCTCGCATGCAGGTAATCTACCTCAACCGGCACCGTTAATTTGGGCAGTAATGCCCCGGCAGTAACCAGTGCGCCCTTTAACAGCACCAGCACAAGTAAAGGTTGTAATTGATCAGCGTAATCGGCGTTAATCTGGGCGGCCATGGAATCGAGCGCCGCATCGATCTCTGCCAAGTTGTATAAACACTCGGGCTGACTCATGAACTCTCCGATTGAGCGGCACCAACTTGTGGTAGCTGTTGCGCAGCAGCCAAATGCAAAGTGCGTGTTGGAAAGGCGCATTCTGCACCATGCTGCTCCACAATCTGAATAATACGCAGCAATACATCCTGCTTTACTTTGTGAAAGTGCACCCAATTAATAGTCTTGGTAAAGGTGTAGACAAAAAAGTTTAACGACGAATCGGCAAACTCATTAAAGTTTACAATCAAGGTTTGATCGGTATCGATCTCTTCGTGGCTCTGCAGCATTTCACGCACATCATCCACAATCGCCGGCAGCTTACCGGCATCCTCATAACGAACTCCGATAGTCTCGTAGATCCGGCGGTTTAGCATGCGCGACGGGTTCTCAACCGAAATATGGGTAAAGGTCTGGTTTGGCACGTACAGCGGACGCTTGTCGAAGGTACGAATGCGGGTCAAGCGCAGGCCAATTTCTTCTACAGTGCCTTCGATATTCTGATCTGGCGAACGAACCCAGTCTCCCACTTTGAAGGGTCTGTCGAGATAAATCATTAAGCTGCCAAAAAAATTGGCCAGCAGATCCTTCGCCGCGAAACCTACAGCAATACCACCAATACCGCCAAATGCCAGAACCCCGGAGACGCTGTACCCCAAAGATTGCAACAGCACCAGCGCTGCGGTGATTACAATGGAAATACGCAGCAACTTCCCTACCGCCATCACCGTGGTAGGATCGGCAGGTTTACCGTCGTCGGGGGCGAGGAAGTTCTGCTCGCCATATTTAACTAAACGAACTAAAAACCAGGTAAGCAGGACAATAATACCGATGCGCAACACCTGGTCGGCGTATTCCAACAGTGAATCCTCGGTCACATCGTGCGCCAGCTCTGCCGCCCACGACAAACCCACCAGCCATATCAACCAGCGCAGCGGTGCTATGGCAGCCTCTACCAGGGTGTCATCCCAGCGGGTGTGAGTTTTATGGGCGTGCTTAAGCAGGGTATTGAGAATACTGCGGACAAAAGTCGCCAAGACCAAGGTCGCTAAAACAACGGCGAAAACCTGCACCAACCACAAACTCTCACTTCTCGACAGACCTGAAATCCAAGCTTCCATAACGACTTGTGTTCCTCTACGACTTAACCCAACCAGGGCTTGTATTGTTTTTGCAGTCGCGGTGACTACGCTCGATTTTGCAGGCAGAAGTATACATGCCGTCAGGCGCAGCAGCGAGACTATCGGCAGCCTCGCTGATCTTTGGCCATACCTCGCGAGAAAACTGTTGCACGCACCAAACAACTGTATATAATCACAGACACTGTATAACCAAACAGTACACCCAGACAGGACACAGGGAACCGCTATGCAAAATCTAACCAACCGGCAGCAACAGGTATTAGAACTGATAAAAAGCTATGCCGACGAGACAGGTTACCCCCCTACCCGAGCCGAGATTGCCCGTATGTTGGGTTATAAATCGGCCAATGCCGCTGAAGAACACATTAAAGCTCTGGCCCGCAAAGGCGCCATTGAGCTGATTCCCGGCGCCTCCCGCGGTATCCGCCTACCCGAAGCCCAGGCGGGGCTGCCAATTGTGGGGCGCGTCGCTGCCGGTAACCCGATACTCGCGCAGGAACATATTGAAGATTACTGCAATATTCCGGCTAATTTCTTTCACCCACAGGCGCATTTTTTCCTCAGCGTTAAAGGCATGAGCATGAAAGATGCCGGCATTTTGGATGGTGACCTGCTGGCCGTACACAGAACCGACCAAGTTCACAACGGCCAGATTGTAGTAGCCCGGATTGACGATGAAGTAACCGTAAAGCGGTTTAAGCGTGAAGGTAATCGAGCACAGGTTGAGCTGTTACCGGAAAACCCGGATTTTGACGTGATTCATGTGGATTTGCGCGATCAAAGCTTTGCCATCGAAGGGCTCAGTGTAGGAGTGATACGCCGTGACTAAATTTAATACCGTTCAACCTATCGCCCAACCAGATAGCGGCCTGACCGAGCTGGTACTGACACAGGGAGCCGGCCAGTCCTGGCACATGGTGCTGCCCATGATCGCCCACCTCAGCCATCAATGTGACCAGCGCTGGTTGACCTGGGTGACCCGCGAACCCGTACCCAGCCATCTGCTGGCACAGTTTAACGTCGATACTTCACACCTGCGCCTGGTGCACTGCAAAGACGACGAGCAGCAATTGTGGGTCAGCTGGGACGCCCTGGCACTGGGCAATAGCCATACAGTGATCGCAAGCCCGGGGAAACTTAACAGACAGGAATTTGCGCAATTGGAAAGAGCCGCTCAACTCGGCGCATGCCAGGGTTTACTGATTCGCGAGCGCTGACCCGAAGCGACCAACTCCCGCAGCTTTGTTCATGCACTAAAGATATAAATAAGAGAACAGAGGCCAAGAAACTCTGATGAGCGGCGAAGTTAATGGAGTGTGCGCTTATTGTAAACGTCAACTTGGCCCTCTTCGGCCATGGATTCCTCAGGTTCGGCATCGGCTAAATCACCAGCCGCTTCCATACCCGCCTCAATCATGGCCTTGGCAATATCAAATTTGCCTTCGCGCATAAAAGACAATGACTCGGTAGAGAATTTTATACACAGCAGCGGCTCGCCCTCTTCGTCGGCACGCTGTAATACCACGTCGCCATTGGCTAATTCGACAATTTCATACAGGGATGCTGACATACGATCTCCGCCCGCGCTCACTCCGGGTCTGCAATTCAAACTCAAGCCCACCAGTTTAACAGCATTTTGCGGCACAATAAATGCACAATTTAACGCTGTAGAAAATATGAGCAGGGGTTTCGCACAGGCGGCCCGATCAAAAAAGCCCGTTGCGGGGTTAGCACTCCAGGCTGTTATCGCGCTGGCGCTCAATCAAAGCCTGAAACTCACTGCAGAGGCAGGCTAGACTGTCTAGGGTTAATTCGCCCAGCTGTGGCGCATCTAGGTTAGCAAGTGGAATCATGCCTGGTTCCTGCTCTTTTTCAGGCAGCGCCCAGACAGCTTGATAATGCCCTTTCAGCTCGTAGAGCCAACTCCCCTTGCTGGTAACTAAATTACTCAGCTCTTGTAATTCGGCCGACGTTTTACCCTGTTGGGAGAGCGCCTGAATAGCTGTGGCCTCGTCCTCCAATGCCGCCAGGTTTTTTACCCCGTAGGTGTTGCTCAGCTCGCGAACATAATGGTGGTAACCGCACATTAAATGAAACAAGCAGGCATCTATTAAGGCTTTGTGATGCACTTGGTTACGACTACTGGGGGCATCTTGCAACAGCGCCCGGCAGCAAGCCAGGCGCTGATTAACCAGAGATACCAGTGAAACTGCCATAGATTGTCCTATTTATTCGGCATCCACTTACCGCCAGTGTAAAAAGCCTTCCAACCGGTGGCTTTGCCATCCACTTCAGACTGCACATACTGCTCTTTGGTCTTGCGGCTGAAACGGACCACCGTGGGCACACCGTCCGGATCTTCTGTGGGAGCGGAAAACAAAAAGGTGTATTTGGGATCAATCTCTTTTTTGTGAGGCAATAACTCGCTGACCAAGGGGGCGCGGGTTTCGCGGTTTTTGGGGAAGCCACTGGCGGCCAAAAACAAGCCCGAAGCACCGTCGCGCAGTACGTAGGTGTCGTCCACCTTCTGGCACTGCAACTCCGGCATAGGCACAGGGTCCATTTTCGGTGGCGCGGCCTCGCCATTTTTAAGCAGTTTGCGGGTGTTTTTACACTCTTCGTTAGTGCAGCCAAAGTATTTGCCAAAGCGCCCAGTTTTTAGCTGCATCTCACTGCCGCATTTGTCGCACTCAAGGGTTGGTCCCTCATAGCCTTTAAGCTTGAAAGTGCCCTGCTCCACTTCGTAGCCGGGGCAATCTGGATTATTCCCGCAGATATGTAATTTGCGTTTCTCATCCAGTAAATAGCTGTCCATGGCGCTATTACACAACTTGCAACGACGCTTGGAGCGCAATTGCCGGGATTCGGCTTCTTCGTCCGCCTCCACATCTACCGCTTCGTCGCCCGAGACCAGGTTCATGGTATTTTTGCAGCGCTCTTTCGGCGGTAAGGCATAACCAGAGCAACCTAAAAACACTCCCGTAGAGCCGGTGCGAATCTGCATCGGACGCCCGCATTTGTTGCACTCAATGTCTGTATCGGTAGGCGCGTTGGTACGCATGCCGCCGCGCTCTTTGCTCTGCGCCTGCTGCAACTTTTTAATAAAGTCAGCGTAGAACTCGTCCAGCAAATCGCGCCAGTTTTTGCCGCCTTCGGCCACCACATCCAGAGATTGCTCCATGCTGGCGGTAAACCCATAGTCCATTAAATCTTCAAAGCTTTCATTCAAGCGTTCGGTGACAATATCACCCATTTTCTCGGCGTAAAAACGGCGGTTCTCTACCCGCACATAGCCGCGATCTTGAATCGTAGAGATAATAGACGCGTAAGTTGAAGGTCGGCCTATGCCGCGTTTTTCCAGCTCTTTTACCAGGCTCGCCTCACTGTAGCGAGCCGGCGGCTTAGTAAAGTGCTGCGATGGGTCGAGCTTTTGCAGTGGCAGCAAATCACCCACCGCAACCTCCGGCAATACCACATCTTCATCTTTTTTGCTGATAGAGGGCATCACCTTGGTAAAACCGTCAAAGCGGATAACTCTACCGCGAGTGCGCAACTCATAGTCACCTGCCACAACGGTAATATTGGTGCTGGTGTACTGCGCCGGACTCATCTGACAGGCCACAAACTGCGCCCAAATTAGGGCGTATAGCCGCTCGGCATCGCGGTCCATATTCTGCAGCTGCGTGGGCATTACCGTAACACTGGAGGGGCGTATAGCTTCGTGAGCCTCCTGCGCCCCCTCTTTGCTGGAATACACATTGGGCGATTCGGGCAGATATTTTTTGCCAAACTCCTCAGCAATATAATCGCGACATGAGGCTACAGCCTCCTGACTCAAGTTGGTGGAGTCAGTACGCATGTAAGTGATGTAGCCGGCCTCGTACAAGCGCTGCGCCAGCATCATGGTTTTTTTCACCCCGAAGCTCAGGCGAGTACTGGCGGCCTGCTGCAGGGTGGAGGTGATAAACGGTGCTGACGGTTTAGACTGAGTTGGCTTATCTTCCCGCGCCTTGACCTCATAACTGGCGTCTTTGAGATCGCTCACCGCGGCCATGGCGTCGGTTTCATTGCCGGGACGGAAGACCTCTCCGCCTTTCTTTTTTACCTCAAAACGAACGTTATCGCCGCTTTTTGCCGCCAAGTCAGCAAAAATGTTCCAGTATTCCTCGGGAATAAATGCGCGAATTTCACGTTCGCGCTCCACCACCAACTTGGCAGCCACAGATTGAACGCGCCCGGCAGAAAGACCGCGGGCAATTTTTTCCCACAGCAGTGGCGACACCATATAGCCCACTACGCGATCGAGGAAGCGACGCGCCTGCTGAGCATTGACTCGATCCTGATCAATAGGCCCTGGAGCTTTAAAGGCATTTTGAATGGCTGACTTGGTGATTTCGTTAAACACCACCCGGCGAAAACGCTCGTCATCACCGCCAATAGCCTCGCGCAAGTGCCAGGCAATAGCCTCTCCTTCGCGGTCCAAATCCGTTGCTAAGTACACGGTATCGGCCTTTTCGGCCAACTGTTTCAGTTCGCTAACGACCTTTTCTTTGCCCGGCAGGATCTCGTAATGCGCATCCCAGCCGTGCTCCGGGTCTATCCCCATACGATTAATCAGCTGCTTGTGCGCTTTTTCGGCCTGGTACTTTGCTTTCTCATCCGGCGACATTTTGCGGGTTTTGGCCGCCTGCTTGGCTCGCTCTTTAGGATCGGTTTTTTTAGCGCTGCCACTGGTGGGCAAATCGCGAATATGACCTACGCTGGACTTGACGATAAAATCCCGGCCGAGATATTTGTTGATGGTTTTCGCTTTGGCTGGCGACTCTACAATTACCAGAGATTTACCCATATGCGCTCAATATTCCTTGTCTCATTCGGTCAGAAGTTGCGCTTTTGCGTCTAAAGCGTAGGCGGTGCTCAGGCCTTCAACAAGCCAAACGGCCGCCGCGAGGTGGGCATATATAAGTCCTGCGAGAGCCAGGGTCAAGCGAGCAGCGATGAATTTTTTCTCCCTGCAGGTGAAAAAATGGTATTTTATACGCCATATAAGCGGGACTTTTGCCACCGCCGCAACAAAGGGTATTGAAGCCCTATCCCACTGAAATACATATAATTTCTGCAATCAATTGAGCGAGCCAAGCGAGCCCATTGAGATTAAAAATGAAAAAAGCGCAATTTTTTAGGAATTTTCAATGACTGCACTGGCGCTCATTGCACTTATCACCATTGCACTAGTGGCGCTCGCAGCGGTTAACGCAATTAATGTTCGCCAGCAGCAGCTCAAGCAATTGGCGCGTCGGCGCGAGCAGCTTTATCAAACTCTGGAACAGACCGAAGAAGCCCTGGAAGCCTGTTTGCAAGCCGTGGAAAGCACCGCTACATGCAGCGAGATTGCGCGTGAAAAATGCGCGCTTCTGGAAGCGCTGCTAGAGACTGAACAACAAAACCCGGAACCTCTGAAAACGCGCCTGGCGAAAGCTCAGGCGCAACTGCAGCAGCTGAGCTCTGGACTTTCCGAGCGCGAGCTAAACCGTTTGTGCCACAGCGACTCCGAAATCAAAATGCTTCAGGGCAAACTCCTGCACGCCTTGCGCCACATACAACGCCGCCACGCAGAGAACCACTTAACACCTGAAAAATACCTGGAACACTGCAATCAGATCGAGTGGGCGAGGCTGATGATAAGCGTATTATCGCTGGTGGGAGCAGGCTACTTGGCCAGAGATAATGAGCAGCAAATCAGTGCTATCAATTACTTTCGCAAGGCCCAGGAGCTACTACAGGGCTCGCAGCACCCAGACTCCAGACGCCTACCTCTGATTCGCGAAATAAGCCAGCTGATGCAACAGAATATTCTTTATCTTAGCGACGAATTCTTTCCCGAGTACACCAGCGAGCTCACCGAGCAAGTCGCAGAGTAAGCGACCGCCGGAAGCTGTTAACCCCGGATTAACTCGGCATTTTCGGCCTTCGCCAAAGCCGTTAAAAAGCCCCTTAAACTGTCAACATCCGCCTCTGCAAAGCTCTCATGCCAAGCCACGGAGAGCTCCCCCGATGCACTGGTAACGGCTGCCACCCGCTTAGACAAGGTGGGTAAATAAGCGCATAGAAAGTCCTCCGTCGCGCTGGCAGCGCGCCCCTGGGTAAAGTGCCAGTATTGCGCCAAGTGGGATTCGTGGCTAAAAGGCGCGCGCCGCAGCGCCCACGCCTCCCCGTTTTTAACTTTTACCGAGTAGGTCGGCAACAGTGGCGGCTCTTCCAGGTCGGTTGCGATTCGCGGCACGCGTCTGACGCTGACGCCGAGCCCTTGCTTGAAGGCATAGGCGCGAATCGCTTCACGTTTTTTTTGCGCTGGCGATGGCCGCATCATCGCCACAGGCCCGATAACCATTGCTGCGACCAGAAGCATAATAATGATTGTGATTGTATTCATATTCAGGCTAAATCTTTTTGGTAAATTCTTGTTGCCAAGTGAAGTGGCGAGGCTGAACTCAAACACGCCGAGCTATTTTAGTCAGTTCGGCGATCAATAAGGCTGGCGATTTGTCCCAGAATCATCCAAAATTTTAATAATCCGCAGCGAAAGGAGAATGTTATGACCGCCTACCAACACATTCTGGTGGGGCTGGACTTAACCGAAGAGTGCCCCCAAATTCTGCAAAAAGCCGCGGCTTTGGCCCAGGTTTGCGGCGCAAAGCTGACGGTGGCCCATGTGATTGAGCCACTTACCTTTGCCTACGGCGGCGATATGCCCATCGATCTTTCTGAAGTGCAGGACCAATTGCAAATTAAGGCCGAGCAAGAACTTATGCGCCTAATTCGCAATGCCGATTGCACGGTAGAGCAAGAGCACGTTCTGGTGGGCCAAGCCGCCACAGAGCTGCATCACCTGGCCAAGCAAATCAACGCCGATCTAATCGCGGTGGGCAGCCACGGGCGTAAAGGTTTTGCCTTGCTTCTAGGCTCTACCTCCAACAGTGTGCTGCACGGCGCTGGCTGCGATGTGCTGGCCATTCGCGTCAGCGGCAACGACTAACCGCCCATATCTTCAAGCTCCGCCCAGCGCTCGTAGCAGTTGTCGAGCGCCTCTTGAGTGGCGGCCATAGACTGCATATGAGCCTCAATGGCCACTGGATCGCCACTGTAAAAAGCATCGCCACTGGCGGTAGCTTGCAGGGCTTCCAGTTCAGTTTCTAAACGCTCGATTTCATCGGGAAGCGCGTCGAATTCGCGCTGCAGTTTATAGGAAAGCTTCTTTTTCTCTTTGCCTTTGGCAATAGTGGTTGCCGGTATTTGCACTTCTTGCTGCTCGAACTTTGCGGCGGCTTGTGTTTGCGGTTCACGCCACTTACCGCCCTGACGCAGCCAATCGTCGTAACCACCGACATACTCACGTACCTGACCACCACCTTCAAAGGCGATAGTGCTGGTAACTAGGTTATTGAGAAAAGCCCGATCATGACTGACCAGCAACACAGTGCCGCTAAATTGTGTCAAAACCTCTTCCAACAGTTCCAGGGTTTCTACATCCAGGTCGTTGGTAGGTTCATCCAGCACCAGAATATTGGCAGACTTACTGAACAGCTTGGCCAGCAAAACACGGTTCCGCTCTCCCCCAGACAGGGCCTTAACCGGCGTACGAGCCCGTTCGCCAGAGAACAAAAAATCGCTTAAATAAGAAATAATATGTTTGGATTTACCGGCTAGCTCAATGGTATCGCGCCCCTCAGATACATTATCCACGGCGCTTTTCTCTAAATCCAACTGATCGCGCAACTGATCAAAATAGGCCACGGTTAAATTTGTACCTAGCTTAATGCGCCCCGCATCCGGCTCCAATTGCCCCAGAATCAGCTTAAGCAAGGTACTCTTACCCGCACCATTGGGACCGATAAGACCGATGCGATCGCCGCGTAAAATGCGGCAACTAAAGTCAGAGACGATAGGTTTGTCTTGATAAGAGAAGCTCACCCCATCTAGCTCAGCCACCAGCTTGCCCGACAGCCCCGCCTCGGCCAGTTCAAAGTTGGCGTTACCCTGCTGCACCCGGCGCGCCTTGTGCTCTTCGCGCATCGCTTTGAGCGCCCTTACCCGCCCCTCGTTGCGGGTGCGCCTGGCTTTGATGCCCTGGCGAATCCACACTTCTTCCTGGGCGAGCTTTTTGTCAAACAGCTCATTATGTCGAGCCTCTTCAGCAAGCACCCGCTCGCGGTACTCGAGAAAGCTGCGGTAATCCCCTTTCCAGGTGCGCAGGTGGCCACGATCCAGCTCGGCAATATGCGTCGCCACCTTTTGCAGTAATGCCCGGTCGTGGGTAATAAAGACGATGGCTCCGGCGAAATTAATCAGCTCGTTTTCCAGCCACTCGATAGCGGCAACGTCCAGATGGTTGGTGGGCTCATCCAGCATAAGCACATCCGGCTCAATTACCAGTGCTTGCGCCAATGCTACCCGGCGGCGCCAGCCCCCGGACAGAGCCGACATGGGCGTAGCGCCGTTTAAGTCCAGACGCGTTAGCACCGTTTCCACCCGCGTTTGCAGGCTCCAGCCGTCTACCGCCTCCAGCTCACTTTGTACGCGGGCCAGTTTTTCTACCCAGTCGTCACCGCGCTCCGACTCACTTACTTCGGTGAGGTGGTAATAGCGGCTTAGCAGCTCGCCCGCCTCGGGCAGCCCCGAGGCCACCACATCAAACACACTTTGGCCATTGGCATCGGGCAAATCTTGCGCCAAACGGGCAATTCGCACGCCGCGGTCAACAATGACCGCCCCGCCATCCAGGCTCACCTCACCGTCAAGCACCTTTAAAAAGCTCGATTTACCTGCGCCGTTGCGGCCAATAAGACACCAGCGCTCGCCCCGTTCAAGGGCGAAGTCCACCTTATCCAGAAGTATCTGTAAGCCGTAGTTCAACTCGGCTTTATCTACCGTCAAAAGAGCCATATCACCTCTATGTTTGCACCGGAATCGACCGACTGGTTATAACCAAAAATCAATCGTTTAGAAGATGTTGCTGAAGTGAGCTATATCACTTAATAAAGTTTGCATTCAGCATAAAAAAAGTGGCAGCATATTACCGTTAATTAGCCTTTGCAGACAGCCTGCAGGCGACATTTAAAGTCAGTGCACCGCCTTTAATAACAATAAACTCACAGCACTTAAGGGCCACAACCGGCTCTTCACAGTCGTTGATGCATCACGCACGAGGTAAATATGCGGCTATTCAACCCAGGACGCCATAATCGCCTAAGGACATATCGGCTCAGCTCATATATCGGCACCTGTGTGCTCGGTTTTGCCCTGTCTGTCACCCTAGCATCGGCGACAGAGGCACCACCAAGCGCCATTAGTGATAAATCCGAACAGCGTAAAACCTATGCTGAGGCGCAGCAGGCACTGGGTCAAAGTCGCTATAGCGAATACCGTAATTTGGTGCAGCAGCTTGAGCACTACCCGCTCAAACCCTATCTGGAATACCGGTATATCACCCGGCGTTTATCGCGTGTGAGTAACAACGAAATCGATCAGTTTTTGGCAGAATATCCAGGCTCTTACCTGGCCGACAAGCTGGAGCGGCTGTGGGTGGAAAAATTGGCAGAAAACCGCCAGTGGGACGATGTGATTCGCTACTACCGCGCCGACAACAGCACCACGTCGCTGCAGTGCTTGGCCCTTCGTGCGCGCCTTAATACCGGTGATAAAAGCGCTTTGGAAGAAGTCGCCCCGCTTTGGAACGTATCGCGCTCGCAGCCCAACGAGTGCGATCCGGTATTCGCCGCTTGGATGGACGCCGGCTTACTGGACGACGCAATAGCCTGGCAGAGATTTGAAAAAACCATGCAGGCGCGCCAGCGCTCGCTGGCGCGCTACATCAGCCGACAGATGACCCCCGCCGTACAAAAACAGGCCGATCTCTACTACGACGTAGACGCGAACCCCCGCCTGTTAAAGGATATGACACGCTTTAGCGAGCAGAGCGAGCGCATGCAGAGCATTATCCTAAACGGCCTGCAACGTCTGTCCCTGCGCGACGCCAAGCTGGCCATTGAGCTGTGGCACAAATACGACGCGCAGCAGTTATTTGCCGATCAGGCGCGCATCGACACGCAGCGCTATATTGCCGTGCGTTTACTGCGTCAGGGATACACAGACGATGCCGAAGCGTTACTTGCCTCTACACCAGCGCTCAGTACTGAAACCGTCACCGAATGGTTGATCCGTGATGCCCTGCGTAAACAGGATTGGCCGCGAGTACAAAAGTGGATTGCGCAACTGCCCAGCGACGAGCAAAACAGTGAGCGCTGGCGCTACTGGCAAGCGCGCGCCCTCTTACAAACCAGCGATGATACAGACAAAGCCCAGCAGCTTTACACCCAGGTTGCACAAACGCGCTCCTTTTACGGCTTTTTAGCCGCCGACATCCTTAAACAGGACTATGAGCTGGTCGACAAACCCGTGCAAATCGCCCCACCCGTGACCGAACTGGTCGCGGAAAATCCGGGTGTTGTACGGGCCAAAGAGCTGTTTATTATCGGCGAAAACCTGAACGCGCGGCGCGAGTGGTACCACACTACCCGCTCTATGAGCGAACCCGAGGTTATCGCCGCTGGCAAGCTGGCCGAGAGCTGGGGCTGGCATCGCAATGGTATTCAGGCCATGATTCAAGCGAGCTACTGGGACGATTTACAAACCCGCTTCCCCATCGCCTATCGTGAGCATGTGGACATCACAGCCAAAGAAACGGCGATTGCGCCACACCTTCTGTACGCTATTGCCCGCCAGGAGAGCGCATTTACCCCAGATGCCCGCTCTTCCGCTGGTGCTCTGGGCTTAATGCAGCTGCTGCCCTCAACAGCCAAACAAACTGCGCATCGCTCGGGGATGAGCTTTTCAACCTACGACCTACTAAAGCCGGAAACCAATATCGCCCTGGGAGGGCGCTATTTAGGCCAACTGCTTAACGAGTTTAACGGCAATCGCATTCTCGCCGCCGCGGCATACAACGCTGGCCCCAACCGGGTGAAAAAATGGTTAAACAAGGATCAGGCAACGCAACTGCCTTTTGATATTTGGATTGAGACCATTCCCTACCGCGAAACGCGCGGCTACGTGCAGAATGTCTTGGCCTACTCTGTGATTTACGGCTATCGGCTGGGAGAAAAGCTCCCTTTCATTACCCCGGGCGAAGCGGATAAATCTCTGTAACCAATTGCCATGCCGGTGGCGTGAAGCCACTGGCACAATTTCCCTGCCCTGCAGCGTCAGGCGTTAAGAAACTCACGCAAGCGCTGCAATACTAACTGCGCCAATTCATCCGGGGCAAACTTTGATAAGAAGCCATCGCAACCGACTTTTTTCACCATCGCCTGATTAAAACTTCCGCTTAGCGACGTATGCATAATCACATGTAAAGACGCCAATTGCGGGTTGGCGCGAACTTCCGCCGTTAGACGATAACCGTCCATTTCCGGCATTTCGGCGTCAGTCACCAGTAACAAATATTCATCAGTCACCGTCACGCCTCGCGCTACTACCGACTGCAGACGCTGCAGCGCCTGCAGGCCATCTTGCGCCGCCTCCACCGCAATACCAAGTTCAGCCAATGTTTCGCGCACCTGACCTAAAGCAGTGGCAGAATCTTCGGCCACCAGCGCCTTTAACCTTAACGCGCGGGCGCGCTCTATCAACTCGCTGTCCAGCATCTGTGTCGACACGCTGGTGTTCATTGGGGCGATATCGGCGAGAACGCGCTCCACGTCGAGAATTTCCACGATATCTTTGTCGACACGGGTAATTGCTGTCAGGTAGTGCTGGCGCCCGGTTCCCTTGGGCGGCGGTAAAATATCTTCCCAATTTAGATTGACGATTGTTTCAATTGCGCCGATTAAAAACGCCTGCACAGTGCGGTTATACTCAGCCACTATAAGACTGGCATTGTCGAGATCGCGGGTCTTCCCCAGGCCTATGGCGAGTGCCAAATCAATAACCGGTACCGCCTTGCCACGCAATTGGGCCACTCCGCACACGTGGGGATGGCTATGAGGCACCGGGCGCAGCTTGGGTAACTTAACCACCTCCTGAACTTTAAACACATTAATAGCAAAGCGCTGACCTCTCCCCAAACGGAAAATCAATAACTCCAAGCGGTTTTGCCCCACCAGGTTTGTGCGTTGATCCACCGAGTTGAGAATACCTGTCATCTGTCGCCCCTGTTTCCCGTTTTCGTTACCCTAGTAACGCTTAACATTTCCTAGAGTAAACGCCTCTTAGGTAGAACAAAAGAAAATTTACCCGCCAAGGCTAATTTACCCTACAATCGTGATTAAAGATAAGTACAGAGCCAGGCCCGAGTCACTAATGCCTCACGAACATCCACTGTTGGCGCGCCAACCCATCTTCAATCGAAATATGGAGGTGGTGGCCTATGAGCTGCTTTACCGCACCGACCAACAAAACCGCGCCGAAGTGCTCGACGGCGATATCGCCAGCACCCAAGTACTGCTCAACACCTTTACCGAACTCTCTATTGAAAAAGTGGTGGGTAAACATCGCGCCTTTATCAATTTTACCGGCGCACTTATGGATGCTCATCTGCCATTCGATGTTTCACAGCTAGTCGTCGAAGTACTAGAAACCGAAGAGCTCGATGCCAGCCTACTGCACCGGCTGAAAACACTAAGAGATAAACGCTTTACCATTGCCCTGGATGACTTTGAGCTGAGCTCGGAAAATGAATCTCTCTTACCCTACGCCGACATCGTAAAACTCGACGTACTGTGTTTGACGCAAAACGATCTTGATCGACACGTCAAAAAGCTAAAAGCTCTGGGAATACAGGTTCTAGCCGAAAAAATTGAAACCTTTGCCATGCTCGAATATTGCAAAGCCATTGGCTGCGACATGTTTCAGGGCTACTTTCTGGAAAAACCCCAAATCATCACCGGGCAACGGCTCAGCGAAAGCAAACAGGCCGTGCTGCAACTGCTGGCAAAACTGAACGATAAAAACGCTAAATTTGAAGATATCGAAGACATCATTTCGCGCGATCCGGTGCTGAGCTTTAAACTGCTAAAGCTGGTTAACTCAGCAGCTTTCGGATTACCTCGCACCATTGAATCCCTGCGCCAGGCCCTGACACTGCTAGGACTGAAGATCATCAAGAACTGGATCGGCTTACTGGCGATGGCGAAACTCGGCAACAAGCCGGCCGAACTGTCAGTAAAGGCCCTATCCCGCGCCAAAATGTGTGAGTTAATCGCGGCCACGCGACAACCGCTTAGCCAGTGCGATTCGTACTTTACTGCCGGTTTATTATCAATGCTGGACGCCTTTATGGATGCCCCGCTGGAAAAGGTGCTGCGAGATATTCAACTCAGCCCTTCGCTACGCAGTGCATTGCTTGAGCATAAAGGTGAAGAGGGAAAGCTACTACAAACCGTAATCGCCTATGAACACGGCGAATGGGAGGCCATTGACTGGGACTACCTGAGTACATACGGTCTGAATCCCAGCTCGTTGTCCGCCTTGTATTTACAAACCCTCAGCTGGGTTGATGAAACTCAGCAAACCTTGCGAGCTGAAGTTAAAAGCGGCTTGGCCTAGCGCGACGACAGCATTACCCGGCAGAGCCAAACAGTTTTAGAATATCCGCGGATGAAAACGGCCACTGCAGCTCTCTGCCGTCGTCAGTTTTGATTACGGGAATTTTTTCGCCGTAACGCTCAATCATTTGATCATCACAAGCAATATCAAATTCGGTCACACGAATATCAACAGCCGCAGCATGCAACTCAGCCCGGGCATTATCACAAAGATGGCACCCAACCGTGGTCAACAACAAAACCTTATGCACAACAACCTCATTAATTATGGCAAGAGGCTATTGTAAATCATAACTCGGTGTTTACCCCGGACTCACCTGCCTCACCAACAACAGCGGGCTGGGCGAGAAGATCCCGTACAAAATCAGCAAAGCGCCGTCCCTTTGGATCGGGCTGCTCGTCCTGCGGCAGGTACATGGCGTCGATTATCGATTGCAGAACATCTATTGGCTCGGCAAACACTGAAGCCTTATCGAGCGCCTGTTGGGTATCCTTGATAAAGCGACCCACAGGTTCCAGCTGCTCGGCCAATCCGGATGTGGCGCCCTCGCCATAGCTCGCGCCTACACGCTGATACTCAACTTGGGTCAGCCTGAGGGCAAAGCCGCTGATTTGATTTGAGTCATAACCTAAGTTTTGTGCGTAAGAAAAAGCGCTATCCAGATTGCCGGTGAAAAATTCCTCGGCCAAGTGATCAACCTTATCGAGAAGATCGGCAAGTGACTGGCGCTCCTGCTCGCTGAGCTCGCCTTCAATCGTCAGGCTGTAGCGGCTGCTGGAAACTTCAGCGTAGGCAAATTCGGCAGCGTTATCAGCGCTGCGAAAACTGGCGCTGGCGCCAGTCGCCGACTGCGCTGCCACGGTTATGGTATCGCCTTCGCGAGTGCGTACGACAAATTGAAAACTCTGCGCCCCGGCATAATCGTATGATGCCGCAAGCGGCGCTGACATCTCCTTCGCCGCCTGACTCAACGCCACCTTGGTACTGGCATTTGGCGTGTATTGCTCGGCCAGCTTATCCACACCGGAGGTCACCAGATCGTAGGTTTTACCTATATCGGCTTGCACTCGCTCATTGAGCATATTAAGTGCCGACAGTCGCTCCTCGGCCTCGGCAAAACCCTTTTTGAAACCTTGCAGACCGGCCTGTAAGCGGCTTTGCAACTCACTTTCACTGGCGCCATCGGCCACGTCGCGCTGCAACTGGCGCTCGATAAAGCCAAGAATATTACCCGCTGCTTGCTCGGCAGTGAGCGGCTTAAAGCCTTTGGGCTGCGGTTCGGAAGATTCCACATAAGCCAGCGCGCGCTCACTCAGTAACGTAAAGTGGCGCGGGGTGTTGGCAGATAGCGCATTTTGCGCGGTGGGCAAAATATCGGACGTTTGCTTGGTAAACATACCGGGCCTCCGGAAGTAAATCGTCTCCTGAGGCTTACGGCCGTATATGGGAAAACTTTAGCCGCGGGTCAGAAAAAGCGCCGCCACCACCACCGCGGTCAACACAATCAAGACCGCGAGACCAGCACTGCCGTAGCGAGGCTTTTGCGCCGGGGTATCGACAGCCCCAAGGCTCGTGGCCGGGCGCGCCTGGGCTTGAGGGGCACTGGGTCGACTAGGTGCAGTACGCGCGGGCTTCGCGCTGCTCGGCCTGCCTACCGCTCTGACGGTGGTTTTGGCCATGTCGTCCGCCGGGCCAATAACACCAAAGCTCAAGGTATCGAACCGCAGTTCATCGCCACGCTTCACCCGCGCCTCTGTAACAGGCTTGCCATTGAGATAAGTGCCATTAGCCGAGCCCAAATCACGCACGTACAGCACGCCTTCAACGACGTTTAACTGTGCATGACGTCGGGATAAGTGGGCCGCCGCCAGAGAGATGTCACAATCGCTTGAGCGCCCCACTAAATTGTTGGATTTAAGCGGGTAGACCCGATTGCCAAGCGCGGTGTGATTGGCTTTGAGTGCCCAGCCGGTGGTTTTTGGCGTGCGGGGGTTAGTTTGGGAGCGCTGGGCGGGAGCAGCGGTCGACTCATCTTTGGGGTCGATAATTTCAAGCTCGATTCCCGCCAGAGAAATGGTATCGCGAGCCGACAGTGCTTGGCCCTCACTTACCGCCTGGCCATTGACCTTTACCTCCGAGCCAGGCACCAGGTTTATCAAGCGCAGATTTTCATGCTCCGCTTCAATCACCAAATGCTTATCGGCGATGTTGGGTGCGCTCACCACCAGCTCATTAGCTCTATGCCGCCCGATACTGATGCTAGGCTCAACGAGCCAAACCGCACTGTACTTTTTATTTTTGAAGCGGATTTTCAGCATCAAAGCGTCCTTTTTGCAATCGTTTAACGGCACCTGATAATGCAACACTGGTACCGAGTTTTCAAGATAACCCGCGCACCTCGGACGCGCCTGCAGAGGTAAACTTGCAGCGCGACACAGTTTACACCTTCCTCAGTTCATGCCGGCCCACTGCTGACGCAAGCGGTTAAATCGATCGCGCTGGTCGATATCCAGCTCCCCCCCTTGCTGCAGCCTCTCAATCAACACCTGCCCCCGGCGCCGATGAGGTTCTTTTTCCTCAGCCACCCCCAGGGCCGCCACAATTGTCTGCAGTAAGTTCAAAGCCACACCGCTGTGACGAGGGAACTCGCACATTGCCTGCTCAAAACATACTAGTGCCTGGGGATAGTTCTTGGACTCGTAAAGGCCAATACCCTGTTTGTTTAAGCTCGCCAGGCGTTCGCGTTTTTTACGGCTGAGAGGCTCCGCGAGCAGTACATCAACTTTTTCCAGCACGGCCTGATCCTGACAGTGGTGCTGACGCAGTTGCTCAAGTAATTCATCCCGCAGAGCCAGCTCCTGTAAATAGTCAGCCGCACTGGCCAAATCGAGCAAAATGGTTACCGGTAAGGAAATCAGCTCATGTTCGGCCTGCATTTGTTGCATCAGCTGCCGCGAATAGACGGCATCGCCACCGATTGCGTTAAAGGCACACGCCACCGATCGCAACTCGAGCTGTTGTTCTGGCTCTTGAGTAAAACGACTGTCGAACTCTTCCAACACACGCTTTGCATCTTTATAAAAGCTCTGCCCTTTTTCCCGGTCGGTGTATCCAAGCTCGGCACACGAGCGCACAAAGGCCAAGTGCACATCCGGATTGTCATAACAAGAGTGCAACCCGAGCCTCACTGCCTGGCGCAGAGCGTTCGCGGCTAACAATAGCTGGCGATTATCTAGCGCCTGTTGCCCCAGCAACTGTTGTCGCACGACTGACAGTGGCGACAATTCGACCGCCTGCTGCAACACTGCTTGGCGAGCTTGAGGGTCGCCGGTAGCGGCCTGCATCTCGGCCAATAAATCGAGTGCCGGCAAGCAATTCTCATTACTAACCAGCGCCTGCTCCAGCCAATGCTCTGCCCTCTGCCAATCGTTTTGCGCGGCATAAACACGCGCTATTCCCAGCTGGGCCCAATCCCACTCGCGCTCAGTCATTACCTGGCGGTAAAAAGCTTCGGCGCTGTCGTAGCGCTTTTCCTCCAGTAACAGCTGGCCCAATAGCTTTTGCACCTGATTCTGGTAGCGACCTTGAGCCTGCGACAAAACCTGGCAAATCTCGATCGCTTTGGCCCTGTCACCGGCGTTGAGTGCAGACCAATAAGGCGCCATGGCTCGACGCTGCTGTAGCAATCGGGCAAGACGATCTCGCAGGGTTTTGGTGGACACAGGCTTGGTAAGAAAGGCATCGGGCTCAGCATCGGCGGCCGCCAGCACTAGCGCTTTGCTGAATTCATCGGAAAGTAAAACGAAAATAGCGCCTGGTTTTAACTGCCCCTCTTTTCGCAATTGCTCTAACAACTGCAGGCCGTTTTTGCCCTGCCCCAGGCTGAAATCACAGAGCACTAAGTCATATTGCAAGTTGCGACACTTGCGCAGCGCATCGAGGCCGTTGACGGCGGTATCCACATGCTCGCACCCCAACTGCTGCAATAAACGCATCACCGCCATGCGAAAATTATCAAAGTTATCGACCAGCAACACTCTGGCACTAACGATATCGCTTAATCCCATCACCCTTCCAGACTGCTTATTCCGCTCCAGCATAGCCGAAAGCGGCGACTAGGGAAATCTAGGCTGGTTGAGGCCGGGTATTAGAGTCGGGAGTACGGCGGCGGGATAAAAACACCTGCTGACCACCAAGTGCCTTGGCACGATGCTTAGCTTCGGCCAACAACAGCGCCACCTGATGATGGGTAAGACAATGATCTGGGTCCGGATGGACGCAGCCAATGGCAATACTGAGTGGGCCAAAACGACGCCGTTGACCGTGCCGATCCTCCGTGCAGTAATCCAATTGCGCCGGCGGCATTCGCTCTACAATGGCCCGGCTGAAACTCTCGATCAGAGATTCGCAGCGCTCACGCCAATCGCGGCTTTTAAACACCACCACAAAGTCGTCGCCCCCTACATGCCCGACAAAATCTACCTCTGGCTGGACCGTTTGCCGCAGTAGTTGTCCGAGCAAAATAATAACGTCATCGCCACTGCTGTAACCAAACGCATCATTGAAGGGCTTAAAGTGATTAATATCGCAGTAAGCCACAATAAAGTCCGCCTTTTGACACAACAGCCGATCAATCCACTCGTACAACGGAACATTGCCCGGCAGCGCGGTAAGCGGGTTAGAGTGGCGAGCCGCGCGCAGCTTTTCATCGGCAATACTGCGCAAAATACTGCGCACTTTGGCCACACCCACGTAGCGCCCTGCCTCGCTGACAATAATATCCACACTCAGGTTTTGTGCTGGGTCTTCTGTCACCAGCCGCCCGGCCGAATTCAGATCGCTGTTGATGTCCATAATCAAGCTACGCGGGCTGATAAAACCAGCCACAGGTTTGTTGGCATGCAGCTCGTACGAATAGCGCCAGGAAAAAGTATTTAACAGCTCCGAGCGGCTGATCACCCCCATGGGGGTGTGATCTTCTGCGACTACCGGCAGGCAGGTCAGGCGCACATCCGAGCGAAACATTTTGACCACATCACCAGCGGTCGTATGGGGTGGGATACCTGGCTCGGCTACGGTTACCTCGCGCAAAGTGTGGTAGAAAGTATCGCGCGACTGAGGCATCGCCGTAGCCCTCACTTCATTTAAATGAGCGGGCAATTCGGTAAGCGGTTCACGGCTGGGGCGGGCGATGTAGAACCCCTGCATGTATTCAACCCCCATAGATACTAGGGTTTTAAACTCCTCGGCGGTTTCAATACCTTCTGCAATCACCTTGTTGCCGATGCGGTTGGCGATATCCATCATAAAGCGCACAAACTCGCGCTTGACCGCGCTGCGCTCTATGCCGCTAACAAAGTGGCGATCGATTTTTACGTAGTCCGGGTTGAGCTCACTCCAGATACGCAAACCCGCGTAACCGGCCCCTAAATCATCGATAGCTACCGCAAAGCCCTGGCGCTGAAAGTGCTCACAGGCGCTGCTCAGTAGATCGTACTCTTCCATTGGTTGTTTTTCGGTAAGCTCAAATACGACCCGCTCCGGGTCCAACTTGAGCTTACGCAGTATCGCCATGGTTACGCCGTCGCGGTATTGGCTGTCGGTAAACGACAGAGGTGTCATATTGAGGAATAATTGCCCGGGCAGGCGCTGGGCCATAAACGCCTGGCAGGCAACCTCACGGCAGGTGTATTCCAAACGCGCGAGCAGGCCCGAGCTGGCAGCGGCAGAAAAAAGCTGATCGGGGCGCTCGAGCCCAGAGCCCTCTGGCCCGCGAATCAGAGCCTCAAACCCCGCAATGGTGCCATTAATCACATTGATAATGGGCTGAAAAACAGGATAGAGCTGAGCACGCTCAATCACTTCCTGCAGTTGCAATTGGAGGTGCTGCGTCACAGCGTCCTCCTTATTGATGTGGGAAAAGTAAAACGGCTTCAAGCAGCATGGCGCAATTGTCCACGCGAAATGTGACATTACAATGACAGGACACTTATTGAGCGCAAAGGCAATCGCCGCTAGAATGCACCGCCCTTAACACCCACTCCGAGCCAGGCGCTGCCAGCTAATGATCGACTATCAAGCACTGACGGAATTTCTCACCGGCCATCCACGGCTGCACAGGTGGTGCGAGCAACTGGAAGATGACATTCATCAGGGCCTTAGCCCGCAAAGGTTTGGCGATTTGCCAGCCTGGCTTGAAGCCCTGCAACGGCTCCCGCACATTGAGCCGCAGACGCTACAGTTAGCAGACGAAGTATCAGTTAGCGGTATCTGTGACGAGCAAACCCGAGAGCAGGCACGTGCCGCTTTGCAGGCGCTGATACCTTGGCGCAAGGGACCTTACACGCTGCACGATATCCACATTGATACCGAGTGGCGCTCAGACTGGAAGTGGGAGCGTATCCGCCACAAGATCGCCCCGCTGCACAACCGCTTGGTTTTGGATGTAGGCTGCGGCAATGGCTATCACGGCTGGCGCATGCTGGGCGATGGCGCAGCTAGGGTTATAGGGATAGATCCCTCGCCTAGATTTGTCGTGCAGTTTGCGGCTATTAAACACTTTTTAGGCCGCTCGCAGCCTATCGATGTACTACCCATAGGCATCGAAAAGCTACCCAGCGAGCTACGCGCTTTCGACACTACGTTTTCTATGGGTGTGTTCTACCACCGCCGTTCCCCGATGGATCATCTGCGCGAGCTGAAAGATACCCTGCGAGCCGGTGGACAACTGGTGCTGGAAACGCTGGTCATAGAAGGTGGCGAAGGCGAGGTGTTAGTGCCTAAGGGCCGCTATGCGATGATGAATAATGTCTGGTTTATCCCAACCCCTGACACGCTGATAAGCTGGATGCGTAAGTGCGGATTTAACAATGCCAGACTGGTAGACCTATGCCCCACCACAGTTGAAGAGCAACGAGCGACCGAGTGGATGAAATTTCACTCGCTGGAGAACTTTCTCGACCCACAAGACCCCGGCAAAACGATCGAGGGTTACCCGGGGCCAATTCGCGCAACGCTGGTCGCCGAAGCTTAAATAATCGAACGGCAAATGCGAAAAGAACGCACTGAAGTGTCGCCCCTGCGCGACCGTAAAAAGAATTTGTCCGCTTAGTCAGCGCTAAGCAGCGGTGTATCCAAGCCAAACTCGCGATGTATTTGTTCGCACCAAGCATCCAGGCGCTCGGCAGTCATATCTTCCTGCTGGTCTTCGTCAATGGCAAGCCCGACAAACTGGCCGTCGCGCTCGGCCTTCGACGCCTCGTACTCATAACCCTGCGTGGGCCAAAAGCCGACGCGCACGGGATTTGATGCCTCGATGACATCGTGCAGCATACCCATGGCATCGAGAAAGTAATCACCATAGCCAAACTGATCGCCCAGACCAAAAAGGGCAACGGTCTTACCGCTGAAATCGACCTGTTCTAGATCGTCCCAAAACTCTTCCCAGTCGGATTGAATTTGGCCAAAGTCCCAAGTGGGAATTCCCAGAATGATGTTCTCGTAGTCGGTAAACTCCAGCTGAGTCACATCGGCAATATCGTGTAGATCCACTACATCTTCGCCAAGGCGCGCCCGAATACGCTGTGCCACCTGCTCTGTATTGCCTTCATCACTGCCGAAAAATAAACCGATCTTGGCCACTGTTTACCTTACCCTATTCACCAAAGTACACGCTCGGGGACGAGAGATCTGAGCCGATTACCCGAGAGCGCGAATTCTCCCAGCAAAAACCCATAGGCGCAAGCGACTGCATGCTATGCTGACAGTAGTTAAGAAAGGTTAACCGATACCGGATTGCCATGACAGGCGTGCGCCCGTGATGCAAACTTGGCGCACTTTGCCAACTACAAAGCAAACAACAACAGAGGTCGGGATGGCTGATATTTTACTTATCGACGACGATAGAGAACTGTCGGAACTCTTGCAGGAATACCTGATCAGCGAGGGGTTTTCCGTATCCGTTGCCTTCGACGGCTCTGAAGCCCTGGATATGGCGCGTAACAACCAGTACACCGCGATGATTCTCGACGTGATGCTGCCGCGCCACAGTGGTTTTGACGTTCTCAAACAATTGCGCCAACAGCCCGAACTCGGCCAGCAGGACACCCCGGTGATTATGCTCACCGCCAAAGGCGATACCATAGACAGGGTTATTGGGCTTGAGATCGGCGCCGATGACTATTTGCCAAAACCCTGCGATCCGCGCGAACTGGTGGCCCGTTTACGCGCGGTACTGCGGCGCACCAGCGTCAATCAAAAGGCCTCCCCTGAGGCAGACACCCTGCAAGTGGATAGCCTGCTGTTGCAAATGGGAAGCCGGGCCGCCTACTGGCAGCAAAACCTTCTACCCTTAACCGGCACCGAATTCAGCGTTCTGGAATTGTTGGTTCGTCAAGCCGGCCAGGTTATCAGCAAGGACGAGCTCACCGAGCAGGCGCTGGGACGTAAGCTGACCCCCTATGACCGCAGCATTGATGTCCATGTCAGCAATATTCGTAAAAAACTGTCCGCCGCCGGCGCAAGCAAAGAGCAAATCATTAACGTGCGCGGCGCGGGCTATATGCTGACCCGTGCCAGCGAGGCTCCCGCCGCCCAATGACCCGGCTTTATTTACGGGTCTTTTTGACCTTCTGGTGCATTACCGCCGTCATTATTGTCACCTCAAACGTCATTGTTCACTGGCGCGATATTAATCCAGACAATAACCTACAGCGTCTGCGCGACGATCGCGACTACGAGCCGGCGCTGCGCTTTCTTTACCAAATCGTCGGCTCAGCGATTAACCGCAATTCCGCCCAGGTATTGGCGGATATGCGCAGCATGCCCGAGTGGTCTACACGCCACTTTTATATTGTCGACTCCACCAACCGCGACCTGCTGGACCGCCCCCTACCAGCAGGAGTTCATCACTTGGTGCCCAAGCTTAACCCCAGCCACCCCTTTGACAAAGTAATTCTCGATGAAGAAAAAACCTGGGGTCGACACGTCACCCTGAACGATGGCAAAAGCGTAAAAATTTTTACCATTGCCACCAGCGCCGGCGACAACCGCTCGGGCAACATCGTCTGGCAATTATTTATTAATAATATCTGGCCGCTGCTGCTGACCTCTATTTTGGTCAGCGGTACCGCCTGCTTCTTTCTCGCCCGACACCTGGCACGTGGTTTATCCACTCTGCAGCGGGCCACGCGCTCAATCGCCAAAGGGGATTTAAGTGTGCGCATCAGTGACCGCTTTGATACCAGGCGCGATGAGATCGCCTCCTTGGCACATGATTTTGATCATATGACCGAGCGCCTGGAAAAGGCCATGGCGGAACAAAAACGACTGATTAAAGATGTCTCTCATGAGCTGCGCACCCCGCTCGCACGCCTGCAAGTAGCATTGGCCCTCGCCCAACAGCGCAGCCAGGGCACGGTTGATAAAGAATTGGATCGTATCCGCCAGGCAGCCGATTACCTAGGCGACATCATCTCCGACATTCTCGCCCTTCCCGTATTGGATGACGGCGGCTGGACCCTAGATGACACCATGGATTTAAGTGCACTACTCGAAGCCTTAAATCAGGGGCTGGAGAGTGAAGCGGCGCGCAAAAACATCACCTTAAAGCTGGACAACCCGTTAAGCGAGGCACTGTTAGCCACCCACGGTAATATGCTTTACGGCGTATTCGACAATGTCTTACGCAACGCCCTGCGTTACACCCCCACAGGAGGCACCATAACCACATCGCTGCGACAAGAGGCTGGAAATTACCATATCGACGTCGCAGACACAGGTCCGGGCGTGCCCGAGGCTCAACTTGCGGATATTTTCGAACCCTTTTACCGCACCGACCAGGCCCGCGACCGCGAGAGTGGAGGTTATGGTCTGGGCTTGGCTATTGCCCAACGCACAGTCGCCCTGCACGGCGGCAGCATAAAAGCTCGCAACCGCCAGCAGGGAGGGCTTGAAGTCTCGATCACATTACCGCGTAACGGCGACTGACAAACTTTTGACTAGCGGCAGTAATTTTCCGCTCGGCCGCTATATTAAGGTCATCACTTTGACTCTTTAGGCTTGAACAGCTTACAAGAAAACATCCTAACCCACTGATAATATTAAATATTTACACTCAAAACAGATAGGTGGCACAGAAATCGCTAAGCTCTAAATAAGACCCACTGTTGCATCCGTGATAACAGGCCGGTACCGGCAAAACCAAGAGCAGCGATACTATGCAAGACCTTTCACCAACGGCAACTGCCAATACAGCTGAGGCATTACGCAGCGGCATCTTTACCGATGCCTCTACTACTAGCGCCCTGCTTGAGGCACGCGCTCGCCTTGCTCACGCCCTACAAACCAGTCTCGATGCCGCAGAGCTACTTCCGCTTTTTTATCGCCACTCACGCGGGCTTATCGACTATTCAGGCCTGACATACAATGACGCCGACGGCAACGTCATGCAACTGGGCCATAAATCAGTACACAGCTGCCGCTATAACCTCACACTGCCGGACGCCGATTTAGGCAGCATTTCTTTTTTCCGTAAACAGCGCTTTAGCGAGTCGGAGCAACAGTGCATGGAAACTCTGCTGGCATCGCTCGCCTTCCCATTGCGCAACGCGCAGCGCTACCAAAATGCTCTGCGTATGGCGCTGATCGACCCCCTAACACAGGTGGGTAATCGCGCCGCATTGGACAGAGCCTTGGAGCGTGAACATCAGTTGTTGCAACGCAGCGGCCAACCCTTTGCCCTGCTGATGATTGATATAGATCACTTCAAACAAATTAACGACCGCTACGGGCACGGTGTGGGGGACAAAATTATCGCCAGTGTCGCCAGTACTATCGATGAGGTGAGCAGAGGCACAGACATGACGTTTCGCTTCGGCGGGGAGGAGTTTGCGTTGATACTAAGCGCGACTGGCGCTGCCGGGGCTCTGATCACGGCCGAGAGACTGCGCCGCGCAGTAGAGAAAGTTCGCCTGCTGCATGATGGTCACAGTATATGCGCCACAGCCAGTATCGGCGTAAGCGCCTGCGCGGAGCCCGGCGAGGCCGTGTCACAGCTTATTGAACGCGCCGACGCGGCGCTTTATAAAGCCAAACGCGCCGGGCGCAACCGCTCCTGCTGCGAAGCGCCGTATCAGTCGGCATCGCAGGCCGCGAAAAGCTAAGACTTAGCGGGGCCTCGCGGCCGAACATTTCTTTTACCGCGCCCGGCGCGTCCGGCACGTAGTTTTCGCTCATGACGCTCGCGCTGCTTTTTCTCGTCTGGCAATGCAGGGGCTGTACGCTCAACATCCAGCCCGGCTGTCAAACATAAATCGGCAATTTCTTTGTCGTTCAGTTCAAGCCATTGCCCGACCCGCACGTGAGAGGGAATGAAAATATTACCGTAGCGCACACGCTTCAAGCGGCTGACTCGAACCCCCTGCGACTCCCACAGGCGACGCACTTCACGGTTGCGCCCTTCCATCACCACACAGTAAAACCAGCGGTTACGGGACTCGCCCGCACCATCCACAATATCGGTAAAACGGGCCAGCCCATCATCGAGCAATACGCCATCCAGCAGGCGCTTTTTCATATCTTCGTCGACATCGCCCTGAATACGTACTAGGTATTCGCGATCAATCACCGACGAGGGGTGCATCAACTTATTGGCAAGATCGCCGTCGTTGGTAAAAAGCAACAAGCCGCTGGTGTTAAAGTCCAAGCGCCCTACCGAAATCCACCTCTCGCCAGACAATTTAGGCAAAGCGGCATAGACGGTACGACGACCTTCCGGGTCTTGGCGGGAGCAAATTTCACCCTCGGGTTTATTGTATAAAATAACGCGACGACGAGACTTTTGCCCCTTCTCTTTGAGCTCTTTACCGCGAAATACAATGGTGTCTTCGGGGCTGACACGATCACCCAAGGTGGCGAGCTTACCGTTTACTTGAACCTCTCCGGCGACAATCGCACGCTCCATTTCTCGGCGCGAGCCGCAGCCCGCCCGAGCGAGCACTTTTTGCAGTTTTTCATCGGTCGCGTCGTCAGGCGCGTCCGCAGTTTCATTAATTCGGGTTTTCTTTACCATAATGTTGGCGGCGTTTTCACACGCTGCGCTCTGCCTCTTCGACCGCTGGGGTCTCTGGGTTATCGGATTGTTCGGGTTCGGCGGCGCTCCACTCGGCGTGACCGAGTGATTCTTCCTGCGCAACCTCATGCTCTGCCTGTTCGGCCTGCGCATCAGTGCCAGAAGCTTCGGGCTCGGTATGTTCGGAGTCATGCGAATCAGCGTCCGCGGCACTCTCGCCCTCGATGTCACTTTCAACGTCACTGTCACTGTCACTGTCACTGTCACTGTCACTGTGGTCAGTTTCAGTGACGACACTGGCTTCGACCGCTTCAGACTGACCGCTATTTTCCGCATCAGCACCCTCTGGGGCCTCTGAGCCATCGCCGAGATCGAGCGCGTTGTTTAACTCGTCAAAATCGCGAATTTCACTCAGGGTGGGCAGCTCATCCAGACTTTTCAGATTAAAGTAATCCAAAAACTGGCGCGTTGTCGCATAGAGTGAGGGCCGGCCGGGCACGTCACGCTGCCCCACCACTTTAACCCAGTCGCGCTCGGTAAGCGTTTTGATAATGTGCGAGCTGACGGCCACACCGCGGATCTCTTCAATATCACCGCGAGTGATCGGCTGGCGATACGCGATCAATGCCAGAGTTTCCAGCAGGGCGCGTGAGTATTTTTGCGGCTTTTCTTCCCACAGGCGATTGACCCAGGGCGCCAAATCCTCGCGCACCTGTAAACGCCAACCGCTGGCGACCTCTTTGAGTTCAAAACCACGCTCTTCACAGGCCTCTGCAATGGCCGCGAGCGCCTGATTGAAATCCTCTTTAGCGGGCAGTTCATCCTCTTCGAACAAGGTCTCTAATCGCTTTAACGACAGAGGCTCTCCCGCAGCCAGCAAGGCACCTTCGACAATCGCTTGTAGTTGTTTTATTTGCATAAATAAAATTCGTTACTGTGTTTTAGCCTTAACGTGAATCGGGCCAAAAGATTCGCTTTGGACGATCTCCACCAAGGACTCTTTAATCAACTCCATCACCGCCAAAAAGGTTACCACTACTCCGAGGCGCCCTTCTTCTACGGTAAACAGACTGACAAAAGGCATAAACTTTTTCCCCGCTAACCTATCGAGCACCTGAGCCATACGCTCACGGGTCGAAAGACGTTCTTTTTCCACATGATGGCTCTCAAACATATCGGCGCGGCGCAACACCTCAGACAGAGCTAACAGCAGCTCTTTTAACTCCACCTCGGGCTCTGGCCGGGTAAGGTTGCGATCGGGGGCCTCGGCAGTGGCCTGGAAAACGTCCCGCCCCACCCTGGGCAACTCGTCGATATCTTCGGCGGCGTGCTTAAAGCGCTCGTATTCCTGCAAACGCCGAATCAGCGAGGCGCGGGGATCCTCGCCTTCTTCTTCCTCTTCGACGGTGCGCGGCAAGAGCATGCGCGACTTGATTTCCGCCAACATCGCCGCCATCACCAAATACTCGGCGGCTAGTTCAAAGTGCGCGGCATCCATTAGCTCGACATAGGCCATGTACTGACTGGTAATTTCCGAAACATCGATTTCCAGAATATCCAGATTCTGCCGTCGAATCAGATACAGCAGTAAATCTAACGGCCCTTCAAACGCCTCTAAAAACACCTCCAGCGCATCCGGCGGAATGTACAAGTCTTTCGGAAGCTCGGTATAGGCCTTGCCCTGCACCATAGCGAAGGGCATTTCACCCTGCTCCGGACGCGTCACCTCAGTCGTGGATTCTTCCTGGATCTGCGCCTCGGTTACTGTATCTGTGGACATAATCATTTCCGGTTACCGCCTGTCTCTGCGGCTGCGCTTAGGCTATTAAAGGGGCTATGGTATCAACAAATCCGCCGCGCACTCGCTCAGCCCGCCAACAGAGCGGAAAAGTCCCCTTTCCCCTGGCGAATAAGCTCTGGCGTGTCCTCAGTTAAACCCACAACAGTGGTGGGCTCCAGGCCGCAGAAACCACCGTCAATCACCAACTCGACCTGATGCTCCAGGGTGTCGCGGATATCATAGGGGTCGGTGAGCGGAAATTCGTCCCCCGGCAACAATAGCGTGCTGCTCATCAAAGGCTCGTTTAGCTCTTCCAGCAGCGCCAGGGCGATTTTATTGTCCGGGACACGCAAGCCGATTGTTTTACGCTTGGGGTGGCGCAGACGGCGTGGCACCTCAGAGGTGCCCTCAAGGATAAAGGTATAGGGACCGGGGGTGTGAGCTTTGAGCAGCCGGAATACCTGATTATCGACCCGGGCGTAGGTGGCAATTTCCGATAGGTCGCGGCACATAAGGGTAAAGTTGTGATCTTTATCCAGACGGCGCATGAGGCGAATCCGATCCAGGGCCATTTTATCGCCGATATGGCAGCCCAGGGCGTAAGCAGAGTCCGTCGGGTAGGCGACGATCCCGCCGCGACGAATTATGTCAACGGCCTGAGAGATCAGGCGAGCTTGTGGATTTTCTGGATGAATCTGGAAAAATTGTGCCACTTCAGAATCCTTTATACAGGCTATGGGGCCTCGCGGCCCGAAAGGGCCATTATAGGTTTGCGCCGGTCAGGTTACAATTATTGCCGTGCTTATTGCCAGCGATGCCACACAGCCCTGGCACCCTCGGGCAAGTGAGTCGCGCAGCCAAGCTCCTGCCAGGCGGCACCGGGCCGGTGAAAATCGCTGCCCAAAGATGCCTCTAGACCAAACTCAGCAGCGATAGCAGCCAAGTTTTCCGCCACACCACTAGGCTGCATGCCGCTTACCAGCTCCATCGCGCTACCTCCCGCGGCGCTAAAGTCAGCCACTAACGCACGTAGCTTAGTGCGCGTGAGCCCGTACTTGGCAGGATGCGCCAGTACCGCAACGCCGCCCGCACCATTGATGGCGTCAACCACCTCCACCATGGGGGGCCAGAGTAATTTGATATCGCAGCTTTTACCGCTCCCCAGATACTTTTTAAAAGCGCGCGACACGTCGGGTACCCGCCCGTCTTGCACCAGCAACTCGGCAAAATGCGGTCTACCGGGCTCTGCGCCAGCCAGCTCACGGGCGCGCCTGTATGCATCCTGCACTCCGATCTTGGCAAGCTTTGCGCCTATCTTCTGATTGCGGCAACGGCGGCGCTCGCCCTGCTTGCGCACCAATTCGGCCATGGCCGGATGTGTGGACTCAAAACCGAGCCCGACGATATGAACGCCTATTTTACCCCAGCGCGAAGACAGCTCTATGCCACTGACAAACGCCATATTCAGCTTGTCGGCCTCGCCCCTGGCCTCCGTTAGGCCAGCGAGCGTATCGTGATCGGTAAGCGCAATCAGCTCTACCCCTTTTTCACTCGCACGCTGCATCAACTCAGATGGGCTCAAAGCCCCGTCAGAGCAGTGGCTATGCATGTGCAAATCCACCCGCAATTGGTTCAAACCCACCCCTTTTCTTTCGATTTACCGTATAATTGCGGCGCTCAGCCGCCAGAAAAACTCACGCTACAGACAAGGCAATGTGCCGCAATGACTGATACAACTTCCCGGACCTCTGAGTCGACCTCCCAGCAAAACAACCCCGCCCAACCCGGAAAAAAGCGCGAGAGCCTGTGGGGCAACCTGTTGATCAACATCATCATTCCCACCCTGATTCTCAGCAAGCTCAGTGGCGAGGACTACTTAGGCACCCGCTTGGCGCTGGTAGTGGCCCTGGCCTTTCCACTGATATACGGCTTGAAGGATCTGCTGGTAAAACGCGAATTTAATGCCTTCTCGGCCCTTGGCGCCGTCAGTATTTTGCTCACCGGCGGCATCAGCCTGCTGGAGCTGGATCCACAGTATATCGCGATTAAAGAAGCGGCCATACCTGGGCTAATAGGTCTTGCCACTGTGCTTTCGATGAAAACTCGCTTTCCGCTGGTGCGCACCTTTCTCTACAACGACAAAGTGCTCAAAACCGATTTAATCGCCGAGCGTTTACACAGCGCCGACAATAGCGCCGCGTTTGATCGAGCCCTGCGTAACGCCTCTTATTTAGTTGCCGCCTCATTCTTTTTATCGTCATTTCTCAATTATGTGTTGGCCAAATGGCTGCTGGTAAGCCCCCCGGGAACCGAAGCATTTAACGCTGAACTCGGTAAAATGACGGCTTTGAGCTTCCCCGTAATCGCCCTGCCCGCCACCGTAGTAATGGCGGGCGCGCTGATGTACCTATTTCGCCGCATCCGCCAACTGACAGGGCTCGATTTTGAAGAAGTTATAAACGCCAACTAGCAACGTATAAAAGAGTTGAGAGACATTTATGCTTTACGCCATTATCAGTGAAGACGTAGCCAACAGCCTGCCCCTGCGCGCCAAGGCCCGGCCAGCCCATGTCGCCCGTTTACACGAGCTACGTGACAAAGGTCGGCTGATTTTGGCCGGCCCGCACCCTGCAGTGGATGCAGCGGAACCCGGTGATGCAGGCTTTAGCGGCTCATTGGTGGTAGCCGAGTTCGATTCGCTGGCCGACGCCCAGCGCTGGGCGGATGAAGATCCATACATAGAAGCCGGTGTTTACCAAAAAGTGACCGTCAAGCCCTTTAAAAAAGTCGCACCCTAGCTTGTAAGGCGCTGATTCGCTACTGGCGGCTCTAGGCGTGACACGGTTGACAGGGATTGGGGCACCCTTTCGTTAAAATAGCGACGGCGCTCGCCGGGCGCCTTACCAACCAATACGTATAAGGGTAACTTCGTGATTAACAGTAAAAGTATTCTAGCCGGTATTCTCAGCGCAATTGTTTGCAGCGGCGCCTTGTTGCTACCGGCCATTGGCCAGGCCCAGACTCTCTACGTGGCCGACGAATTGCGTGTACCACTGCGCAGCGGCATGGGCAACCAATACCGCATTATTCATCGCGGTCTACCCAGCGGCACCCGTCTTGAGCAGCTCAGCAGCAATACCGATGATGACAACAACGAGTGGACTCAGGTACGCACCCCTGAGGGTCAAGAGGGCTGGATTCGCTCGCAGTATCTACTCAATGAGCCGACTGCCGCCATTAAACTGGCCCGCCTCGAAGAGAAAATGAGCCAGCTCGACGGCGACCAGAGCGAGCTGCTGCAAACCAATGAGCAATTGAGCCAGGACAAAGCAAACCTGGAGCAGCAAGTCGACGAGTTACAGGCAAACCTGGAGCAGGTTCAAAGCGACTACGCCAACTTGAAAAAACTGTCGGCTAATGCGATTACCTTAAACCAGCGCCACAAAGAGCTGAACGAAAGTTACCAATTGCTGCAAACCCGCGCCGAAGTACTGAAAACCGAAAACGAGCGCCTGCAAACTGGTCAGCGCTATCGCGAGTGGTTGTTTGGCGCGGGTATTTTAATTGTAGGGGTTATCGTCTCTCTGGTATTGCAATCAATGGGCCGACGCAAACGTCGCTCGGAATGGGGTTAATACATGTTAAAACTGCTGCAAGCTTTCGCTACTTGTCTGCTAATTGCCATCGCCAATACGAGCATCGCGGCCGCGGACAACAATAACAAGTACGTTACGTTAAAAACAGATTTAGGCACTATGCTGGTAGAACTCTACCCGGAACAAGCGCCCATTACCGTCGCCAACTTTCTCCAATATGTCGACAGCGGGTTTTATGACGGCACCATCTTTCACCGAGTGATTCCCGGATTTGTGGTTCAAGGCGGTGGCTTTACGTTTGATTTCAACCGCAAAGAAACTGGCGAGCCGATTAAAAATGAATCTGACAATGGCTTGAAAAACCATTACCTGACTCTGTCTATGGCGCGCACTAGTGCGGTAGACAGTGCCACCAGCCAATTTTTTATCAACCTCAATCACAATGAGTCGCTCGACGGCAGTGCCGATAAGCCCGGCTACGCGGTGTTTGGCAAAGTGATCGACGGCGAACAGGTGGTAGAGAAAATCGTCGCAGAACCGCGGGGGATTTTTCGCGCTTACCCTGATGCACCCAATGCCGCCGTTCGGATACTGGAAGCCAAGCGCGGCAAGCATATGGAAAAAGCTGCACACACCTCCAAGCTGAAAGAGATGATTGCCGAGTGAGTACCGCCCTTAGTGTCAACTTGAACAAGGTCGCCCTGATCCGCAACTCCCGCGAGGGCCACTTCCCAGACCTGGTGGAGTTCGGCACCTTGTGCCTGGATGCCGGAGCCCAGGGTTTAACCGTCCACCCCAGACCCGATCAAAGGCACATTCGCCCAGCGGATGTATTCACTCTGGCAAAACTGGTGAAACAATTTCCAGGCTGCGAGTTTAATATTGAGGGCAACCCCTTCGCTGCACCTTTGGCCGATTACCCTGGCCTGCTTTCTTTGGTCGAGCAAACACAGCCAGACCAATGCACTCTGGTCCCCGATAGCAACGATCAACTCACTTCCGATCACGGCTTTGACCTCAACCGCGACAGCGAAAAACTAAAGCCCATACTCGCTAAACTAAAAACCTGGGGCGTTCGCGTTAGCCTCTTTATGGACCCTGATCGCGAGCAGATTGCCCGCGCCCGGGATCTCGGCGTCGAGCGCATCGAACTCTACACCGGCCCCTACGCCGAGCATTTTGGTACAAACCGCGGCTCTGAGCTGCTCGATGAGTACCGCAGCGCCGCTCACTATGCACAGGAAATAGGCCTAGCGGTGAACGCCGGACACGACCTGAACCTGGAAAACCTACCCGAGTTTCTCACCATTGAGGGCATCGCCGAAGTCTCCATCGGTCACGCTCTTACGGTAGATGCACTGCGCATGGGCATGACCCCCGCCGTTGCACGCTACCTCTCTATTTGCCAGCACTCGCGCTGAGCCTGTTCTACACTTGAGGGAAAAGCCTCTGGCCGAGCCCATGCTTGGCCAGAGTTCTCTTAACACAGTCAGTCAGGAGCGTTCCTATGCATTCGATTCTGGTTCAGGACTATATGCAAAAAGATCCGGTGGCCTTCGCGAGTAACACCAACCTGTTGCAGGTAGTGCACAAATTACTGGCCGCGCGAGTTACCGGTGCACCGGTAATCGATGAGCAGCGCCGGGTCATCGGCTTTGTTTCCGAGCAGGATTGCATCAAAGAAATTTTACAGGGCGCGTTTTACTGCGAAGAGCCCCCCATTGTTGCCAGCGTAATGACCAGCCAAGTCATAAGCTTTGCCCCGGGCAATTCCATTGTGGAAATCGCCCAGATCATGATCAGCCACAAGCCGAAAAACTACCCGGTAGTCAGCGAAGGAAAATTAGTGGGGCTGATTAGTCGGCGCGACGTGCTGGCAGCCTTACTGGACAATGACGAGGACTGTTATCTACGCGCCAAGTAGAGTAAGCTCAGGCGCTTTTATAAGGCCACTGACCGACTCAATTATGCAAAGGCGCGACAGCGAAGCCTACCTGGCTAAAAAACAATTCTACGACAGTTTACTGACTGTGTACGGGCGCAAACCCGTGCTTGAGGCCCTGCAGATGGCCGATGTAAAAATTCATCGCCTGCATTTGGCCGACAGCAACAAACCGGCAGCCATTCTCAGCGAAATTATCGCCATTGCCGAAGGCCAAGGCGCGGAAATTCTCTACCATTCACGCAACGCACTATCGCGCATCTCTAAAAACAGCAAACAGGATCAAGGTATTGCGGTAGATTTACTTTGCCCCAAGTTTTCCACCTTGGCGAGCCTCCTGGAACAACAAGAAAAAATCAAAGGCGACCTGCTGGCGCTGGATGGCATTACCAACCCGCAAAACCTCGGCATGATTATTCGCTCCGCTTGTGCAGGCAATATCGCCGGCATTTTGCTGCCCAGCAAAGGCAACGCACAAATCGACCCGCTGGTTATTAAGGCAAGTGCGGGCACATTGTTTCGCGCACCCATCATTCGCCTGGAAAAAACTCTGGAGGCTGCATTGAGCGATCTGACGCAAGCGGGCTACCAAATCACCGGCTTGTCGTCCCACAGTCGCGACACCCTGAGCCAATGCTCTGCCAGCGGCAACGTTTTTGTGCTCGGCAATGAAACTCACGGGGTCAGTGCAGCGGTGGATAAACTCTGTCATAAACGGGTTAAAATCCCAATGAATAACGGAGTTGAATCGCTTAACGTGGCGGTTACCGCAGCGCTTATTGCCTTTCGCCACAGCTTGTAAAATTCAGATCAAACAGACATAAAAAAGCCCGCTCACGCGGGCTTAGTGAAAGAAACACAGGCGCTTACAGCTTGTAGCCTTCTTCCTCGTGCATCGTAATATCCAAACCTATTTGCTCTTCTTCGCGGCTTACACGCAGACCCGAGGTCATCACACCGGTGAGTTTCAGTAGCACATAAGTAATGACACCTGTGTAAGCGAAGGTAATTATCACACCCAAAAACTGCACCCAGACTTGCTCCCCCATGCCGGACACTGCCTCAGAAAAACCATAACCACTGAAAACACCCAGGTTAGGCGAGGCAAACACACCGGCCAGCAAAGTACCTAAAATACCGCCCACACCGTGGACCGGAAACACATCCAATGAATCATCGATGTGCCAGACCCGCTTAACGGCCTGGGTCATAAAAAAGCACACCACACCAGCCAGCAAGCCAATCACCAGCGCGCCGCCAGGACCAACAAAGCCAGAAGCCGGGGTGATGGTACCAAGGCCCGCCACCATACCCGTGACAATCCCCAGCACGCTGGGCTTGCGGAACTTAATCCATTCGATAGTCATCCACGCCAGCGAGCCGGCCGCTGCGGATATGTGAGTAACCAACATCGCCATGGCTGCATCCCCGTTAGCCGCCAGCGCGCTGCCCCCGTTAAAACCAAACCAACCTACCCACAACATGCCTGCACCGGTAACTGTCATGGTCATATTATGCGGCGGCATTGCCACAGACTGAAACCCGTCGCGCTGCCCCAACACCAAAGCCGCCACCAGTGCGGCCACCCCAGCAGTAATATGGACCACCGTACCACCGGCAAAGTCCAACAGGCCCCAGCTGCCGAGGAAGCCACCGCCCCACACCCAGTGACACACGGGCACGTAAACCGCCAGCAACCAGAGTGCCGAGAAGATCAGCATGGAAGAAAACTTCATACGTTCGGCAAAAGCACCGACAATGAGCGCCGGGGTAATAATGGCAAAGGTCATCTGAAAGAGCGCAAACAGAGGCTCTGGAATATCGCCCGCCAGCGTATCTCTGCCGATACCGGCGAACAAAATATGACTGAAATCACCAATCCACTGATTGCCCTCGCCAAAGGTCAGGCTATAACCAACAATTAACCACAGCAGCGAGGCCACACAGGCGATAGCAAAGCACTGCATCAGCACCGAGAGGATATTTTTGCTGCGAACCAAGCCCCCGTAAAACAGCGACAGGCCCGGTAGGGTCATAAACAACACCAGTGCCGTGGCGGTTAAAATCCAGGCCGTATTGGCACCATCCGCTGCTGCCAGAGCCCCCGGAGCAACAACCGTTAACCCTAGTGCAGCGCCCAGGCGGACCATAGTGGACATTATTTTTTTCATGAACTCTCCTAAATCATTACCAATGACACCGTTTCGATACCTTTATTTAACGCCCGGCGCACCAAATAAAGGCGGAAAACTGGCACCCAATCATGCTTTATTAATCGCGCCTTATAATTGCGCATGACGGCCTTATCTGCACTTTTTGTGCCCATATTTTTATATCTTTATTATCAACAACTTAAATATATTCTGCACGGAAAACGTACAGCAACGCGCACCAAAAGAGAACGGCAAGAAAAGCAAAGGTCTATTTTGGTGCGCAACCGGAAAACGACGAACCGATATTGGGCGGGGTGAGATTAGTGGGGGGATCTGCGGGAAAGCTTACGCGAAAAGGCCCGAGCAAGGTGCCTGAACTCCGCCGCCGCACTCTGATCATCGGCAAAGCGGATACGCTCGAACAACTGGCTCAAGTGATCGAAGTCCTCGGCCAAGTCTGGGTGCGCCTGGGCCACTCTGCGGGCAAAACTGTGCGGGCCTTCACCCGCGCCTCTTGGCAAACCTAAGCCGGCGAGCGTGCGGCACAAACGCTGGTAAATGCGAACTTCGGTGGCGACCGGCGCTCTTCGCTGCCAAAACAATGCGATCGCAAGCAATAAAATAATCACTGCCACCGCCGCTATAATTGCAAGGGTGCTACGCCAGGCAGCGTTACCGCCAAGTAAAGCACTCAAAAACTGCTGCTGAGCCTGAGCGTCATAGCCCATCACCCAGCGGTGCCAACGATAGTTGAAAGCATCCCAATGCAACTGCCAATTGGCCAAGAGCGCAAAACGTCTGCCCAAGGCATTACCGAGTAACTGTGAATCCGTGTCATCCAGGGAAAACTCAACCCCCCGGTCGATTCGCTCGGGCGCCACAGCGGCGGTGGGGTCCACCCGCATCCAACCGCGCCCCGCAAGCCAAACCTCGGCCCAGGCGTGAGCGTCTAGTTGGCGTACGGTTAAATAGCCCTCGTGCGGGTTGACCTTGCCGCCCTGGTAACCTGTCACAACTCGCGCCGGCACCCCCGCCGCGCGCATAAAAAATACAAAGCTGCCGGCAAAATGTTCGCAAAATCCCGTCTGGCTTTGCAGCAAAAACTCGTCTACAGAATCTTCTCCCAGCAGCGGAGGCTGCAAGGTGTAATGGAAACGGCTTTGCACATAGCGTAAAAAACGGTCGACCAGGTCTTGGGGCGAGGCTGCTTGGGCAGACCACTGGCGGGCCAACTGCCGCGTTTGCAGATTGCCTGTATCTGGTAACTGCAGGGCGCTGCGCCTCTCCCAATCGCTTAAGCCATCGGCCTGGGCACGAAAATCCAATGCCGATACCAAAGAGTACTGTTTGCGCTGGCTGACCGGGCGGCGCTGAAACAGGGTAAACCCTCGACTCAGGTGGATATCGGACGCGGAAGGCTGCGCCAGCGCCAGGCTATACAACCAGTTATGGCTGCTGGGTTCGAGCATAACCTGGTATTCAACCCGTTCGCCGAGGGGCTCTAGCTCCTGCGCAGCGTCCTGCCAAATACTGCCGCGCCCGGCTTTCACGTCCTGTAACCGCCCCTGGCTCCAGCGCCGACCGTCAAAGTGGTCAAGCACCAGGGCACGCCAATAGCGCTGCTGTGGTGCAGGGATAGCACCGGCAAAACTCGCCCTGAAAGCTACCTCGTCGGACTGCATTAAGTTCGCCATATCGCCGGGCGACATGCTATCGCTCAAACCGGTAATACCCGAGCCATTATTTAAAGGCACTGTCCACAGCGAACCTATACGCGGCACCGCGAGAAACAATACCAGCATAATAGGCACCGCTTGTAGCAGCATCCCGGTCAGCCGGCGCCAGGGTTTAAAACCGCCCTGCTCGCCCCTGGCGGCCTGGTTTACCAATAAGGTCGCCGTAACAGCGGCAAAACAGCTGAGGCTATAGAGCATTCCCAACAACTGATTGTAAAAAAGCAGCTGGGTACCGATAACAAAATAAGCGAGGAAACACAAAAGATAAACGTGCGAGCGACTGCGGGCTTCGGTGAGCTTGAGCACAAACCCCGCAACCAACAAAGAGACCATGGTCTCCATACCAAAGCGACCGTTAAAGCTGGCGAACAGTAAGGCGCTGACGGCAATAGCCAGAAGCGCGCGGGAAATCTTACCCGGATAAAAACCGCGGCCTTGGTGTAACAACCAGCGCCAAACCATTATCACTAGCGCCAGGGCGCTCAGCCAATAGGGAATCTGCAGTACGAGCGGGGCCAACACCAGCGCCTGGGTCAACAGTAAGTATTTGAGTGTCTGCCCGGCAATGACGCTACTGTTATCCACCAGCGTGCTCCCCGCCTTTATACAGGGCTAACTCTTTCAACACTTGGTGCAAATGCCGCTCGCCGCTCGCGAGCTCTATACGTACGCCGGGAAGCAGCAAGCCAAATTCCCGCTCTTCGCAGTGCCACTGCAAGGCAAGATAGCAAAGTCCGGAAAGTCTATCTTCCGTTGTTCCCTCCAGCGCGGCAAAGTCGAGCCAAACCCCCTGGCGCTGCCCAGCGGCAAACTCTTTAAGCTGCAGACCCGCTCCGCGGGCGTATAATTTCCAAGCCACCTGCGACAAAGGCGCCCCCGCCTGATAGCGCGAAAACCCCATAAAATCGTCGTCCGCTTTTACTCTGTCACCCAGGTCACCTTCTTCGCCGCCCGGATAGTTCAAGTTCAGCACGGCAGGCTTAGGTTGGGGATACACCAGTATTTCGCTCTTGAGAAACACCCAGGACCAAACCCGGGTAATTCCCAAAGGATAATAACTTTTCAGCAATAAGCGCCCTGGGGAAAGCCAACCGCGACGCTCTGCCAGGAGCGGGACTCTTAGGGTATGCGGGCGATTTTTCTCGAGATCGCAACGTATCGCTGCAGTCCCTGGATACTGCAACTGTAAATGCACACTGCCTCTAGGCGCTGACATCTCCACCGGCAATTCGATGCGCTCACCGGCAAAACCCGGATTGGCGGAGAGCACCTGCAATTGCACCCCCGCCAAATTACGATAGGCGTGTAAGACAGACACGATAAATAGAGCGAAAAGTAAAAAGCTACTGGCAAGAATTAAATTATTTTCGTAGTTAGTGCCAAGCAACCACAACAACACCGCTACTAGCGCATAGCCTAGGCCCGCTTTACTGGGGAGCACGTAAATTGAGCGATGCGCCAGAGTCACCTTTTGCGCACGCGGCGCACGCTTTTCGGTAACGCGCCAAAAGAAGCTTTTTACAGAATTAAACTTGGCAAGCACAACCCAGTTCCGGCAACGAATTTAATCACAACAAACGCCGCCCAGCCTACCATAAACTCGGTTCAGGCCGCGCAAAAATACACTTGCAACGGGTTGCCCTCTACCGAATATCCCACACAAAGACTCTCTTGAGCGGGGCCGCTTATCGTATCGTGCTTGAGGTTGTCTGCGCTCTGCAGCACTTCGCGAAATGCGCTGCCCACCTCGGCGCTGAGCTCCTGCACCAAACGGTCAAAAAAGTCTTCGGCAACCCGTTCAGCTTGCTGGTCATCAAACACCTTACCCGGCAGAGCACTGGCCAAGGTGTGCAAACTTTGTTGACGCTCCGCGACCGCCTGCATAAAGGCCGGTGTGGGCAACACCGCCAGCAAAGACTTGTACCTCCTCCCTTCAAGCCGCCAAGCCCAGTCAGGCATAGCATCCGGTCTGTCGTGGCGAACATATTCTGTATGGGCACATAAACCGAAAACTCGCTTTAGCTGGCGCTCCAATAAATCGGTAAAACCATCAATTTGCAATGCAAAACTGCTCTCTGCAACCCGCTTATTGCATTCGCGTTGATTCCGCCGGTACCAGTAGTGGTAATCTGCCAGAAGGGTATGAAGCTTGTTGTCATCAAAACCGGCGGTCACTGTCAGCGCTCGCCCCAAAGTCATATGGCTGCGCCTTTGCTGTTCCAGCAACTGGTCCACCTGGGCCTTGCTTAGCCATCCCAGATAGATCGCTAACTCACCGAACAGCATATCGCTGGAACGCTGATGCAGGTTGATCTGCGCTCCCTGTGTATCATTCAACCATCCCTGCTCCAGCGCTAGTTGCCCCAGGGAGTGATTGTGAGCTGCCTGGAATTCGAGGGCGCGCGCCAACTGATCGGACGATACCAGACCTTTTATCTGTAGATATTGACCAAAAAAAGTTGCCGTCATAAGCCACACCATTGAACGAATAAGCAGGCCGTCGATTAACTTCTGTTGCCGCTCTTAATGGTTATAGTTGGCTCAGACTAAAATGTCGAGAAATACGCCGCGGAACCGACCATCTAAGAGGTGGCCAACACATCAACTGTCTGCAGTAGCTCGTCAATCAAGCTGTCCGCAGCACTACCGATGCCCGGACTTAGCACTCGATGTGAAACTACTGAGGGCAGTACAGCCTGAATGTCCTCGGGCGCCACATAAGCCCTGCTGTGCATATAAGCCCAGGCTTTGGCGGCATGCAAGAGCGCCAGGGCTCCGCGAGGGGATAAACCGAAACTAAAACGTGTGTCGTGACGGGTAGCGTGTACCAGCCTTTGCAGGTAGCTGATCAGATGGTCTGAGGTGGCTATTTGCTCTATCTCGGTCTTTATTTGTGCCAGCGACTCGGGCGACAATAGTATCTTCAAATCACCAATATGACGCCGCGAATCTCCGCCTTTAAACAGCTCACGCTCAGCTGCCGCATCCGGATAACCCAGGCTCAAACGCATTAAAAAACGGTCCAGTTGCGATTCTGGTAACGGAAAAGTACCCATTTGCGATTGCGGGTTCTGGGTGGCAATCACAAAAAACGGCTCGGGCAACTGGCGGGTTTCGCCGTCAATGGTGACCTGCTGCTCCTCCATCGCCTCCAGCAGAGCGCTTTGGGTTTTAGGCGTGGTGCGGTTGATTTCATCGGCCAATAGCACCTGGGTGAACACAGGCCCCGGATGAAAGCTAAAACCATTGGCAGCAGCATCAAAGATAGAGACCCCGACAATGTCGGCCGGCAGCATGTCACTGGTAAACTGGACACGCTGATAACGCAAACCCGCCACCTGCGCCAACGCATGAGCCAGTGTGGTCTTCCCCATCCCGGGCAAATCTTCAATCAGCAAATGCCCATCGGCCAATAAACAGGCCAGCGCCAACTTGATCTGCTCCTCTTTACCCAGTAAAACCCGGGCTACTTCATCGACTGCTTCGCGAATACTCGTGCGCATATCAAGCCTTAGCTAAAGAGCATCCAGACCGCGGGACAAATCGGCTTTAATGTCTTCGACATCTTCCAGCCCCACAGCAATACGAATCAGATTCTCACCGATGCCTGCATCGCGTCTTTGCTCGTCGCTCAAACGACCATGGGTGGTGGTAGCAGGATGCACGATCGTGGTTTTCGCATCCCCCAGGTTCGCCGTCAGAGACAATATTCTCGTAGCATCAATCACCTTCCAGGCGCTATCGCGGCCACCGCGTACGGCAAACGACAGCACGCCACCAAAGCCTCGCTGCTGGCGCGCGGCAAGCTCGTGCCCCGGGTGATCTTTGAGCCCGGCATAATACACTTGCTCCACAGCCGGATGCTGCTGCAGCCACTCAGCCAGAGCTTGAGCATTGGCGCTGTGAGCGTCCATTCGCAAGCGCAGAGTTTCCAAGCCTTTTAAAAACACCCAGGCGTTAAAAGCGCTCATGGTTGGCCCAGCGCTGCGGATAAAGCCGAGCACTTCGTCGACCAGATGCCTTGGCCCTGCCACCAACCCGCCCAGGCAGCGCCCCTGCCCGTCTATGTATTTAGTGGCTGAATGAATGATTAAGTCAGCTCCGAAGTCCGCAGGCTTTTGCAATGCCGGCGTACAGAAACAATTATCGACAACGAACAGAGCATCGCGACTGTGTGTTAGATCGGCAAGGCGTTGCAAGTCCACCACATCACACAGTGGATTTGAGGGTGTTTCCACAAACACCAACTTAGTGTTGTCGGTAAATGCGCCTTCCCAGGCAGCGAAATCTGTCGGGTTTACAAAGCTGGTGTTAACACCAAAGCGGGCCAGATATTTGGTAAACAAAACCGTGGTAGTACCAAACACACTGCGCGAACAAACGATATGATCACCAGCGCTTAACAAGGCAACGCAAGTCGACAAAATAGCGGCCATGCCCGAGGCTGTTGCCACAGCACTTTCTACCCCCTCCATCGCCGCGATGCGCTCCTCCAGGGTACGCACTGTCGGATTGGTATAACGCGAGTAGACATTGCCCGGCTGATCACCGCTAAAACGCGCAGCGGCCTCGGCGGCGCTGGCGAATACATAGCTTGAAGTTAAAAACAATGCTTCGCTGTGCTCGCCCTCGGCGCTGCGACTTTGCCCGGCGCGCACGGCCAAGGTGTCAATACCGGCGCCGGCAAGGGGATTGTCGTGTTCTGTCGAGTCACTCATATTCGTGTCCGTTAATGAATGTGCAGGTCTTCACCGTCGTTGTGCAAACCTATGGGGCTCTCTTCCTCTTTCGCCCGTTGCTCTTTTTTCTTTTTCGCCTTGCCAGCGTGCCGGTTTGCTTCCAGCGCGTCCAGATATTCCTGGTCCACATCGCCGGTAATATATTTACCGTCAAACACCGCGCAATCGAATTCGGTAACGCCGCTGCCACCTTCTGCAGACGCCGCCACCAAGTCTTGCAGATCCTGATAAATTAGCCAATCGGCGCCAATTTCTTCGCACACTTCATCGTGGCTACGGCCATGGGCAATCAACTCTTTGGTGGTAGGCATATCAATGCCGTACACATTGGGATAGACCACCGCAGGTGCGGCCGAGGCGAAATACACTTTCGCAGCGCCGGCCTCGCGTGCCATTTGAATAATCTGCTGGCAAGTGGTGCCTCGCACAATGGAGTCATCCACTAAGAGTACGTTTTTGCCACGAAACTCCAAGTCGATAGGGTTCAGCTTCTGCCGCACAGATTTTTTGCGCATTTGCTGACCTGGCATAATAAAAGTGCGGCCAATATAGCGATTCTTAATCAGCCCCTCGCGAAATTTAACCCCGATTTTGTATGCCAGGGCCTGTCCCGCCACCCGCGAACTGTCGGGAATCGGGATGACTACATCGATATCGTGATCGGGACGCTCGCGCAGAATCTGCTCCGCCAGCTTTTCCCCCTGGCGCAGGCGCGCTTTGTATACTGACACGCCGTCCATGATGGAATCAGGACGGGCGAAATACACATGCTCGAAAATACAGGGCGTTAACCGCGTGTTTTGCGCACACTGTTTGCGATGCAACTGTCCATCGAACGTAATGTACACCGCCTCGCCCGGGGCGACATCGCCAATCAACTCAAAACCCAACACATTGAGCGCTACACTTTCAGAGGCCACCATATATTCGTCGCCATCTTCGGTGGTGCGTTTGCCGTAAACCAGAGGACGAATACCATTGGGGTCACGGAAGGCAACAATGCCATATCGGGCGATCAATGCCACTACCGCATAGCCACCGCTGACACGTTTATGCACCCCTTCCACCGCCGCAAAAATATCCTCTTCGGTGGGAACAAGCTTGCCTTGCAGCTGTAACTCGTGAGCAAATACGTTCAGCAGCACTTCTGAGTCTGAGTCCGTATTGACATGCCGCAAATCGGTTTTAAACAGCTCTTCGCTGAGTTTGTCGGCATTCACCAAGTTGCCGTTGTGCGCCAAGGCGATACCGTAAGGTGAGTTCACGTAAAATGGCTGTGCCAACGCTGGCCCCGAGCTGCCAGCGGTGGGGTAGCGCACATGACCAATACCCACGTTGCCAAGCAAACGCTGCATATGCCGCGTGCGAAAAACATCTTTCACTAAACCATTGGCTTTTTGCTGCGCCATTTTGCCGCCCTGACAGGTGACAATACCTGCGGCATCCTGTCCGCGATGCTGGAGGATGGTTAGTGCATCATAGAGCTGGGTATTTACGTCACGTTTACCCACTATGCCAACGATACCGCACATAATTGTCTTACCTTTGTTAACGCCAAAAAGAAAAATCAGTCACCAAACAGAGACATCACCCAGGTGCTTATCTCAGTGGTGGTATCACGAGCCCAACTTTCAAACACTAAAAAGCGGGGAATAATTTTCGACTCAGCCCACCACTGATCCTTATCCACAGGGATCATTGAGGGCAGTAGAATGACCAGCGCCATGACTAAAATAGCACCGCGCACCAAGCCAAAAACCATACCGAACAAACGATCGGTACCGGAGAGCCCCGTCATTCGCACTAACTCGCCTATCAAGTAATTCACCATCGCCCCCACCACCAAGGTGGCGGCAAACAGTATGGTAAAAGCGGCGATAGCTCGCAATGATGGGGTTTCAATCAGATTCGTCAATAGTGTTGCCATGCGATCGCCAAACACCATGGCGATGATAAAAGCGGCAATCCAGACCACTAGTGAGAGCGCTTCCTTGATAAAACCGCGCTTGATACTGATCAAGCAGGATACAGACAGTATGCCGACAATAGTCCAGTCTGCCCAATTCATGCGCGGATGGCTCCGAAAGCGTGTGCAAAAGAAGGCGCAAATTTTACCAGAGCGAAACCGCCGGGCATACCCTAAGTTTTCCCGCGCTTAGGGCTTGAACTTAAGCACAAGAGAATTAACCTTAAAGGCCGGATCTACTTCCGCCTTGACCGTCTCGGCCAGAGCTTTATCCACTTTGGGGCCGATAAACACTCGACTCACCTCGCCCTGCGAGGTTTGCGCGAGCCTCACATAGGCCTTATAGCCCTTATCTTGCAGTTTTTTGCGCAGCGTCTGGGCCGATTCGGCCGAACGCAGACTGGCCACCTGTACCACCCAGGCATCGAGATCGGCCAATGCCTCTGACGCTTCCGAGCTATGCGATGAGCTACTTACGCTGGCAACCGCTTCGACTGAACTGACATTCTCGGCATTCTCGCTCGCCATAGGTTGGGGCTCGCTTTCGATATCGGCGGCGGCAGCACTTTGCGCTTCGGCTGGCTCGTCGGTAATGGGTTGGTTGTTCTCGGGAATAAACAGAGTATCGGGGTCCGGAATCGACTCGGGGTTGGTGATCGGTTGCGGCGCACTGATCACAACCGGATCTATCTCTGGGCGTGGAGGGATTTGACTGCGGGTATCAACTTGGTGCATTTGCTGCTCTTTAAAAAAGCCGGGTAGAAATATCACCGCCAACCCCGCCAGCACCAACGCGCCTATTAACCGCTGTTTTAAACCGTCGTTCACTCTTCCCCCTAAGTGACTTTATCCGCCTGTGGCTGCAATATATCCAGTGCAGCGGCCACGGTAAAGAAAGAGCCCAAAATAACCACTAAATCGTCCTCTTCTGCCTGGCTTACGGCAGCCGCAAGACAGTGAGCGAACTCGCCCTGCTCCCGGACTTGCGCGCCAGCCTGAGCAAGGGTTTGCGCCACTACTTGCGGCGCGGCCGCGCGTTCCACTCCCGGCAACTTGGGCAGATACCAACAGCCGGGCAACTTCAGCAACGGCTCGACGGTAGCGGCTATGTCCTTATCAGCCATGATCGCAAAAACCCAGTGCACTTTCGCCGCTTTTGGCAAAGACAGGTTATCCAGCAAATGGGTCGTCGCGGCCGGATTGTGCGCCACATCCAACACAACACGCCGCCCCTGATACTCCAGGGTTTGCATCCGGCCGGTGAGATTAACGCGAGCCACGCACTGTGCAATTTGTGTCGGCGCAAGCGCCACACCCAAGTGTGCAACCGCCATTACAGCGGCGGCTACGCTGTTAGCGGGAAGTTTGATAGCAGGAAAAGAGATTGTTAACTCTGGGCTGGAAAACTGCCAGCAATCGGCAACCTTTTGCATGTGAAAATGCTCCCCCAACCACAGAGCTTTTGCGCCAATAGCCTCGGCGTACCGTTGCACCGACAAGGGAGGGTTGGGATCGGCACAGACCAATGGCTGCCCCGCCCTGGCGACACCGGCTTTTTCGCGGCCAATGGTTTCACGATCGTTGCCGAGCCAAGCTTCGTGGTCCAGGGCAACACTGGTAATTACCGCGACATCGGCATCAATAATATTGACCGCATCCAGACGACCGCCCAAGCCCACTTCGAGCACAGCCACATCCACAGCCTTATCAGCAAATAACCACAGCGCCGCCAGGGTGCCAAACTCAAAATAAGTGAGAGAAATGTCACCCCGGGCACGCTCAATCGCCTGAAAAGCGAGGCACATATCCGCGTCACTGACCGATGCGCCATTAATCTGCACACGCTCGCAGTAGTGATGCAAATGCGGCGAGGTGTAAGCGCCAACCTTTAAGCCGGCCGTCTGCAACAGCGCACTGGCAAGTGCAACGCACGAACCTTTGCCGTTGGTACCGGCAACGGTTAGCACTTTAGGCGGCCGAGGTAAATTCAGGGTTTTATAGACCTGCTGCGTGCGCTCAAGCCCCAAGTCTATTTCGGTGGGATGGGCCCGCTCGATACGAGCGAGCCACTGGGCAAGGGAAAGCTCCGTCACAAGGGCTTAAGCCAATTCCGGACGACGGGTAAACTTGGCGATTAAGCGCGCAACGGTATCGCGCATATCATTGCGATGAATAATCATGTCAATGGCGCCATGATCCAGCAAAAACTCGGCGCGCTGAAAGCCTTTGGGCAGCTTCTGGCGGATGGTTTGCTCGATAATCGCGGGGCCTGCGAAGCCGGCACGGGCGCCCGGCTCAGCGGCATTGATATCACCCAACAATGCCAGCGAGGCGGAAACGCCACCATAAACCGGATCGGTCATAATGGAAAAGTAAGGAGTGCCCTGGCCTTTTAATTTTTCTATGACCGCTGAGGTTTTAGCCATTTGCATCAGCGAAATCAAAGCCTCTTGCATACGCGCGCCGCCAGTGGCTGGGAAACAGACCAGGGGAATATTTTCTTCTAGTGCAACTTGGGCCGCGCGGGTGAAGCGCTCGCCCACAACATAGCCCATTGAACCGCCGTGAAAGGCAAACTCAAAAGCGATCGCCACCACGGGCATGCCCTTAAGCTCACCTTTCATGGCTACCAGGGCGTCTTTCTCACCCGTGGCTTTTTGCGCGGTGGAAAGACGATCTTTGTATTTTTTTACGTCTTTAAACTTCAGACGATCGATAGGCTCTACATCAGCGGCAATTTCCTGGCGACCATTTTCATCCAAGAAAATATCCAAGCGCCGACGCGCACCAATGCGCATGTGATGGTCGCACTTGGGACAGACATCCAGGTTGCGCTCCAGCTCTGGACGATAAAGCACCGCTGAGCACTTAACGCACTTTTTCCACAGCCCTTCAGGTACTTTGCTAGTGCCTTTACGGCCCTCTGCACGCACAACACTGGGAACCAGTTTTTCAAGCCAACTCATTACATTACTCTCTTGCTGACCCCGAAGGGTGTAAATTATCGAATGGGTTACAGGGCGTCTAATGCCTGGCGAATGTCGCGAACAATATTGCCCACGCTCTCGGCCACTTGAGCTTTATCCTCGCCAGCTTTGCTCATGGCATCCACCAGAACACTGCCAATGACTACGCCATCAGCAAGGCGAGCAACTTTAACGGCGCTTTCGGCATCTTTGATACCAAATCCCACGCACACGGGCAGATCCGTCAAAGCGCCAAACTCATCCAGCTTGGCTTTTACTGAATCCACATCCAGATGACCTGCGCCTGTCACACCTTTTAATGAAACATAGTATAAAAAGCCGCTGGCATGACGGGCAATATCCTTTGCCCGCTCACTGCGGGTAGTGGGGGCCAGCAAAAAGATATTGTCCAAATCGCGGCTCGCGAGTTCGGTTTTCAAGTTCTCCACTTCTTCTGGCGGCAGATCAACAGTCAACAGACCGTCAACGCCAGCAGCAGCGGCTTTTTCCGCAAAGGTTGCATAACCCATACGCTCCACCGGATTGGCATAACCCATTAGCAACACTGGTGTAGTTTGGTCGGTTTTACGGAATTCGGCGACCACTGCCAGTGTATCGGTCAGACTTACACCATGGGCCAGCGCCCGTTCATGGCCCTTTTGGATAACCGGGCCTTCCGCCATAGGGTCGGAGAAAGGCACGCCTAATTCGATTACATCCACCCCCTCTTCCACCATTTTGTGCATGGTGGGCAAGGTGGCTTCACGCACGGGATCGCCATTAACGATATAGGCCACCAGAGCCTTGCGGCCATCGGCTTTTAACTGTGCAAATTGTTGACTAATTCGACTCATTCGGTGCTTCCATTTATCTCTTATACGGTGATGCCATCGATATCGGCGACCGTGAGAATATCTTTGTCCCCTCTACCTGAGAGGTTGACGATAATTATCTGATCTTTGTTCATTGTCGGAGCCAGTTTTTCGGCGTAGGCCAAAGCGTGACTACTTTCCAACGCCGGCATAATACCCTCGGTGCGAGTAGATTTACGAAACGCTGCCAATGCCTCGTTGTCGTTGATAGCCACATAGTTCACCCGACCGAGGTCTTTCAGCCAGGAGTGTTCAGGCCCCACACCGGGATAGTCTAGGCCCGCAGACACCGAGTGAGTTTCTATAATCTGGCCATTCTCGTCTTCCATCAGGTAGGTACGATTGCCGTGCAAAACGCCGGGGATACCATCGTTTAACGGCGCGGCATGGCGGCCGGTTTCTACGCCGTCACCACCGGCTTCAACGCCGTACATAGCAACAGACTCGTCATCCAAAAACGGATGGAACAGGCCAATCGCGTTGGAGCCTCCACCGACACAGGCCACCAAAGCATCTGGCAGTTTGCCGGTCATGTCCAAACACTGAGCACGCGCTTCACGTCCGATTACGGCCTGGAAGTCACGCACTAGCTGAGGATAAGGGTGAGGACCGGCAACCGTACCGATGATATAAAACGTATCATCGACATTAGTGGACCAGTCACGCAGCGCCTCATTCATCGCGTCTTTCAGGGTCTTAGAGCCAGACTCTACCGGAATAACCTCGGCGCCCAGCAATTTCATGCGATATACGTTAAGCGCCTGACGACGCACGTCTTCAGCGCCCATATAGACCTGGCATTTAAGTCCCAAGCGCGCCGCCACTGTGGCCGTTGCTACACCGTGCTGGCCGGCGCCCGTTTCGGCAATAACTCGGGACTTACCCGTCATTTTTGCCAAAAGCGCCTGGCCGATGGTGTTGTTTACCTTGTGTGCGCCTGTGTGGTTCAAGTCCTCTCGCTTGAGGTAAATCTGCGCTCCACCCAGCTCGCGGCTCCAGCGCTCGGCGTGGTACAAAGGCGATGGCCGCCCTACATAATGGGCTAGATCTCTATCAAACTCTGCCTGAAATTCAGCGTTATCCTTGAGCTTGCTGTAAATTTCTTGCAGCTCGTCAAGTGCGTAAATCAGAGTTTCTGAGACAAACCGGCCACCAAAAATACCAAAGTGGCCTCGCTCATCAGGAAAGGCACTGTAATCAACTTTTTGCTTACTTGAATCGCTCACTCTCTCTCACCTTTCGCATATGCCTGCTTGGCATTTTCAATAAACTGTTGGACGAGTTCCGGACTCTTTTGTCCGGGGGCAGACTCGACTCCGCCACTGACATCTACGCCATAGCAGCCTGTTCGGATGACCGCCTGAGCAACATTGGCCGGTTGCAGACCGCCGGCTAACACCAGCGGGGTCGTACTCTTTTGCGGAAACCGGGCCCAATCAAAGGTATCGCCTGTACCACCGGGAACGCCCGGGCGGTAGGCATCCAGCAACACACCACAGGCGCCGCTGTAGGCGTCAATAGCGGCTGATACATCCAGCTCTGGCCGCATCCGTAGCGCCTTAATATACGGTCGATCAAACTGCTCGCAGAACTCGCGAGTCTCGTCGCCGTGAAACTGCAGTAATTGCAACGGCACTCGGTTAAGCACGGTCTCGATTTGTTCCACCGAGGCGTTAACAAAAAGCCCCACCGTGGTCACAAATGGACCGCAAGCTAGCGCTATCTGCCGTGCCGACTCAATGTCCACCGCCCGCGGGCTTTTGGGGTAGAAAACCAGGCCGATCGCATCTGCGCCCGCAGTGACTACCGCGCGGGCCTGAGCTACCTCGGTAACACCGCATATTTTAACCCGTGGGGTGAACACTAAAATTTCCAGCTCGAATTCATTTGGAGGGCGAATCTTAGCAGAAATTCGACAGCGAGTCAGAATTGGCAAGCGATCCCACCGGCGCTGTCAGAAACAGCGGCCCTGGCAACGCCACTGGTAAATTGAAGTGCTGCTCATACTCGACCTGAACCAGGTATAAGCCAAAAGGTGGCGCGGTAACCCCACCGACGCGCCTGTCGCGGGCTTCGAGCACCTCTCGGGCCCAGGCTACGGGTTTTTCACCTGCGCCTATGGCCATTAAGACACCCACCATATTACGTACCATATGATGCAAGAAAGCGTTTGCTCGTACCTCCAGAAGGATAAGCTCGCCACTGCGCACAATATGAAGATGCTCGATCGTACGCACCGGTGAATGGGCCTGGCACTGCACCGCGCGATAGGAAGTAAAGTCGTGCTCGCCCACCAGCGCCTGCGCCGCGAGTCGCATTTTCTCTGTATCCAGCGGGTTTCTCGACCAGGTAACCTGATCGTGCAACAGTGCCGGCTTGGTGGGCGCATCGCTAATCAGATAGCGATAAGCACGAGAACGGGCACTAAATCTTGCGTGAAATTGGGGCGCCATCGGGCGCGCCCAGCGTATTCCTACCCCGTCGGGCAGGTGAGCCCGAAGACCGCGTGTCCACGCTTTTTCCGGCCGCGTCGCGAGGGTATCGAAGTGCACTATTTGATTAGTCGCGTGTACACCGGCATCGGTTCGACCGGCGCAGATTAGGGTTACCGGCTCGTCAGCCACAACAGAGAGAGCCTCTTGCAGCGCCTGCTGAACCGTAGGCACCCCCCCTGGCTGAATCTGAAAACCGCGAAAAGCAGCGCCCTGGTACTCCACCGCCATAGCGATACGATTCATGGACTCGGGCCAGGGAGTATCAGGGAACACCTCGCAATTACGTGAATAATACCGTTCCACCGCACCCGCCATTTAATCTACTGTGTATATCAAAAACAAAAAAAGCCCTGCATACCTAGCGCATGCAGGGCTTTTTTATTCGCCCAAATTAACTGTCTACTTTATCCATTAACGATTGCGCTTCACTCTGCTGGGCCTCGTTACCTTCACTGACCACTTCTGCCAGAATATCGCGAGCACCGTCCATGTCTCCCATATCAATATAGGCGCGGGCTAAATCGAGTTTGGTTGCAACCTCGTCGGCGTCCGCCAAAAAGTCCAGATCGTCATCCTCGTCGGCCACTTCGTTGACCGACTCGGGCGTGGGTAGCTCATCGATATCCAGCGAATCCTCTTCGCCTTCATTAACGTCGGCCTCTGGTTCACTTACATCACCTAGTGCCTGCTCAAACGCGTCATCATCTTCAACATCGAAGCTCAGGGACTCATCAGCTTCGAACACACTGGCGTCATCTGCTGAGGAGTCATCCGCCGCGTTTTCTGTTTCTTCGGTCGCAAGAGGCTCGGGAGCGTCAAGATCCGACATTTCACGATCCAGCGCCTCCAGATCGAGATCCTCCATGGGCTGCTCGAGATCAAAATCATCCTCGTCGTCAGCCAACTCCAGGGTTGGAACCTCTTCGTCATCCAGCTGTGGCGCACGACTTTCTGAGGCAGGATCATAGGCCTCAACTTCAGAATATTCAGGTGCCGGCTCATCCTCTTCCGGCAGCGACTCATCCAAAGAGAAGTCAAAATCTTCGTCCAGCAGAGGCTTCTCATCTGCGAGAGACACTTCCGCGCTGTCATCCTCTTGCGCCCCGGAGTCGTCGATATCTATATCATCGAGCTCAAGCTCAAAAGTTTCCTCAACCGATTCCGACGAAGCAGCTACGTCAGCATCGTCATCTGACTCCGGTGCGACAGCATCAGGGGCGGAGGACAAGTCCTGCTGGCCGTCATCCAGCTCAAAGTCAAAATCGCTCAAATCTGAATCGGCGGTGGTCTCTTCCCGGTCATCAAAAGATAAATCGTAACTCGTTTGAGAACCTTGAAGCTCTAGCTCTTCGGTAGCCGGTTTATCCTGCTCATCATCGCTATCCAGATCAAAGTCAAAATCATCATCCAAGACTAACTCGTCAGACTCATCAGTAGACTCGCGACTCTCAACCTCTGAATCGATGTCCAAATCGTCCAGCGTCAATTCATCAGAGCTGTCCAGGTCAAAACTAAACTCTTCATCCTCTGGAGTCTCTGCGGCAATTTCAAGCTCATCTTCAGACGCAGCGTCTGGCTCGTCCTGCGAGTCGGACAACAATTCGCTGCCGGCCTCAGCCATAACCGCACCCGCTGCAGCCACACTGCCTGCGGCGACATAGTCCGGCGCACCTACAAACTGTGCTCGTAAATCCTGCGCACGGTCGATTTCAGCAGCGTCGCCCGAGGCAAGTACCTGACCGTAATAATGATCGAAATCTTCAAGGTTCTCGCTCTCGGCATACACCTCAAGCAATTTCAACTTAATCGCATTGGATTCTGGCTCTTTCGCCAGACCTTTTTTCAGCATCTCCTCGGCTTGGTCATATTTGCCGTAGGCGATGTATATATCCGCTTCGCTCACCACATCGCCAGTTTCGGGCTCTGCGGTCTCTTCCGACTCCAGGGCAAACTCTTCGTCGCCGTCAATATCTGTCGTCGGCTCTTCATCAACCTGTTCAGTCTCTTGCTCGGTGAAAACGCTATCGTCCACCTCAGAGGTAAACTCTTCTACCTCTTCCTCGCTGCCCGAGCGCTTACGCAGAGCAACAAACAGCGCAACGATCAGCGCGATAAGAGCCAGGCCAATCCAGAGGATATTGGCCATTATTTTATCCATCAGACTCGGCTCTGGCGCGCGTCGAACCACCGTGTTTGCCTGACGGGCGGGCGGCTCTTCAACAGCTGGCTCTGGCTCAGCTTCGGCCACAGCCTCATTTTCACCAACATCTGGTTCGGTTGCGGTTCCAGTTTCACTGTCGGCAGGTGTCTCGGTATCGGACACCATAGTATCGGTAGCACTTTGCTCAGCTTCTGACTCTGTTGCAGAATTACTTTGCGCGGCCAACTCCAGCGCGCGCAGCTGCTCATTGCTAACTTCCAGCAACCGCTCCATAGTTTCGATCTGCTCTTCCAGATCGCCTACGCGCGAACGCAGCTCACTGTTTTCACCTTGAGTGCGCTCTAATTCCTCTTCGGCGGCCGCCAATTCCGCAGCCAGCGCACCACTGTCGCTCTCACCGTATCCGCCACCTTGTGCAGAGCCTGAATCGGCCGTGGTGCCCGGCGCGGCGAGCTTGACCCGCCCGGTCACCGAGCCGGAGTCGCGCTCATTATCAGCGCTGCGTCCTGACGCATCCAGCGGAGCACCCATAGCTTCGCCGGACCAATCGCGGTTTTGCTGCGCGACCTGGCTAATCGCCTGACGGTTGGATAATGAACGAATTTCATCCGTGCCGGGAATACGCAAAACCTGCCCTTGGCGCAGCAGGTTGATGTTGTTGTTGATAAAGGCCTCTGGGTTGGCCCTTTGGATACCAAGCATTGCTTGCTGAATGGAAACACCGCCGGGGCGATTGTCCCGCGCTATTTCCCACAGAGTATCGTTGGGTTTTACGGAATATTGACTCTCTCCACCGCCTGAGCGCTGCGCCGATACGGCGGCCGAGTCCTGCGTTTGCCGTACCGGCTCACTCTTTAGTTCGGTGGTTTGCGAGCTAATGGGAGTAACTGTGGCCTGCACCGGAGCTGAGGGGTCATCCGAGAAGGTGGGCAAATCCAGCAGCAACGTATATTCGCGTAGCACTCTGCCCGAGGTCCAGCGCACATCGACAATAAAACTAAGGAAAGGCTCACGCACTGGATCACGACTGCTCACCGCGATAAAGGCATCATCACCCTGATCGGTAATAACATTGAAGCGCAACTGCGAGTAGAAGAAAGAGCGCTCGATGCCGGCGCGATCAAAATCTTCCTGAGAGCCGAGCTGCACGATAATTTGGTCCGGCCCCAACTCACCCAGATCATCCAGAGCGATATGAGCGTCCAGCGGCTGGTTTAATGATGAATTGAGAGTGATATCCCCCAATCCAAGACCAAATGCCGCCCGCGAAATAACCAGCGACAAAACCCCAAGCAGTAATACCAGCTTACGAAAATGCATAGTACTTTCCTTTATTGTCTCCCCAGCCTTCCGACGGCCCGGCCATGCGACGTCCTGTCAGCCACAACAAGTGGCCAGCCATTTTTTGTCAACGAGGCCCCAAAACCTCGAATAAATATTCACTATCGACCGTAAGTATTCATTATAAATAGCTTTTTATCAACACTTCCCACAATTGCCTTCCACCATTAAGCCGTTTTTTGGCTAAAACGGGCACCTCGACACATAAACAAGGATTCATGCGCCTTAGATGCTCGCGGCAAAGTGGAGAATAAAGAACAGGAAATATAAAAAGCCCCGGCACGCCAATGCGTACCGGGGCTCATCAGAACACCTTTATTAGGCGTCGCGCAGCACCTGTAGCATGCGGCGCAGAGGCTCTGCTGCCCCCCAAAGCAGTTGGTCACCTACGGTGAATGCGTTGAGGTACTCCCCTCCCATGCTCAGCTTACGCAGCCGTCCTACCGGCACTGTTAAGGTGCCGGTTACCGCCGTGGGTGTCAAATCGCGCAGAGTGGACTCTTTATCGTTGGGAACTACTTTGGCCCACTCGTTATGGCCGGCAATCATTTGTTCGATTTCATCAAGAGGCACATCTTTTTTCAATTTCAGCGTTAACGCCTGAGCGTGACAGCGCATGGCGCCAATACGCACGCAGGTGCCATCCAGCGGGATCGGATTCCCCTCATTACCGAGGATTTTGTTGGTTTCCGCCTGGGCCTTCCACTCTTCGCGGCTTTGACCATTTTCCAGCTGACTGTCGATAAACGGCAGCACACTGCCCGCCAGGGGCGCGCCAAAGTTATCAGTAGGAAAATCGCCCGAGCGCATAGTGGCAGCAACTTTACTGTCGATGTCCAAAATGGCTGAGGCCGGGTCAGCCAACTCACTGGCCACGCCATCGCGAATCGCACCCATCTGCTCGATCAGCTCACGCATGTTGCGCGCACCGGCACCTGATGCCGCCTGGTAAGTCATGGAGCTGGCCCACTCCACCAGGTTATTGGCAAACAAGCCGCCAAGGCCCATCAGCATTAGACTCACGGTGCAGTTACCGCCGATGTAGTTTTTCACACCGCGCGCCAAGCCGTCTTTAATAACGTTTAAGTTCACCGGGTCGAGAACAATAATCGAGTCTTTGTCCATGCGCAGACTTGAGGCCGCGTCTATCCAGTAGCCGTCCCAGCCGGCGCCACGCAGATCGGAGAACACCGCCTTGGTGTAGTCACCGCCCTGGCAAGAGATAATCGCATCAAGCTTTTTGAGCTCGTCAATCGCGTAGGCATCTTTTAATGGCGGCAGCCCTTCGGCCACCTTGGGCGCTTCGCCACCGACGTTAGAGGTGGTGAAAAATACCGGTTCAATACCGTCGAAATCCTTCTCCGCCTGCATACGCTCCATCAGTACGGAGCCGACCATACCGCGCCAACCTACAAAACCTACTTTCATTTTATAACTCTCTGGTTTGAATGAATTAACGCTCTCCCCGGGCCTTGTGAGCACCGCTTTGAGCGCTATATATCTTGCCGTAAACAGCCGCTGGCTGCAAATTGACCACGCAGTTACAGCGCGGCCAAGACCGCATCACCCATGGCTGAAGTAGAGACCTTACTGGTACCCTCGGTGTAAATATCCGCCGTGCGCAGCCCCTGATCCAGCACCTTACCTACCGCTGTTTCAATCGCGTCGGCCGCTTCAGTGAGACCCAGCGAGTACCGCAACATCATGGAAGCAGACAAAATGGTCGCCAGCGGATTGGCTATGCCCTTGCCGGCGATATCCGGGGCGCTGCCGTGACAGGGCTCATACATACCCTGTCCACTTTCGTTCAATGATGCCGAGGGCAACATACCGATAGAACCGGTAAGCATCGCCGCGGCGTCCGACAAGATATCGCCAAACATATTGCCGGTAACTAACACATCAAACTGCTTGGGTGCACGCACCAGCTGCATGGCCGCATTATCAACGTACATGTGGGACAGTTCGACATCCGGATACTCCGGTGCCAAGCGGTCCATCACCTCGCGCCACAAAATAGTGGCCTCAAGCACATTGGCCTTATCTACCGAGCAGACTTTTTTGCCGCGCTTGCGCGCCATTTCAAAGGCGGTGCGACCGATACGTTCGATTTCGCTTTCGCTGTATTTGTAGGTGTTGTAGCCTTCGCGCTCGCCGTTTTCCAGGGTGCGAATGCCGCGCGGCTCCCCAAAGTAGATACCGCCGGTTAACTCCCGCACGATCAGAATGTCCAATCCAGACACCACCTCGGGCTTAAGGCTTGAGGCCTCCACCAATTGCGGATACAGCAGCGCCGGGCGCAAGTTGGCGTACAGGCCCAGTTGCGAGCGAATTTTTAGCAGGCCGCGCTCGGGGCGAATGGCACGGTCGATGGTATCCCATTTGGGGCCGCCCACGGCACCCAACAAAATCGCGTCGCAACTGCGAGCGTTTTCCACCGCAGCATCGGTTAACGGCTCGCCGTGTTTATCAATAGAGGCGCCACCAATCAGCTCCTCCACAAACGACAAATTCAAAGAAAACTTTTCGTTAACTGCATCCAGCACACGCTGGGCCTCGGTGACAATTTCCGGGCCAATGCCATCGCCCGGTAAGATCATAATTTTTTTAGACACACTTGCTCCTAATCGCAAAAATTAATTTTTTACCGCGTCAAATAACCAAGGGGCTGTCTCGCGGCGCTTAGCTTCATACGCCTTAATCGCATCGGCTTGTTCCAGCGTCAAACCGATATCATCCAGCCCGTTTAACAGACAGTGCTTGCGAAATTCATCGATTTCAAAATCGAAAGCCTGCCCCTCAGGGGTAATTACCTGCTGCTTTTGCAAGTCAACGGTCAGCTGGTAACCCTCGGTTTGATACATCTGCTGAAACAATTGCTCTACAGTCTCTTCACTTAACACCAGCGGCAACAAACCATTTTTAAAACAGTTGTTGTAAAAAATATCCGCAAAGCTCGGGGCGATAATGCAGCGAAAGCCATAGTCATCCAACGCCCAGGGAGCGTGCTCACGGGATGAGCCACAGCCGAAATTTTTGCGGGTCAGCAAAATTTCCGCACCTTGGTAGCGCGCCTGATTAAGCGGAAAATCTTTATTCAATGGGCGACCCGAACAATCCTGATCCGGCTGGCCTACATCCAAGTAGCGCAGCTCGTCAAACAGGTTTTTACCAAACCCGGTGCGCTTAATGGATTTCAAAAACTGCTTGGGGATAATCATATCCGTGTCGACATTGGCGCGATCCATAGGGGCGACAATGCCGGTTACTTGAGTAAAAGGCTTCATAATGGCTCCCGTTTAACTGCGCACAAATTCACGAACATCGACAAAATGACCGGCAACCCCGGCGGCGGCGGCCATGGCCGGGCTCACCAAGTGAGTGCGGCCCCCATACCCCTGACGCCCCTCAAAGTTGCGGTTTGAAGTAGAGGCGCAGTGCTCACCGGCACCCAACTTGTCGGCGTTCATGGCGAGGCACATAGAACAGCCAGGTTCGCGCCATTCAAATCCAGCCTCGACAAAGATTTTATCCAGCCCTTCGGCCTCGGCCTGAGCTTTCACCAAGCCGGAGCCCGGCACCACCATCGCCTGCTTCACGCTATCGGCTTTCTTCCTGCCTTTTACTACCTCGGCGGCGGCACGAATATCTTCGATACGCGAGTTGGTGCACGAACCGATAAACACACGATCGAGCTTGATATCGGCAATGCGCTGACCGGCACTCAGCCCCATGTACTCCAACGCGCGCTTCATTCCCTCGCGCTTAACCGCATCGGTTTCTGCGGCCGGATCGGGCACATTGTCGTGCACACCTACAACCATTTCAGGCGAGGTACCCCAGCTAACCTGAGGCATAATGTCCGCGCCATTCAACACCACCACTTCATCAAAATGGGCGCCTTCGTCGGACTTCAAATCCCGCCAAGCTTGCACGGCACGCTCCCATATCTCGCCTTTGGGGGCATAAGCGCGATCTTTTACATAGTCGATGGTAATGTCATCTACGGCCACCATGCCCGCGCGGGCACCGGCTTCAATCGCCATATTGCAGACCGTCATGCGCCCTTCCATACTCATCGCACGAAACACATCGCCGCCGAATTCAACCGCGTAACCCGTGCCACCTGCGGTACCAATTTTGGCAATAATCGCCAAGACAACGTCTTTAGGAGTAACACCCTCGCCCAATTCGCCATCGACACGAATCAGCATGTTTTTCATTTTTTTCGCCACCAGGGTTTGGGTAGCCAACACATGCTCTACTTCACTGGTGCCGATACCGTGCGCCAAAGCGCCCAAAGCGCCGTTAGTCGCGGTATGCGAGTCGCCACACACAATGGTCATGCCGGGCAAACAAGCGCCCGACTCAGGGCCGATCACATGCACAATACCCTGGCGCTGATCGTTGATTTTGTACTCGACAATGCCAAACTCGTCGCAGTTGTCATCCAGAGTTTTTACCTGAATTAACGAGACGGGATCTTCAATACCACTGATTCCAGAGGCACGCTCTTTAACCGTAGTGGGCACATTGTGATCTGGCGTGGCCAGTACCGAATCCACTCGCCAGGGTTTGCGACCTGCCATACGCAAGCCCTCAAAGGCCTGAGGCGAAGTCACTTCGTGAACAATGTGACGGTCAATGTAAATAAGCGCTGAGCCATCGTCGCGCTGCTGCACAAGGTGGGCATCCCACAACTTGTCATAAAGAGTTCTTGCGGCCATAGTTTCCTCGGCTTTGACTAATCGGTGTTGCCCGCTATAGCGGTTTCTGCCATCCATGGTAAGCCCACCCCAACAATAAAACAAATTTATATTTTTTATATTTTCCATTCCCAAAAGGAATGGATACAATAGGTACATGGACACCCAACAGCTAGCCACATTTATTGCTGTCGCCGAACACGGCTCTTTCTCAGCGGCCGCTGAACGCCTGCACCTAACCCAGCCGGCGGTGAGCAAACGCATCGCCCTACTGGAACAGTATTTAAACACCGGCCTGTTCGACCGCGTGGGCAAACACATTCACCTCAACCGAGCCGGTGAACTGCTGCTGCCCCACGCCCGCAACATAACCCAAAGCCTGCACAATGCAGAGCGCGCCATTGCCGAGCTCACAGGCAGCGTCAGTGGTAAATTGAGCATTGCCACCAGCCACCACATCGGTCTGCACCGACTACCCCCGGTTCTCAGCCGCTTTACCCAACAGCACCCTGAAGTGATGCTGGATTTGAATTTTATGGATTCAGAGAAAGCGATGCAGGCGGTACTGCAGGGCAACTTTGATTTAGGCGTAATCACCCTGCCCGACACCTTGCCGCCAGCAATCACCGCCAGCAAGATATGGCGAGACGACCTATGCTTTGCGGTCGCCGCGTCGCACCCACTGGCCAACCAAGCGGTTAACCTGAGCAACCTCGCCAAGTTTCAAGCGATACTGCCGGACAGCAGCACCTACACCACGGCATTAGTGCAAAAGTTGTTTGATAAAAGAGAACTGCCTCTGACCATCAATATGGTGACCAACCATTTGGACACCATCAAAATGATGGTGTCCATCGGCTTGGGTTGGGGTGTACTGCCGCGTTTGCTGCTGGACGATTCACTGGCCGCGGTTGATGTTAAACTCAAACCGATGCACCGCGAGCTGGGCGCTATCGTCCATCGCGACCGCAGTCAGAGCAACGCCTGCCAAATGTTTTTACAATGCCTGAAAGACGAATAGATAATGCTATTATCTTGCCCGCTACAACATCTGCTATAGGATTTGCCATGAAGAAGTTCGCAACCCTTGTTGCCCTCACCGCACTAACCCCTTTTAGCTTTGCCGATGTACTCGCCATTAAGGCAGACGCCGGCCTATGGCGCACCGACTATGACGGTGAACTGGGCGGTATACCCACCTCAGATTTGGGTTATAGCGACGAAAACAGTCGCTTTTTCCACATCGCCTTCGAACACCCTATTCCTCTTGTACCCAATGCACGACTGGCGTACACGGACATCAATGCCGGGCGCTCAATCTATTGGGAAGATGCGCAATTGATTGACTCAAAAATTGACCTAAGCCATATAGACGCCACCGCTTATTACGAGATTCTGGATAACTGGGTCAATATCGACTTGGGCATTTCACTGCGCAAATTTGACGGTAAAATCAGCGCCAACATCCTCGATTCGGATAACCGTATATCGGTCGACGACGTGATTCCCATGGGTTATGCGCTGTTTGAAGCGGAGCTGCCCTTTACCGGTTGGAGCGCCGGCGCCGAGCTTAACCTGACGGACTTTGACGATTATAAAATCAGTGACTACACCCTGAAATTAAAGTATCTGTTTGATGCGGTAGTAGATTTAGGTTTTGAGGCTGGCTATCGCAACTTCAGCTTAACCTTGGATAAAAGCTACGGCGCCGATCTGGATTTAACTGGCCCCTATGCCTCTTTGGTAATGGAGTTTTAATCGGTTATTTTATATGCGGCTAAGGATCACTTAGCCGCCCCCCCCCCTGCCTCTCGCTTAATGGCCAGCGACACTCGAATCTGGCACCTTTTAGCCGCTGCGGGTCTGTTGCTACTACCTCTCCGCCATGCCAGTTCATTACTCTTTTAACGATCGCCAAACCCAAACCAAAACCCTTAGTGTCTTTTTCCGGCACCTGTTTTAAACGGGTAAAAGTCGCGAATACCCGGGCTCGATCTTCTGGCGCCACGCCTGGCCCGTCATCCTCTACCGCCACGGTATAATATGCGTCCGAAAAATAGAGCTCGACGTTGATTTTTTTGTCCGCATAACGCGCCGCGTTGCTTAACAGATTCTGCAGCACCCGCTCCATTAAAGGCCATTCACACACCACTTCTGTCGCGGCCAATTTATTATCCACGGCAAACTCAAGCCTCGGGTGGCTCTGGCCGATGCGCGCACACAAATCCTGAATTAAATCCACCAGAGCCGTAGCAGGCTCAGGATGCATTACCAGCTGCTGCGTCTGAGCCTCAAAACCCGCGTACCCCAGCAGTTGGTTAATCAGCGAATCCATATCATTCACATCGCAGCGCAAGCTGGCCAGCTGCCGGGCAACGACTTCTTCGTCCTCGCTTGCCTGGGCGAGCTCAAGCGCGAACTTCATTCGCGCCAGAGGCGTGCGCAATTCGTGCGATACCGCATAGGTCATCTCTTTGTAACTGGCCAGCAACTCGTCGATGCGCGACTGCATCCGGTTAAACTCCAGTGACACTTGATACACCTGCGAGCGCGCACCCAACGCCATCCGGCGGCCAGTGGCGCCGGCGCGGCCAAAAGCGCGCGCCTGCTCTTCCAGCGAACGCAAATCCCGCACCAGCGGCCACACCCATAAAAAAATCACCAGCGCCAACAGCAGGTAAAACAACGCCAAATAAATACCGTACCAACGGCTGTCATTAGGCTGAGGTAAAAACACTCGCACGACCCAATCGGTATCAGGCAAGAGTGCATACAGTTGCCGCCCGCCTTCAGCAGTTAATAACAGCGCCTCGCCGGCAAACAACTCTTCGGCCAGCGCACTCTCTGCTAAATCATCACGCCGATAAACACGCCCTTGCAAAGACAGGCGCTGTAACTTTTGCTGCAGAAAGGTTGCTTGCTGCGCGACGGGAATCGCGGGCACTTGCCGAGCCAACTCCAGTATTAAGGCACGCTCCAGTTCCGATACTGAATGGCTGTTAGCCTCTTTTTGGTACAGACGATCCAGACCCCAACCGGCTAGTAAAATAACCAGTACCACAACTACATACAGGGTAAAAAACGCCCGCTTTAGCATGTAATTAGCACTACCAGGCTTCTTCAACCAGCATATAGCCTTTACCCCAAACCGTTTTTATTCGCGCAGGGTTATCGCTGTTATCGCCCAGCTTTTTGCGCAGGTGCGAAACCCGTACATCGACTGTACGATCAAGGCCATCATAGGGGCGATTGCAAATGGTGGTGAATAAGTACTCGCGGCTCAAGACTTTGCCCGGCTGCTTTGCGAGGGTGAGTAATAAATCAAATTCGTGACTGGAAAGGGCCACTGGCTCATTGCGCAATGACACCTCGCGGGCACTGGTGCGAATGGCCAGGCCGCCGATATTAATGTCTTCCACCTCGGCGGGGGCGCGATTGGTGCGCCGCAACAGCGCGTGAATTCTCGCCAACAGAATACGCGGCTCGGCCGGTTTCACCACATAGTCATCAGCGCCGACCTCAAAGCCCAATACCTGATCGGCATCAGCATCGCGTGCGGTGAGCATTAAAACTGGCCCTTCGTAAGCACTGCGCACTTCTTTGCAGATGGTTATGCCATCTTTGCCCGGCAGGTTTAAGTCCAATATCAGGATATCTGGCTGTAAGCTCTGCACCTGACGCGGAACATTCAAACCGTAGGATTCAACCACCACGGTCAATCCGTTGGCCTGCAAATAGTCTTTCACCAGAGCGGCCAGACGCTCGTCATCCTCGGCTAGCAGCACTACACTCATCAAAAAAAGCTCCAGGGGTTACGGCGGCGACGGCGATATTTTTGCGCATCCGCCACCACTTCAAAAGCAGCAGAAGCCAGTACTTTTTTCTGCGCCGCTACGGTTTCAATCAACTGAAAGTGTATATCATCTTGCGCCTCAAGCACCGATGTATAGCTACCGGCGCGACTTCGCTCCCAACAGCGCATAGGTTCTTGCGAGCCACGGGTATAAAGGCAGGCAGAGAACAACCGTTCGGCACTCCAGCTTATTTGCACCTGGTCATCACAAACTTGTTCGCCGCGTTCAAGAATACAAAGACTGGGGCGGATTTCTAAATTGACTGTGTCCGTTTCTTCCCCATGCGTCTTAGCCGTTATTAGTAGCGACGCGATCAATATCCATTTGCCAGCGTTAGAAATGATACACCCCTCCGACGAAGACCGTGGTCGAGGTACTTTTTTCTACCAGAGGGCTATCTTTTATTCCCTCGCCAAACCATTTGTTGTGCAAGGTGGCCTGAAACGTCCAACTGGGTGAAATGGGCTTTATCCAATCGATACGCACGAAAGGCGTGAGTGTATCTTCGCCTTGGTAGTAAAGCTCACTGATCTCGCCCACATCCGATTGGTCCAAACCAAAGTAGTAATCCACCACTTTGTCGGACTGCCAGACAAAACCGCCGGCAAAGGTAAACAGGTTTTTTTCCCCTTGCAGACGATAGTCCAGTCCCGCGCGCACCTCCTGCCCTTCGTGCACCCGCGATACATCCTGTAGCGCCTGCAAGCTGAATACCGCCGGCCCCGCGTAATAGGCGTACTCCAAACCAGCCAAGGCGGCCATACGGCGCTTGCCAATATCGTCCAGAGTAATGGGGCCTGATTCTTCCTCACGCGGCGCGGCGTTGACTTTATGAAAAAACTCATTAGGGCCATCGCGGTCTGTGGTAGTGGGAGTGGTGGTTTCATCCACCGGTGGCGCCAGTTCAATGGGGTCTGATTGCGTCCCCAGGCCTCCCGAATTCACCGCGCCGCCAAAGCTAAATCCGCCCCCGGTTCCCTCTATGACAAAGTTACCCAGGCTCAAATCGTTAAAATACATTTGGTCCAGCCCCAGGGTGGCGACCGCGTTTAGCATATGCCGGGGCTGTTCAATCAGGGTAAAGCCAGCAGAGGTGGTGTCGAGAAAAAAGCGCTCGCCGTAGTAACTCACTTCCGGCAAGAGCACCAGGGGAATATCGTCGCCATCTACCAGTGGGTTGGTGCGCAGCCCCAGGCCTACCCCCAGCGAAAACTGCCAGCTTCCCACCGCCATGCAGTCATCGGGGTTGGCCTGGCAGTACTCATCATCTGCCCAGGTCAACGGCGCGAAAAGCAGGCCAATCAGGCAAAGTAACAGCTGTGGAGAGAATTTAATCAAGAGCGACACCCAGTATTTACTAATCCTCTCACTATAAAAAGTTGCGCGCGCTAACACCATGGCTAACGGCGCACTTTTTGTAACAGATTGTTACTTGAGATGCTTAGGATCGGGAACCCGCAGGCGCTGCGCCAAGGGGTGCTGCCGGGCTTTTAGCTGAGTCAGCACCAGCTGGGCTACTTCGCGAGCGCCCAAGTGATTAAAGTGGGTATTGTCGGTAACACCTACGGGGTAGTTTGGATGTAAGTCGGGCGCGATGTGCATAAAGCGCAGCTTGGAAAGCTCGTCACCCATCTCGGTGAAGTAGCGGCGGGTCACAGCTTCCATGTCCACAAAAAACACATCGGTTTGCTCTGCCACTTCGCGCGCTAGGTCATCGTAACCGTTATGGGTGGGCTCAATAACACCCGCCTCGTTAAAGTAACGCCGCGTCACCGGGGTCATCAAGATTGGCGAGGCCTTGGCTTTTTTCACCTCTGTGATAAAGCGCTTTAAGTTAGCTTGGTAGTCTGCAGGAGCGGTATAGCGATCCGTTTTATGCTCGGACTGATCATTGTGCCCAAACTGAATAATCACATAGTCACCGGGTCTTAAGTCATCCATGATGGCTTGCCAGCGCCCCTCTTCAATAAAGGTCCGGGTACTGCGGCCATTTTTTGCACGGTTATCAACCACGACCGTCTCATCAAAAAAATAGGCAAAAGGTACCCCCCAACCGGTTTCAGGGTAATCTTTCACTTCTTTTATCGACATGGTGGAATCACCGGCCATGTAGACATGGGTGGGGCGCTCGGCGGCTTGGGTGTTAGCAGAAGCGACCAGAGAGGCAACAACAGCCAGAGGGGCAAACAGCTTGCGAATCATAGGCATATACCTTTTGTTATCGTGTTCGAGATTCTGATGTAGCGGGCTAATCTTGCAGGGAAAAATCATCCGCATCAAGGTGGGCGGGAAAGGCCTCGCGATACTCGCACAGACGGCTCGCGCTCAACGGCGCGCTGACACAGACAGCATCTCTGCCGGCATCGAGAATAAGCTCGCCATCCGGTGCCACAATCACACTACCCCCGGCATAACTCTGGCCGTAAGCGTCGACGCCTGCGCGATTGACACCTATGACATAGCTCAAATTCTCGATCGCACGGGCCTGCAGCAAGCTGCGCCAGTGTTGGTGGCGAGCCTCGGGCCAATTGGCAACATAGATGACGGCATCGTAATCGCCGCGATTGCGACTGAACACAGGAAAGCGCAAGTCGTAGCAAACCTGTAGTAAAAAACGCCAGCCCCGATAAGGTATAACCACGCGGCGCTGCCCCATAAGGTAGCGTTCGTGCTCACCGGCCATACGAAACAAGTGACGCTTATCGTAAAAGCTGAGCGGCGCATCGTCAGGCGCCCACAACATACGGTTGTAGAAACCCTCAGCTGTTTTCATTACCACCGAACCGGTAATAGCCGCCTGACGCTGTCGCGCCTGCTCACCCAGCCAGGCACAGACTCTGCCGTCCATCACCTCAGCATGTTGGCGCGCCCTGGGGTGAAAGCCGGTGGTAAACACTTCGGGCAAAACAGCAAGATCAAAGGGCTCGGCCGAATCCAGATAACCTTCCAGCAACCTCAGATTGGCATCCGGGTCGTCACTGACAATATCGCTTTGCAGCAGACAAACTGTCAGATCATCCATAGTAAATACGTCTATTCTTTACCGGCTGGAATACGTGCAATACCGTGCTCTACCCCGCCATTTTGACCCCGATGACGCAGCAGGTGATCCATCAACACCAGCGCCAGCATAGATTCAGCAATGGGGGTTGCGCGAATCCCTACACAGGGATCGTGACGCCCCTTGGTCACAACTTCTACTTCGTTGCCATGCACATCCAGGCTACGCCCGGGAATACGCAGGCTCGAGGTAGGCTTGAGGGCGATATGGGCGACGATATCCTGCCCTGTAGAAATACCACCCAAGACCCCACCGGCGTTATTGGAAGCAAAGCCCTCGGGTAAAATCTCATCGCGGTGCTCGGTGCCCTTTTGCGCAACACTGGCAAAGCCCGCACCGATCTCCACCCCTTTAACCGCGTTGATGCTCATCAGGGCGTGTGCGATATCCGCGTCCAGGCGATCAAATACCGGCTCACCCAAGCCCGGCGCCACCCCCGAGGCTACCACGGTAATCTTAGCGCCCACCGAGTTGCCCTCTTTGTTGAGCTCCTGCATATAGGTTTCCATCTCAGGAACTTTGCTGGCATCCGGGCAAAAGAAGGGGTTGTTAGCAATTTCGTTCCAATCGACGCTGTCGATAGCGATGGGGCCCAGCTGCGACAGATAGCCGCGCACCTGCACACCGAAAAAATCATGTAAGTATTTTTTCGCAATCGCGCCCGCAGCCACACGCATAGCAGTTTCACGGGCCGAGGAGCGGCCGCCGCCGCGGTAGTCGCGCACGCCGTACTTTTGCATATACGTGTAATCGGCGTGGGCGGGGCGAAACTGATCTTTGATATTGGAATAATCTTTAGAGCGCTGATCCGTGTTCTCGATAATCAGCCCAATGGGTGTGCCCGTGGTTTTGCCCTCAAAAACACCCGAGAGAATCTTTACCTGATCGGCCTCACGGCGCTGAGTGGTATAGCGAGACTGCCCGGGTTTGCGCCGGTCCAGATCCAGCTGAATATCCTCTTCGCTGAGCGTCAGCCCCGGCGGGCAGCCATCGACGATGCAGCCGAGAGCCAGGCCGTGGCTCTCGCCGAAGGTGGTAACGGTAAAAAGTTTGCCAAAACTGTTGCCGGACATACGCGCTTGCCTTATAGATACGTGCGAAAAAGGTGGCGATTATACGCCGTTTTTGCTCAGGCCTCACCCCGCCACAAGCTGTTCGCGGGTAAGGACAAAAACTCCATGGCCGCCGCGCGCAAACTCCACCCAGGTAAAGGGCAGCAGCGGAAAGGCGTCCGCCAGTGCCGCCGCGCTATTGCCCACCTCGACCACCAGCAGGCCCCCATCGTTTAAGTAATCCGGTGCTTCGGCCAATAAACGTCGGGTGAAATCCAGGCCGTCTAAGCCAGAACCCAGGCCAATTTCCGGCTCCGCCTGATACTCGGCGGGCATATCAGCCAGGTCTTCATCGTCCACATAAGGTGGGTTAGAGACGATCAAATCAAAGCACTGACCATCGAGCCCGGCAAATAAATCCGACTGTACCGCTTGCACCCGGTGCGCCAGATCATGCTCGTCGATGTTGCGCTCGGCCACCGCCAGAGCATCGGCACTGATATCGCTTAAGGCCACTAAAGCATCTGGAAACTGGTAGGCGCAGGCAATACCGATACACCCACTGCCAGTGCATAAATCCAGCACATAATCTGGCTGCTCGGTAAGCCAGGGAGCAAATCCCTGCTCGATAAGCTCGGCAATGGGCGAGCGCGGTACCAGCACCCTTTCGTCCACATAAAAGTCCAAGCCGCAGAAACGCGCATGGCGTGTAATGTAAGCGGCGGGCAAGCGCTGTTGCACGCGACGGGCAAAATAATCCAGAACCGCTAGCTTTTCGCTGTGGGTCAAGCGCGCATCGAGAATAGCCGGGTTATCAAACCCGGTAAGAGAGATGGCCGCACACACCAGTTGCACCGCCTCATCCCAGGCATTGTCGGTACCATGGCCAAAATACAGCCCGGCGCGGTTAAACTCGCTGGCGCCGTAGCGAATAAAATCGCGCACACTAACCAGTTCGGTGCACAGTTCGGCTTGCTGATCGACCATAGAGGCTATCCTTGATATCACGAGCGTAAGGTTTATAAGGCGGCAATTGTAGCGCAAAACTCGATTAAACCTTTACCTGAACAGCCAGTTGACGTAATGTTGCCGCCCTTTCACAAAAGGTTAATAATCGACCATCTATTGAACAGGATTAGCCTGATGCAAGAGCATTTTGCCAAAATTATTGAAGGGATCGGTGAAGATTTAGAGCGCCCCGGCCTGATCGACACCCCTAAACGTGCCGCCAAAGCCTTCCAATTTTTAACCAAAGGCTATCATCAGTCGCTGGAAGAGGTGGTTAACGGCGCACTATTCCCGTCGGACTCCAGTGAAATGATCATGGTCAAAGACATTGAGCTGTACTCCATGTGTGAGCACCATATGCTGCCATTTATCGGCAAAGCTCACGTGGCTTACATTCCCACCGGCCATGTTCTGGGCTTATCCAAGATCGCGCGCATTGTGGATATGTACGCCCGTCGCCTGCAGATCCAAGAACAGCTTACCCTGCAAATTGCGGAGTCGATTCAAAGTATTACCGGCGCTTCGGGTGTGGGCGTGATTATCGAAGCAAAGCACATGTGCATGATGATGCGCGGCGTGGAGAAGCAAAACTCTTCCATGAAAACTTCAGCCATGTTGGGCTCCTTTCGCTCCAATCAGGCCACCCGCACTGAGTTTCTGTCCCTGCTACGCCAGTAGCTAGCGCAGTAAAACCACATCCACACGGGCCTCGGCATCACCTCTGCCTGCCGGGGCCAAGCCACCCATGCCGTACACCTCAAGCCTTTTCTCATCTACGCCCTGCGCCACCAGAGCGCGCTTTAGCTGCTCGGCATAACCCAGCGATTGCTCACGCTGTTTTTCCAATGGCTGAGGCGCGTAATTGTGCCCCACCAGCGCAAGGCGTAACTGTGGCTGGGCCACCAAAGCTTGCGCCAAGGCTTTTACATGGGCCGGCACCAGGCTTAATGACTCACCGGCGCCGTAGCGCAAACCAGCAAATACCGTAAAGCCATCACGCTGCAACTGTTTCACTAAAGTCGCTGGGTTGCTGACCGCCTGAAAACGGTTGGACTCATCGCTGCTGAGCACTTCGAGCTGCACATACACTCGTTTATTGCCGCGCAGCACACTGTACACAGTGACGTAAACTCCAGCGTACTCTGGAGCGGTTATTTCAAACACACCGTAATACTGATGCTGATCCAGACCGTACAGTTGCAGCACACCGAAATGAATATTGGCCCAGGTGTTGGACTCACCACACTCCCGAGACTGGCAGGTAAAAAGCTCTCGCAGGGGATATTTTTGCAGTTGCTGGTAGAAAAAATTGTAGCCGTCGCGCGCCGAGTGGTTATCGGGCAACTCGTAGGTTTTGCGCTCAAGCTCGCCACTCAACCGCTGCTCGTCAACCCGCCATAATCCGCGCACCTTTTTGTAACTACCCAACGCCAGCACATAATCACTAACATTCTTTTGCGACGCGAACACCACGCGTGCCTGCGGGTAATCGCTGATGACTAAAGGGCTGGAGGCTGCGGCTGTGAACGCACAGCAAAAAAGCAATACAACAGCGCTGATACCACTAGGCAAAAAACGCATTAACCTGATCTGCAACCTGACCCACCTGCTCTTCCATATGTAAATGATGGCCGCCCTCGAGCATTTGCAACTGCAAATGCGGATAAGCCCTGACCGCCTGATCAAACCCGGGAAACAGCTTGGGCATGCCATCGCGCGCCAAAATAATATTACAAGGCGCCTTAATGGCGGCGACAAAGGCACCAATTTGTTCGCGGGTAAATTTGAACGATGAAGGCGCCAGTAAGCGCTGGTCAGTGCTCCACTGGAAGCCTCCGCTCACCTTGCGCACGCCCCTCTCGGTAAGCAGCCTGGCGGCCTCGGGACCAAGGGGGAACATGCCGTTAATTCGCGCTTTTACGGCGGCGTCAATGCTAGGAAATAAACGCAAAGGCTTAGCCGCCAGCTCGCGGGTTTTGACAATAGATTCAGCCAATTGCTGCGGCGCTTTTTCAGGTGGCAGAGGCTCGGGAAATAAACCCTCAATGAGCGCCAAACGGTCGATTTTTTCACCGAAGGCGCCGGCAATTAAGCCCGCCACTATAGCGCCGCGCGAGTGACCCAGAATGGAAAACTTTTGCCATTGCAATTGCTCCGCAATAGCCAACACCTCGGCAACGTCTTCCCAGATATTGTAGGGTGCACTGCCCGGACGATGACAACTCTGGCCGTGACCCGCCATGTCGAGAGCGATGATATTCAGTCCCTTCAGCCGCGGCGCAAGAAGCGCAAAACTGGCGCTGTTATCCAGCCAGCCGTGTAACGCCAGCACCGGCCTGCCAGCTGGATCGCCCCACTGTTGCGCGGCAAAATGTAAACCATCGATATCAAATTGACGCTCTCGCACCTGCATTAAAACTCTCCGCACAGCTTTTTTAACATTGTAGCCGTCACAATAGACGGTAGTGTGCTTTACGGGTGCACTAACCACTCGAGCCGCCCCATATCAGCGGCCATAACATCGCAGTCGACACAGGCAAGCGAGGCTGTGTTCATGCCGTGCTGCTCAGAAGGGCCGCATAATGTATCGAGCAGATGACTTACCAAAGGCTGGTGACTGACAATAAGGAGCGTCTCCAGCCCGGATTGATACAGCTCCTCGATCAGCGCCGCAGGCGAAGCGTCTGGAGTCAGCTGCGCCAATGTATGCGACACCCCCTGCGGCACCCCGAGAATCTCACTGGCGATCACTGCTGTTTGCTGAGCGCGAATATAAGGGCTGCCCCAGACAGCTGGGCACCCCATTAAATGGGCCTGGCGACTGATGACGGCCTTGACTTCGCCACGTCCTGCATCCACCAACTCTCGAGATTCGTCATCCCGGCGATAGGGCTCGGCCTGACCGTGGCGTAGAATAAAAAGTCGCACAATAGATCCGCAAGTAAGTTTATTTTGCAGGTTTCGGGTCGGTCGGGTCAGACTCTTCCGACACCGGAGGCTCAGCTGGCTCTTCGCTGTGAGGTGCAGGGGTATCACCGACAGGCGCCGGTGAAGGTTCAACGACAACTTCTGCCTCGGCCACCGGTGCCGGCTCGGGCCAGTCGGCGAAAGGGAAAGGTTTTTCTTCGCTGTTGTAGGTTAAAAACCGCAAGGCCGCATAAATATACTGCGAAAGAGAGTCGCCCAGCTGGCGCAAGTTGCTATTGTCGCTACCGGTAATCAATGCAAACACAAACTGTATGAGCACCACTATGCCCATAACAATGCCTGCTATGTATAGAATCACCGCAAACAGGATCATATACACGAAGCGCATCCAGTGGTCTGCACTCAATAAGTTCGATTTCAGTTGATCGTTATCCATTTTCTCATCCTATATATTCGCCAGAGCGACTCGTGTTAAGCGGTTATTATGAAAGTTAAAGCCAGACCGATAATAGGTAATCGCCCGATGGTGGTCAATTAGCGGCACTGACCATATTCGACATCATAACTCTGCTCGCCCGTCATCAATTCACGCACGACGTCGGTAATCTGGCGTTTTTCAAACAACACACTGTACAGCCCGGTGACCAGCGGCATATAGACTTGCATTTCGTCCGCTTTGCGCTTTACCTCGCGCAAAGTGTTGACCCCTTCGGCCACCTGGCCCAGCCCGGCGACCACCTCATCAAGCGGTTGCCCCTGACCCAGGGCGTACCCCACTCGGTAGTTGCGGCTCAAATCCGATGAACAGGTGAGGATCAAATCCCCCACTCCAGCCAAGCCCAAAAAAGTCATAGGGTTGGCCCCCATCTCCGAGGCAAAGCGGCCCATCTCGGCGAGTGATCGGGTCAGCAGCATCGCTTGAGTATTATTCCCACCACCCATGGCCGCCGCCATACCGCAAATAATGGCGTAAATGTTTTTCAAAGCGCCGCCAAGCTCCACCCCACCGCGATCGTGGTTGGCGTAAACCCTAAAAGTCTCGGAGCGTAAAGTGCGCTGCACCAAGGCAATAGCCCTGTCACTCTCGCTGGCGATCACCGAGGCGGTGTGCTGCCCGGCGACGATTTCTTTGGCGAAGTTTGGGCCGCTCAACACCCCGATGTCGTGGCCTGGCAGCTCCTCACAAAGAATCTCGCTCATTAGAGTAAAGCCGCCGCCCGGCTCGATACCCTTAGCCGTACTCACCACCACAGCGTCGCTTTTAAGCAGCGGCCGCAGCTGCCGGGACACACTGCGAAACGAGTGACTGGGGATAGACACAAACACCAAGTCCGCCTGAGCTACAGCAAGGTTAAGCTCAGAGGTAATATGTAACGCCCCACAAAGCGGGTAACCGGGTAAATATTTGCTGTTTTCACGCTCACTAGCGCAGGCGGCTGCATTGTGCGCATCGCGCATCCACAGATAGGTCGTATGGCCATTAACCGCAATAATATTGGCGATCGCGGTGCCAAAGCTGCCACCCCCCAAAACCGCGACTTGCAGCGTTTCACTCATCGTTCTTTTCTCCTTGAAGAGGTCTAATTGGCACTCGCACAAACTCGCCCAGTGGCAAAACATTCTATATTCAAAATAAGCATTTAACCGTTACGTGCTTATTTCATTCAAATTGATCAGTTATCTACCCAATTGATTGTTACACAACCAGCGAAACTGTAACTTTTTTGCACAATCCCAGAAGTCTTCATTTTTTCCACACTTTCTGTGGATAACTTAGTGGATTGTTTTTGGGAAAAGTATCCCGAGCCCCGTAATCACTGGCCACCCTACAGATTGAACAATATTTAACCTTAAAGATAAATCCCTTTATTTTCAGCAACTTACGCTCATTAACAAGTGTTTTATCAGTATTAAACAGCGCAGTGCCTCAAATAGGCTCCGAACGCTCCACCTGTGTGCATAAAAAGTTAGTGACTCTTAACCGCATACTCGCGGTAGACACAAAACTTTCACAAATCAAGCATAAAAATGACAAGAAACTGTCATCAAAAGCATATGGTTCCTGGCGCAAGAAGACACCCGTCGTTATGTGTTTTTGGCCGCGCCGTGAGCCAAGACCCTGTCGCCAGGATCATCATTAAAGTTACTCTTGCTGCAGTGAGGCGTAACCACCATTGTGGTAAATCAACGGGCTGGTGTGGTGCTCACTGACCAATACATCTTCTATACGGCCAATGACAATATGATGGGTACCATAAGTAACCACTTTGTCGGTGCGGCAAAAGAACACCGCCTCAGAGTCCATCAAATAAGGAACCTTGTCCGGCCCCTCAAGCCAGTTACCCACGCTAAACCTATCGTGCACAGGTTCAAAGCCGGCACAGACATTGGATACCTGTTGCTGCGCACTGGCGAGCAGATTGACCGCAAAAAGGCAGCCCTCATGCTCCAAGTGGCCCTGCAACGAAATACTTTTATTGATACAGACCAATAGTGACGGCGGCGTGTCTGACACCGAAGTGACCGAGGAGACGGTCATCGCGAACCGCTCTTTCTCATCTACCCGGGTAGAGAGTACGCTAACCCCGGAGGCGAGACGCCTCATTCCCTGTTTCATGGCCAGGGCCAAATCTGAATTGTGCATATCACCTCCAAAATACAAGGGCGCTATTTTGAACACCCCGCTGTATGGACACAACCCCAGCTTGCCAGTAAAGCTAAAGGGCGATAAAACACTCAGTTCGGCCTCGTGTTGATCACATTGCACAGAGTTAAAGCAACGATAAAAGAAAGTTGCACAAGGTTAAGTTTTTTCGTTGACGAACCCCGGGGGCATGGGTATCATGCGCACCTCCTGAAACGTGGTCACCACGAAACGGCGGAGTGTAGCGCAGCCTGGTAGCGCGTCTGCTTTGGGAGCAGAATGTCGGGGGTTCGAATCCCTCCACTCCGACCATTTTTATTACCGAACCTGCCGGGTTCAGTATTCCAGCCATGCGCCCGTAGCTCAGCTGGATAGAGCATCCGCCTTCTAAGCGGATGGTCGCAGGTTCGAGTCCTGCCGGGCGTGCCATCCTGGCTCACCCCGGGATCGACCAACCTCAGGAAAACACAACGCTTTTGCGTAATAAGCTTTTGCTTGATAAAAGGTCCCGCCCGACAGGGACTATGCCAAGATGGTGGCTGTAGCTCAGTTGGTAGAGCCCTGGATTGTGATTCCAGTCGTCGGGGGTTCGAGTCCCCTCAGCCACCCCATTTTCCCGCACTAATTTTAGCGTTTTCAGCCTTGGCGTTGTCGCCCCGCTATGGGAAAATGCCGCTCTCGATTCACCCTCTCTTTTTGACACTTAAAAGGTATTTGCCCTTCATGTCTGCACTGATACTCGATGGCAAGGCCCTGGCCGCCAAAACCGAACAGGAACTGTCCTCCCGCGTTGAAGCTATTAAAGCCGGCAGCGGTGGCCAGACTCCAATCCTTGCAACGATTTTGGTGGGCGATGATCCCGCCTCTGCCACCTACGTAAAAATGAAAGGTAACGCCTGCGAGCGTATCGGCATGCAATCGGTAAAGGTGGAAATGCCCCGCACCACCACCACCGAGGAGTTGCTGGCAAAAATTGATGAGCTGAACAATGATGCCAACGTACACGGCATTTTGTTGCAGCACCCCGTGCCCGAGCAAATTGACGAGCGCGCCTGCTTCGATGCCATCGCGCTGGACAAAGACGTGGACGGGGTGACCTGCCTTGGTTTTGGCCGCATGAGCATGGGCGAGCAAGCCTACGGCTGTGCGACTCCCAAAGGCATTATGCGCCTGCTCGAGGCCTACGAAATTGAGCTGTCAGGCAAACACGCCGTTGTGGTGGGCCGCAGCCCAATTCTGGGCAAGCCCATGGCTATGATGCTACTGGGCGCCAATGCCACAGTGACAATTTGCCACTCGCGCACCGAGAATCTGGAAGCGCACATTAAACAGGCCGACATCGTGGTTGGCGCGGTGGGACGCCCGGAATTTATCAAAGCCGACTGGATTAAAGACGGCGCCGTTGTGGTCGATGCCGGTTATCATCCCGGCGGCGTGGGCGACATTGAACTGGCCCCCTTGACTGAGCGGGTTGCCGCTTACACTCCGGTCCCCGGAGGCGTTGGCCCCATGACTATTAACACATTGATTTACCAGACCGTAGACTCAGGCGAAAAGGCAATCGCCGGTCGTTAATTAAACATCGCGCAAGGTTAGATTATGGAACGTCACCTGTTATGGATCGCCCTTGCGCTGGCAGTAAACGCCAGCGCCGATCACAACTATCAGTACTCCTGCCAGCTGGACGGCGAAACCCGCTTGATTGAAGTCGCTTATTTGCTCCCCGACCAGGCCGTACCCTGCGAAGTTCGCTATCAAAAAAGCGATGACGAGGTAGAGGTACTTTGGCGCGCCGATAACCAAGAGGGGTTTTGCGAGAGCAAAGCCAAGCAGATGGTAAAAGAGCATAGCCAATGGGGCTTTACCTGCGACACCAGCCAAGAGCCCGAAGGCTCTGTATCCATGTCACTGTATTAAGATTGATGTGATCACCGCAAATCCGCCCCACACCAAACCGCTGACTGTTATATACCGCGACGATTTTTTAGTCGCCATTAATAAACCCAGCGGTTTGCTGGTTCACCGTAGTCCCATCGACAAGCACGAAACCCGGTTTGCGATTCAGCTACTGCGCGACCAAATAGGCCAGCGGGTTTACCCCTTACACAGACTCGACAAACCCACTTCCGGCGTACTGCTGTTTGCCCTATCGCCAGACATTGCGCGGCTAATGCGCGAGCACTGGGAAGACGGCCGAGTAAAAAAGGATTACCTCGCTGTGGTACGCGGTTATGGCCCGGAGCAATTACATCTAAATTACCCGTTAAAATACCAGCGCGACGACTTGGGCGATGCGAGTAAAACCGATAGCCCCCTACAAGAAGCCGTCACCGATTTTACTCGCCTGGCCTGCATCGAAATACCCGAGCGCGTCGATCGCTACCCGCAAAGCCGTTACAGCCTGATGCACTGCCGGCCGCTAACCGGGCGCAAGCACCAGCTGCGCCGACACCTTAAACATTTAAGTCACCCCATCATTGGCGATCCCAAGCACGGCAAGAGCGTGCACAACCATTTTTTTGCCCGCCGTTTTGGCGCAGACCGGTTGCTGTTGGCCGCCACTGAGCTCACCCTCTGCCACCCCGAAACCGGCGCAACGCTGCGCATTAGCGCACCTTTAGAAGGCCGGTTTGCAAACTTAGTGCGCAGATTTAATTGGCACGACAAAATCCCCCCACGCTGGTGCGATCAAGCAATATGAGACTGGATAAATTTATCGCCCACGCCACCTTCCTGCCCCGCTCAGAAGTTAAAAAGCTTCTCAAGCGCGGCGAGATAAGCGTTGATGGCAAAACCACAACTCAGGGGTCACATCAATTAAGCGGAAAAGAGGAAATTAAACGTTTAGGCGAGCGGCTGCATTTGCCAAAAGCGCGCTATTTTATGCTCCACAAACCTAAAGGCGTGGTCTGTGCCAACCAAGACCCAGAGCACCCAACCGCATTAGACTGCTTGCAAGAGCCCAACAAAGAAAGCCTACAAATAGCCGGGCGCCTGGATAAAGACACCACCGGCATGCTCCTGCTTACCGATGACGGCCAGTGGAACCACCGCGTTACCTCACCCGCACAACATAAAACGAAAACCTACTGGCTGCGTACCGCAGACCCTTTAGACGAGAATTTAATTCAGCACTTCGCTTCAGGGATACAGTTAAAAGACGAACCCCGCCCCTGCCGGCCCGCGCAATTAACTTTATTAGATGTGCATACGGCTCGGCTGAAAATCAGCGAAGGCAAGTACCACCAGGTAAAGCGCATGTTCGCCGCTTGCGGCAACCACGTGCTTGAGCTTCACCGCGAAGCCATAGGTTCAGTAGCTCTGGATAAAAATTTGCAACCGGGACACTACCGGCCACTGAGTGAATGGGAAGTAAAACAATTGGGTGATACAAATGCATGATCCCGCCCTTCCTTGGCTAAGCCAACAAACTGGTACGGGCCAGTGCGTCTGGTTGTGCGATGAACACTTTTACGGTTTTGAAAATCAGTTACCGGGCGGAGCGCAACACATCTACATCTGCAACCGATACGACATTGTCCAGCGCATGCAAGCGCTGCAGCTGCAAGCCGTGTTCAGTGATTTTGCCGAAGCTGACTTACCTGGCGCCATCAATACCCTGTTCTATCGGGTATCCAAAGAAAAGCCGGTGGTTCACCGCGCGCTGAATATCGCCGCTGCAAAGCTTGCCGCAGGCGGCCAACTGCACATGTGCGGACTTAAAAGCGAAGGGGCCAAAAACTATTTAGACAAAGCCGCACAACTGCTCGGCTGCGCTAAAGCAACACGAAAACACGGCCTGGCTTACTGCGCGAGCTTAACTCGACACACCAGCGTAGAAAGCACACTGGATGACAGCCACTACCCCGAGTTGCGCGCCCTTGCCAAAGCGCCACAGTTTGCTAGCAAACCCGGGCAGTTTGGCTGGCAGAAAATCGACCAAGGCAGTGAGTTTTTGTTACAGACCCTCGCTCAGCAAAAGCTGCTCAAGCAAACCGACTCACTACTGGATTTAGGCTGTGGCTATGGTTATCTGGCACTGGAAGCCTGTCGGAGCCTGTTGACCGATCTACCCCAGCGACTAGTGCTAACGGACAACAATGCCGCCGCCCTTATCAGTGCTGAATACAACAGCAAACAATTACATATAGCGGCCGAGATTGTCCCCGGCGACTGCGGCGATAGTGTGAGCGGCCAATTTCAAACCCTACTCTGCAATCCGCCTTTTCATCAGGGTTTTGCGCTCAGCCAGGACTTAACCGAACGCTTCTTGCACAGTGCTGCGAGGCATCTGGAGAACGACGGCAGCGCCTTTTTTGTGGTAAACAGTTTTATTGCTGTCGAACAAAAAGCCAAACCCTATTTTGCCCAGCAAGAGACGCTAGCAAATAACAAACAATTTAAAGTAATACGCCTGAGCAGACCGCGAGCGCGGGCTTAGCACTTTAAAAAACGGCTTTTATGTTGACGCAATCGCCAAGCTTGACGCCGTAATTTGCCAAGCGCGTCGCCATCAAAGCGGCGCCATTGCGCACCTCACTTAAGTAACAGGCCGCAAAGATATTTTCATACTGCGGCATCTGCAAGGTGTACCCACTGTGAAAGCCCTCAGCGGTCGATGCCATGGCGCTTTGCTTGTACTCCTCGTGCGAGCCAAAGTTTGCCACCAGCAGACCATTGGGCTGCAAATGTTGTGTTAATACCCTGCACCAGGCGCGATCCATTGGCAGAACCCGCTCTGGCTCACCAGCGCTGCCGGAGAACAAATCATCGATAATCAAATCAAACCCGGGGCCACGGTAGTATTTCATAAACGCCACAGCGTCGGCGCAGTACAGAGGCATATGACCGCCTCGCACCCCAAAGTAGCGCCGCGCCAGTGCCAAATGCACTTGGCTCAAATCCACTCCAACAATCAATGCCCAGGGGTAAAGCCGGTTGAGTTTACGCACCACCGCACCGCCGCCGACACCTAACACCAACACGCGCTTAATGCTCTGCTGCGGCTGCAGCAGACTGGGTAACCAGAGCAAATCCCACAAGTTTCCCTCAAGCAGCCTGTGAGGGTGATACTGACTGTGAAAAATACCATCGGTGTATAAGCGTAAACTGGCGCCGGCGCTACGCACCTGACACACCTGCCCCCACTCATCAGTCTTTTGCGCGATTATCATGCATGGTCACCGTTTGGCTTGCAGCACCGACATAGCCCAATTGATGCGCTGCAGCTGCTGGGTATCGCCGCCGCGATCCGGGTGCGCGCGCATCGCCAAACGGCGGTACTGTTGTTTTATCTGGGTATAGTCCGCTGAATCGCAAAGCCCCAGAATATCCAACGCTTCTTGCCGGTCACCCGGCGACACCTGGTGTTTTGCAAGCTGGCGCCAAAAACCATCTAAAAGCTCGGTGACGGACTCATCGGTCGCGGCGCGAAAATGCTCCCAATTAAGATAGTACTCACTTAAGCGGGCCTCACGAGCACCACCCAGAGCAGCCCCCTGCCCCGACGAACTGTCCATGGCATAAACCCGAACCTCCACCAAGCCTATATCCAGCCCGATAGAATTCTCAGCCAGTTCAGCTTTCAACAGGTAAAGCCCGTTGAATAATAAGAAATGCGTTTGGAACAACCGTTGAGGAGCGGCATTGTAATCCTCTGGCAGCAAACCTCTGGCCACCAAGATCTTAATCAAGCCGTGCTCGGTATAGCCGTCGCCGGGCTCGCAGAGCAGCTCCCGCAAGACACCAAGCAGAGGATTATCGCTGTTGTCGGTGCGCATAAAGCGGACTCCAAAACGGTTGGCACAAAGCGCCCAGTATAGCCATAAGGGCGCTCGGGACTCCAACAAGCAACCCGCTATCTCTTTGAATTGTATAGGGTTAATACAATTTGTAGGGTTTTTAGGCACACCTCTATATTTATTCAACTTTTTCCCAATCAGGGGTTGACCAAATCGGGATCGCTCTATAATATGCGCACCACTTCCACAGAGGAAGTCACCGTTCCGCCTTAGCTCAGTCGGTAGAGCAAATGACTGTTAATCATTGGGTCGCTGGTTCGAGCCCAGCAGGCGGAGCCAAATAAAGATGAAAGGGCTACTCAGAGATGGGTAGCCCTTTTTTCGTTGCACAAAGAAAAACTGCAGACAACCTCTGCGCTTAGACATCATTAACGAAGCATAAGGGTCACAGCATGTTCAACGTAAACAACTATTTCGAAGGCAAAGTCGCCTCCATCGCCTTTGCGGGCGAAAAACTACCCGCCACCGTTGGCGTGATGGCGCCCGGCGATTATGAGTTTGGCACCAGCCAGCGCGAGTATATGAAAGTAATCAGCGGCGCCCTAACCGTTAAACTGCCAGGCTCCGACGATTGGGTCACCTATGGTGCTGGGGAAGAATTTATTGTCGAAGCGCAGCAGAAATTCGGCGTTAAGGTAGAATCCGATACCGCGTATCTGTGCCTGTACGAATAAGTTTAAACGCCGGGAGTGAGGCGCAAAGCCAGCTCCCGCCCTCGGCCAACTTTATAATGATAAAAACATCGCACCGCGACCTGTGTACACTAATTAAACGCAGTCTATTGCTACCTAGAGTTCGTCAATCAAGACTTTAGGGGCTAAAGCTTAAGTGGCCGAACGAGAGGTTTGATCACTGCCCATGGACGACACGCAACACTTAATGCCTCTCGCGCCTGCGCCCCCTTTAAATAGGGCTTAGGGCAGCTCCTGCCGCAACCCGCCGAGCTAAAACCAAGTCTATCGCCAAAAGCCAAAGCCCAGAGCACGCTCGCAGGGCCGGCTTTGGCTGTGTTAAATAACCTCACCTGCTCACTGCGCCTAACTAGCAATAAGTCTTGCTTGCAAAACAGGGGCTTCCTTGCGGCGTATTTATTAGCATCAATAGGCTCTTGCAGCAATGATCAGAAAACCCTTGCCTAAATTAGCCCTGCTATGCCCTGCCCCCAACCTCGAAATCAAACCAATATGACGTCAAACTGGTTTACATTTTTGTAAGAACAAGTATAAAATTTTCATCAGAGCCACGATGATATCTGACTGAGTACAGAAACTATCCCTCGAAGCAGAAGCGGCGAACGACACCAAAAAAGGTGAGATACGGCCACCGAACGGCAAGCCGTATTACTCGCTAAAGATAAAAATAATATGCAAAAAGCTCAGCGTTAACCAACAGCAAATATATCTTTTACTTTTAATAACAACAGTACTTTCAATACCGGCAAGATTTCTCAGGAGCCATAGATGCTTTCATCCCGTCGCCTTTTTCTATTATTTTCATTAACCGTCACGAGCCTCGCTGGATGCTCCGGCTCTTCCAGTCAAGATAATACTACGACCAGCTCATCCAACTCGAGCGCATCCAGCCTGCCATCAACACCACAAAGCTGTAGCTCAAGCACAGCGCTTATTATCGACTCAATTACCGAAAACGACAGCGACGAGAACAATGGCGCTGCAAAGGCTATTGACTACAACCTTTCCCCGGAATCACGCTGGTCATCGCTCGGCGACGGCAAAAGCATTACATTGGATATGGGCACTCAGGCAACGATAACAGAAGTAAAAACCGCCTGGCACAAGCACGATGAACGAACAAGCTTTTACGAGCTGGAAGCGTCAACCGATGAAACTGACTGGGTGAACCTAGTAGCCAACGGGCAGTCCGAAAATACTCAGCTTTTCACCTCAGCCACGTTTGACGAAGTTACTGCTCGCTATATCCGCTTAATAGGTCACGGAAACTCCAACGATTTATGGAACGATTTAATTGAAGTAGAAGTTTACGGCTGCGACGGGCTGGAGGTGGCCTCCGCGCAACCCAGCGGAGCACTTGAGCCTACCGACTTATCCCCGCTCAGCCCCCCTTCGGATAATTTTGATTTATCTCGCTGGTATCTAAGCGTTCCAAGCGATAACGACAATAATGGCAATGCCGATAGCATAAAAGAAAAGCAGCTTAACAACGGCTACGAAAACCCCGACTACTTCTTCACTGGTGACGACGGCGGCATGGTGTTTCGGGTTTACCCCACTGGCTTCAAAACATCAGCAAATACCAGCTATACACGAACCGAACTGCGCGAGATGCTCCGTGCCGGCGACACCAGCATTGACACAAAGGGCGTGAATGCCAACAACTGGGTATTTGGTAGCGCCCCTGCTTCAGACAGAGCAAAAGCCGGTGGCATAGACGGAAATATGCGCGCTACACTAGCCGTTAACAGAGTCTCGACCACTGGCGAGAACTATCAGGTGGGGCGCGTCATCATCGGCCAAATACACGCTAACGATGATGAACCCATTCGGCTTTACTACAGAAAACTCCCCGACAACAGCAAAGGAGCTCTCTATTTCGCACACGAAATTAAAGACGGAGACGACCAGTGGCACTCTCTGATTGGAAGCAGAAGTGACCAGGCAGCAGATCCTAGCGATGGAATAGCCTTAAACGAAATTTTCAGCTACGAAATTGACGTTCGCGGTAACACCTTAAGCGTGCATATTTATCGCGAAGGTCAACCCACCATCTCTAAAAGCATTAGCATGCGCGACAGCGGCTATGATCAGGGCGGCCAGTATATGTACTTTAAAGCGGGCGCTTACAACCAAAACAACAGCGGCGAGGACACTGACTACACCCAAGTAACCTTCTACGCACTAGAGCAGCGACACAACTGATGTAAATAGCAGCGTCTCTTATTAAATTTCGTTAGTCTGACTTGCTCCGGCAAACATTAGCCGGAGCAGTCATGCTGCCCAAACTTCAACCCGCCGCCCCCGCAGCCCTAGATTCACGATTCCTCAACCACCTATCATTTGGGATTGGTTTACCAACTGAGCTTATCCTTGTCACCACCTTAAGCATTTCAGCTAACCCTTTGTTTTCATTATTTTTTAATGTTACTGCAGCGCAGCTTAGCGGCTTTTATCATGGCAAAACTTGGAACAACACCTAAAGTTCAATCGTTTGGTATAGCAACTTTTTGCTTCATCCCCTTGCACTTCAATGGCATTTTGGTTGACAATATTATCTGCCAAATGAATACAAATTGGGCGCCAAGAGGCGTTTACCCAAATATCAACAATAACGGGCCCTGGAGGATATAATGCGAAATAACAATAAGTTCGCTCAAAAGTCATCACGCAAGCATAGTTTCAACCGCTCAATGCTGGTTAGTGCTATAGCCGCTATTTCATACACCGGCATGGCGCAAGCTCAAGATTCATCGGACGAAATGCTTGCACTTGAGGAAGTTGTGGTACAAGGCACACGCGCCACGATTCAAACCACCATCGACATTAAACGAAACTCCACCACGATCGTAGACGGTATGTCCGCCAACGATATTGGTGACATGCCTGCCCTTTCCATTGGTGAAGCACTAGAATCTATTACTGGCGCGTCTTCACACAGGGAAAATGGCGGCGCTACTGAAATTTCGATCCGCGGGCTCGGCCCGTACCTGAGCGCCACCACTTTCAACGGCCGCAACGCCACAAACGGCAGTGGCGACCGCTCAGTAAACTTCTCTCAGTTCCCATCCGAGCTAATCAACAAACTGGCCATCTATAAAACTCAAGATGCCAGCTTGATCGAAGGTGGTGTAGCAGGTCTAATCGCCCTGGAAACCGTTAGACCTTTGGATTTCAACAAGCGACGCCTGCAAGTCGAAGCAAAAGCCGGCTTCCAACCAAATCAACAAAACATTGAAGACTCAATGTCAGGAGATGTGGGCTTTCGCGGCAGTGCCAGCTATGTAGACCAATTTGAGTTTGACAATGGCTCTGCACTGGGGATCTCTTTGGGATATGAGCAAAGCGATATTGCTCAGCCTGAATCTGAAATGCGTGCATCCAGTCCCAGCGGTACCTCGCTGTTTGCCTGTATCAATGATCCGAGTGTGACTGATCGAGGTTACTACCTGGAATCAGCCGGTGACTGTGAAGACCCCACCACCGGGCCTTCTAACTCTGGCGATTACAACACTGAGATCAACCCAGAAACTGGGGAAGCCTATGACGCAGGCAAAGACTATGCGTTTGCCCCCAGCTCCAACAGCTATCGTCAGAACGACACATCTGACGAGCGTGAGGCTTTCTTTGCTGCACTTCAGTTCCAGCCTAATGATCGCACGGATATTAATATCGATTACCAAACCTCCGAGCGTATTCAGGCAGAGAAACGTCACGACTTAAACTTTGCCAACCAAAAGCGCACTACCCCAGGGGTTACACCAGAAAACCTGGTGGTATCTGAAAACGGCGCTATTCACAATTGGGTGGGCGAAACCGCCATCGAATCAAACAGTGAGCTCTATCGTCGTGACGAGAATTATGAGGGTTACGGGATAAACATCGCCTATGATATCACCCAAGACTTCACCGTTTCGGCCGACTACTCATTCTCCGAAACTACACGTGTAGAAAACCAAATCTTACTGCGTACACAGTCTGACGATCGCAACGTATACGCTGAAGATATCTCTCAATATCGCCCCATGGTTCAATGGGATACCGATTCGGGCATCCGCCAATACGAGATCACCGGGTTTGATGTGACCGACCATTCACTGTTCTCGGATCGCTACCGTGCTCGTATTGACAGTGACGTGGATCGTACCAACACCATCGAAGCTTTCCGTGCAGACTTCGAATGGCGCTTAGACGGCATGATTACAGCCGTTAAAGGCGGTGTCCGTCACTCCGAGCTCGAATATCTGGACATGGGCCCCACTGTACGCAATGAGTTTGAAGTGACCATTGGGGAGTACGAGTTCCTGTCTCAAGTAAACGAAACCTGTGCGATCGATTTCCCTGAAAGTGACTTTATGGGAGCAGAACGCGACGGCGCACTGTTTACTATCTTGGACGATCAGGGAAATATTGTTAAGGAAACCAACAGCTGGGCTACATTCGATACCGCCTGTGCTGTTTCCATGCTCGCCGAGCATACCGGTAACAGCATGGATTTCCCAGAAATGCCGGAATCCCTGGCCAGCACGACTGATGTGACCGAAACCACAGACGCCGCCTACATCATGGCTGACTTTGACAGCGAGATGTTTAATAAAACCGTTCGCGGTAACTTTGGTGTGCGTGTTATTCAAACCGACGTTGAGTCCATCGGTTATCGCACCCCCTATACCATTGAAACCTCAGACGAGGGCATCCTCTCACTGGTCCCTGTAGAGAGTGCAGATCTTGAGCGCGTAGAAGCAGGCGGTGACTACACCGAAGTACTGCCAAGTGTTAACGTCATTATGGATCTCAGCGAAGAGCTGATGCTCCGCGGTGCGGTATATCGTGGCTTATCACGCCCAGAGCCTGCAGATCTCAGTTATCAACGCGGCTTTACCGTAAGCAGCGAAGAAGACATTACCGAGCTGGATGAGCTGATTCAAAACGTTAGTGGCGATGGTAATCCCAACCTGCAACCACTGACCTCTTGGAGCTTTGACGCAGCCATCGAGTGGTACCCGAATCAAGATACCATGCTGGCTTTCGGCCTCTATCACAAAAAATTCCAAGGCGGTTTTGATACTACCCGGACTACCGAAGAGTTTTTAATTGATGGCCAGATGGTCCCTGCCGATTTTGATTTGACTGAAACCAACGACGACACCAGCAATCTCACCGGTATCGAGATCACGGCCACTCATAACTTCTCCTATCTGCCGGGGCTGCTTAGCGGATTTGGTTTCAAAGCGAGCTACAACTACGCCGATTCTGACTTTGAATTTGAAGACAGCAACTATGGCGACATTACCGTGCGCGATGACGAGGGCAATGTCGTTTATCAAACAGATGGTATTGTCGAACCGGGCAACGTTCCCGGCTTCTCAGATCACGTTTTCTCTGGACAGTTGTACTTCTCTGAAGGCGATTTTGACGCTAGCTTGATCTACAAATATCGCAGCGAGTACTTTCAGCCCTACACTAGCAATGGCACACGTTTGCGCTTTGTTGGAGATACAGGTGTATGGGAAACACGTATGTCTTACTACATTACCGACGACGTCCGTGTAAGCCTGGAAGCAATTAATCTGTTTGACGAGCCGAAAAAACAATATCACTACACCCGGGATTACCTTGGCGAGCTGAACAGCTTTGGTCCCCGTGTATTTATGGGTGTAAAAGCTAAGTTCTTCTAGCCCTACCCCTTCCGGCGGCCCACTCCGCCGGAAACCACTCGTGCCCGCGCTTGCGCGGGCTTTTTTATGTCAGTTAACAACAACTCTATTACCACTAATATCTATCTCGCGCGCCTTCTACTCCACCCTATAGCCGATTGCCCAGACGGTCCTCACAAAGCCCATTCTATTAGCTACACACATACCCGCTAGCAAATAGATCACAAATACTGAACCCGTGAAAAACGCCACCCTGATCGACCTGAAGCCGAAAGCGACAGTACAGGTGCACGGGCGTTAGTCGATTCAGCCAAATTTTTAGTATGCACGTCAGCGTCCACCAGCTTATAGGCGTGTTATTTTGATGTATCACCCGCTTCTTTAGTAAACCATCAGGTAAAATTTTTTGAGCCGTACTAGCTATGCCAACAGCATGGTTTATAAAAAGCGAAAGACAAAAGGCGGGACAAAAAAAGCCCCCAAGAATGGGGGCAAAAGAGAACAGCTATGGAACTAAAAAAACATTCGAAATCACTCGGAAATCACAATAACTTCCGCTGAATTCGAATGGTAGACAGAGTTTGGATTAACATCTGGGTCAAGAGAGTCGCCAAATACGTAATCCTCAAAGTCATCTTCAAACACCAAGGAAGTGCCTTCTAAATCCTCAAATATTTTAACCTCATCGATATGATAAGCGGCATCAGGAATCGTTGAGCCATTATCACCAAGCTTGAAGATGGCATATTCAACACCATTCATTACCTCTGAGGGCGAGCCTGAAGCCGAACTAAAAGGCTCAGTGGTAACACTTGTACCATTGATGGTGATAGTCATCAGGGGCGTTGTATCCGCGCTGGCAGCCGACGCATCCCACGTCATCTCCACTTCGGTCCACTCGCCTGGGGTAAAAGGAATATCGACGGTGATATCGTCACGGTCACGAATGGCAAACTTATCTTCCTGAATGCGCAAATCGACAAGAGCATTGCTGGTGCTGGTAGAGGAACCAAACAAACCGATGTAAGCGTCTTTAGCCGATCCGTCTTCAGTTACTGCATTGTCGTCTTTAAGAAACGAAACCGATAACTTACCCAAGGCAACAGCTGATTCAAGCTTATATCGCAGCTCACCGGCGTCATCAATCATATTATCGGTAATCTGCGCAATTTTATTGCCAGGTGTACCAGGACCTGATTCATCACCAGAGCCGCCGCCTGTTCCTTCCCCGCCAGCAGTTACATTTGCCACCACGGTTTCTGCAGTATTGCTGTGATAAACAGAATCACTGTTTTCTTCAGGATCCAAAGATACGCCAACCTCATAGCCTTCAAAGTCATCTTCGAAGGCTATGCTATTACCTTCAATATCGGAATATACCTTTACGTTATCAACATAATAGGCGCCGTCAGGAATGATCGAGCCGTTGTCACCCACTTTGAAGATTACCGCTTCTACACCATCCATTACCGTTGTCGGAATTGAAGAGGCCGAAGAGAACGGCTCAGTGGTTACGCTTACGCCATTAATGGTGACAGTAACTAAAGGCGTCGCGTCTGCGCTCGCCGCGGAGGCGTCCCAGGTCATTTCGACGTCTGTCCACTCACCGGGAACGAAAGGAATCTCTACTTCGATGTCATCTCTGTCACGGATAACGTACTTATCAGCCTGAATACGTAAGTCGACCATAGCCTGACTGGTACTTGTAGATGAGCCGTAAATACCAATATAAGCGTCTTTATCTGCTCCATCTTCATCGACCACGTTCTCGTCTTTCAAGAAAGATACGGTAAGCTTTCCTTTCTCGATCGCTTCATCAAATTTATAGCGAAGCTCACCGGCATCATCGAGCATATTGTCGGTGATTCGAGCGGCCTTAGTGGTAGTAAGGACGGTATCCGCTCCGGTAATCGTGATTTCGAGGCTCGCCGATGTTCCATCTACTGATTGAACCTCCACCACATCTACGATCGAGTCATCCGGTCCCGCCAAAGAGGCAACGGTGCTATTCTCAGTGTCGAGAGTGTACACCCAGTTACCATCCTCGATAATTGAGAAAGTGCCGTACATAGTACTTTCATCGGATAGCGGCTGAACTGCGTCTTCGTCTGAGTCAGGATCAGTGACCACGATGGTGCCGGCCAAATCTTGAGTGCTGTTATTGGTGTTTGCTTCCAGGCCGCTAAAGGTCGCGGGAGTATTCTCTACCGGACCCGCGCTTGAGCTTGACCCCCCTGAGGTATCAGGCACGTCAAACACATCGTCCCCGTCGCCGCCGCACCCTGCCAAGCTGGCAGCCAGAATGGAAGCTGTTAACAGTTTCATTTTCATAAGTGTGTATCCTTATTGTTAATTGATGACTTGATACGAATTTCTTACAGATTTAATTATTGTTGATTCACGTTAGTTTATTTACCAAGACACAGCATATTCAGAGCGTGACTTCTTTTAACAAAAAGCCGTTTAACTTCAAGTTAAGTCTCATTTTGAACTCACCGAACAGTTAAACCTTTAGTCTCAATCCCTTAGTTTCCAAACCAAAAGTGCACTTTTCTGTCGCAGAGCCTGCCTACTTATCACAGTGAACCAAACCGCGTTCTTATCCCAGCATATGTTGTCTAGCGTGGAAAAAGGCGGGCTTCTGCCGAAGCCCGTTAAGCGGGTAACCACTCTCGTTAACCCATCGGAGAGGACCACAGACACTGTGGTAAAAACATGGCCTTGACGCCAATACATACTGGCGCTGTTGAGTTAACACCTACAGCGCCAAACAAACTTGCTGAATCAAAAGTTTCAATCATTTACTCCCTAATTATCATTATTTATAGGAAAGCATAATCGCCAGATAGGAAGACCTTACCGAATTGACTGCACTTTTGTCAACCGATTTGACAATAACAGCTTCAACCAATTTATAGACTCTAGAAATTAATTAATAAAGGCTTATATTTCAGCAACTTATGAGACAGAATCGGAAATGCAGAACGGAAACACAAAACTGAGAGGTAAGAGCTGCAAACGATGCGAGATCACCGTTTGCTCTACCCCTCACCAAGTTACGGCCAACAAAGGAGGGGTGGTGATAACACCGAAGCAGCGCCACTTAGAAAATAGGCTAGGTGGCGCTGCTAAGTAAGGCTATAGGCTATTTAACTGTCAAGGACGAAAAGGTCGCCTGCACATAGTGACCGTTTTGATAGTCTTCCTCCCAAACACCACTGCCCGCACAGCCCGCATACCACATGCCCTCCTGGTCTTTACTGCTGCATTGGTTGTAGGCGCCTGCTTTAAAGTAGAACCAGTCACCGCTATAACCGCGGGGGTTATCGAGTTCGTCCACCACGCCATTAGGATCGACATTATTCGATAAATCTACCGAGTATTCGACCGTCGGTTTACCCTCTGCAGAGAAGGTCAGATTCATAATATTGCCGTCAACATCAACGGTGTAACTGAACGTTTCATTAAGCTTGAGCCCAGCTTCTCCTGGATCCTCAGACGAATCCCATAGATTGCCCCAGACAGGGTAAGCAATGTCGGTGCGATTGGGGTCATCACGCTCTAAGTTCCGTTCGTACGTCCAAAACACCGAACCGTGTTCGTGATTAGGCCATTTCTTGAAATAAATTTTTAAAGGTTCATTACCATAACCAAAACCGCGAGCCATTGAATCATCCTTGCCCGCATGAATTTGACCTACCACTACGGAGAAGGCCGGTTTCTTGTCGGGATTTTTAGCGTCGACGGCCACATGATTAACGGCCAAAGTAGCCGATAGTTGCCCGCCAATCGCCCCATATTTACTGGCTTTAGAGTGAGCTGCCAGGGCAAAATTATTGCCGGGTGCTTTGGTTTTAGAGCCCTCGGGATCAACCATTTGTCGCAGCTCGCTGCGGGTATTGGTAGAGTTGGCAGTGGTTATCGCTTTATTGGGTGCCGCAAAAACCACGCCGCCCTCTTCATTTGCGTAGAAAAAACGCGGTTCCAGCAAGCGGCTGATGTTGGGCGGGCCTACTTCGTCTATCTTTCCGTCGCGATTACTATCCATCGGCAGCGTTATCTTCCAATGCGAGAAATCCATAACAGAGCCGGGAATCCTTTTACCGATCATCGCATCGGCGTTATAAGTTTCTTTCTTGGTTTGTGTTTGACCCTGACAGGCAGTCAGAACAGCAACTGAAGAAACGATTGCCATAGCAGCAACTGGGATGCGTCGCATCGACTTTTGAAGGTTTATTATCATCTTATTTCTCCCGCTAACTTTATGAGTTGGATATAGGATTAAATTAACTGAAATTTCAAATTAGAGCTTCGCTCATGAATAGAAAATAAATAGGTATTATCAGCATCGGCGATAAAAACCATACCGGCAACGCCCGTTAAATCTCGATATGCACCGGAAAATCCACCGTCTACGCAAACCAAATGTCCATTGGCAAACCGTGGTGACTCACCGTCCTTGAGTTTTACCGGCAGATGACCATTGACGATAACACTACTGCCATCGCCGCCAAGTTCTTTAGCAACTGAAGCAATAAACGTCTGATTATCCCTTGTATTAAAGTAAGGATTCTTGCCTTCATCGTGAAAGCGTTTGTCGGCGACGAAGTAACGCTCGAACGTTGTCATCTTATTACGTCCAAACAAAGGCGATAAAGGCCCGCACCACAGATACCAAGCGATATCAGATAAGTACAGACAATTTTTACTTCCGCGCCGAGAATAGGCCTTGCGCAATTGCAGCTCGAAAGCATCGAACAAGGCTCTACCGCTGAGTTCTCTCTGGTTCACCTGAAAGGGTGCAGGCTTGAGATCCTCGTTCACTGGGAGACAGCCGTGAAACATGACAAACCGACCGTCCGATGCTAACAAACTACCGTTGGCAAACAAAAAATTGATGTGTTTCTGCAGCCGTTCAGACTCGACAAACTGCGCTTTCAAATCCTCTATAACCGACCACTCTTGGTCAGTTAAAGCAGAAGTGGAATTTGAGTTTACCGTGGGGAAATATGTGTCGGATAGGCCAACTGATTCGCCCTCTAAGATGATGAAGCCATTAGAAAAATCTACTTTTTTCAGCATGGCTCTATCGGCGAGAGCAAAGTTCGGATTGCGCTCTATGATCTGCTCTTCAAGTTTAAACTGCAACACCGCTATGGCTTTATGCATAGCCTCCCAAGGCTGATTGGGGTCCGTCGTGGTCGAGCCTACAGAAAACTGTTCAGCTGGTTCGCACGCATAAGAATCACGAGCAAGCTGCGCCAAATTATTAAGATTTATACCATAGTCTCTGGTAAGGGTTTCGATATGCCCATACTTGAGACAAAGTCGCACTACCGTGGCGATGCACTCTAGCGACCCGGAGGCCGCCCCCATCCAAAGGACATCGTGATTACCCCATTGAATGGTGACGTCAGGCATGCCTTGCAAACGATCCAGAATTTTCGCCGCATCTGGGCCACGATCAAAAATATCGCCAACCACATGCAAGCGATAACACGCCAATGCCAGCACCGCTTTGGCAATATATCGACACAGTTGCTCCCTATCTTGATAATCTAGCAAAGCGATAGCATCACGGCGCTGATCGTCAAGCACACCGTTAATGGCGTATTCATCCAGAATATTTAAAAACCAGCTGCAGCTGGCGAATGTCTCTACCCCGACGGGCCAAAAACGGCGATCCTGCTTAAATCTAAGCAGAATTTCCATCATGGCCGTAAGTTCCGCAAAGTGGTCCGAGAGCCCCGGAGAAGTCGCCTCTTCACCGAGTAGGTAATGACGCAAAGCGCTTAAGGGAGCGCCAGGACTCTGCCTCGCGTAATCTTCCAATAGCGCCTCTAATATGCCGAATCGTCTTTCCGTTAACGCGTCGAACATATCCCCCTGTGCATGTAAATCCGATATAAAGACTTTGTAGGGCTGTGCAGGCATCTAAAGGGTACTCACCAAATATACGCGTCGGCGCTAAAACACACTTTCGCAATTTAATTGGCGGCAGATGTCCGTCAATTTAGAAGAAAAGCCCTCTTCGGCTTTGCGCAACCAGACCCTTGGATCATAAAACTTCTTGTTTGGTGCATCCGGACCCTCAGGATTGCCAATTTGAGCCTGAAGGTAATCTTTACGATCTTCATAAAACTCGCGCACACCATTCCAGTAAGCCCACTGCAAATCGGTATCCACATTGACTTTCACTACACCGTACTCGATACCTAAAGCGATATCTTCGGCCGACGATCCCGAGCCACCGTGAAACACGAAGTCCACTGGGTTATGACCCAAGTTGAAGGTTTGCTTCAAATGATCTTGAGAGTTACGCAGGATTTCTGGCCGCAAGGTTACATTGCCCGGCGAATACACACCATGAACATTACCAAAGGCCGCTGCGATAGTGAATTTATCGCTGATCTGGCTGAGCTTCTCATAGGCATATTCAACTTCTGAGGGCTGCGTGTACAAGCGGGATGAGTCTATTCCCGTATTATCGACACCGTCTTCTTCACCACCGGTAACACCCAGCTCGATTTCAAGCGTCATACCCATTGCACTCATGCGCTTAAGATACTCGCAGCAAGTTTCAATATTCTCTTCCAAAGGCTCTTCGGACAAATCAATCATGTGTGAAGAAAACAACGGCTTACCGTGTTGACGGTAATACTCTTCTCCGGCGTCCAGCAAACCATCGATCCAAGGCAAAAGTTTTCGAGCGGCGTGATCGGTGTGCAACATCACGTTGGCGCCGTAAACTGGCGCCATCGCATGGACGTGTAAGGCAGCAGAGACAGCGCCGTTTATAGAGCCTTGGTGGTTAGAGTTCGCTACAGATTTACCACCGTAAAACGCAGCCCCACCGTGTGATAGCTGAATAATGATTGGCGCACTAATCTCAGCAGCAACCGCCATTACGCTGTTAGCCGTGCTAGAGCTAGTAATATTGACCGCAGGCAAAGCCATGTGCTGTGCCTTGGCGTAGGCGAAGGTCTTCGAAACCGCATCACCTAGAATAACGTTTTCAGGTAAGGTTAGCTTATTAATCATGGGCAACTCTCTTGTGGATTGTTTGCTACATGCAGATCTACATTACTGAAAGTTAGGCATATCACTTTCAGCAATAATCGCACCTTTATGTTGTATCACCGTTGAGGCCAAGATATGCCCCATTTTGGCAGCCAATTCATAACTCTCGCCTTGTGAGCGATAGTGCAGGTAGGCAGCGTTGAAGGAGTCCCCTGCAGAAGTCGTATCAACCACCTCTACCCGACGGCCGCTCACGACTTCGCGACTGGATCCGTCGTCGACACAACAACCTTCGGCACCCATTTTCAACACAATTTCACGGGCGCCACATTTACGAATTCGATCAATGATCGCGTCTTTATCTGTCTCACCAAAAAGCTGAGCTTCATCATCAATGGTGGGGAGGGCTATATCGCTGATAGCGTAAGCCCGACTGAACGCCTTTTGAGCTAGATCAGTGCTTTCCCATAAAACCGGACGGTAATTTCCGTCAAAAACTATTTTTTTTCCGTCATCTTGCAATTCAGATAATAATCTGAATAAACGGTTCCGAGACGGCTCATCAATAATCGCTAGGCTAATGCCGGAAAAGTAAATAAAATCAAAGTGTGATAGTTGCTGACGAAGCAGTTGCGCTTTGCCATCGCTATCGAGGATGTACTTTGCAGCTGAATCGTTACGCCAATATATAAAGTGACGCTCGCCTGTTTTATCGTTACTAATGTGGTAAATCCCGGGACGTTTGCTGGAATCCTTTCGCACTACCGATGTATCAACACCAGATTTTTGCCATTGAGATATCATCCACTGGCTGGCCTGATCGTCACCCATTGCCGTAACAAAACTGGACTGAGAACCGAGTCTCGCCAAATACACCGCCGTATTCAAAGTATCTCCACCGTAACCAATCACGGCAGGAACCTTGGCCAATTCATCCGATAAGCTACCGCTGGACATCTCCAGCATACATTCCCCAATAGCTGCAATCTTCACATTCTACCTCTTAGTTAACACAGAGACCCTTGGCCCCACCGACTCTAAAGATTTGCCCTTAGGAGAAGATCAGACCGCCGTTCACGTCCATATTTAGACCCGTTAAGAAGGTGGCCTCATCGCTAGCGAGATAAGCAACGACATCCGCAACTTCATCCGGCGAGCCTTCACGACGCAGAGGTGTTGCTCCAGCAACATTCTTGCGCGCTTCGTCTTTGGTAAATGTATCGTGGAAGGTGGTGCTAATCATGCCCGGACACAGTGAGTTAACACGAATACCGCAGGGGCCCAACTCTTTAGCCATGGCGCGGGTAAAGGTCATCACTGCACCCTTGGCAGTAGCGTACGCCGAAGCACCAGGACCTCCCCCGTCGCGGCCGGCCTGGGAGGAGAAGTTAATCACCACGCCACCCTGCTCCATATGGGGAGTAACATATTTGGTCAGCAAAAAGGTACTGGTAAGGTTCAAACGCACTACAAAGTCAAAAAAGTCCGGGTCCATTTCGTCAATGGTTTTCCGCGCTACAAGACCACCAGCCACATTGACCAAAATATCAATTTTATCGCCGAATGCCTCTTGGGTTTTAGCAACCAGATTTCGCACCTCATCGGGCTGCCCCATATCGCCACGAACCAGAATGGCCTCGGCTCCCAGGCTTTTCACATCGGCAAGTGTTTTTTCAGCAGCTTCCTGATTACCGAAGTAATTGATTACCAGTTTCGCCCCCTCCTGAGCCAATTTTAGCGAGATCGAGCGACCTATATCACGCCCACCACCGGTTATTACGCAAACACGATTTTTAAGTTTCATAGAAAGCTCACCTGATGATTAAATATGTATATGCAAGAATCCGTATAGCGCCGCTACCTTGAGCGATACATGGATGAGAATGTAGCCGCTACGCTACTCTGCGCAAAGACCTACTTACCACCGACCATATCGGCGCGAATCGGACTGAAAATATCAATCAAGATGCCGGCCTCAAGACACACAGCCCCATGCTCCTCATTCGGCGGAACATAAAAGCAATCGCCACCTTTTAAAATTTTCTTCTCGCCATCAATCATTACTTCGAATTTACCACGCTCTACATAGGCCACTTGAGAGTGGAAATGGCTGTGAACATAGCCTTCACTGCCCTCTTCAAACGTAACCCGCACTACCATAATCTGTTCGTTGTAACCCATGATGCGCCGTTTTACACCGGGGGCTACATCCTCTTCTTCAATGGTGTCCA